>JBFYVZ010000177.1:0-34567 GCA_041298995.1 Desulfobacteraceae bacterium
GACCTCAGATTAGAACAAGCCAAGGAGGTTGGGGCGGAGGTGCTGGTTACTTCCTGCCCATACTGCATCACCAATTTTGAGGAAAGCCGCCTTAATCTGGAGTATGATGACGTCATAGAGATTAAAGACATCACAGAAATTATTCAGGAAGTGATTTAAATCGTCTGACCCGGGCGCTACGGACCCAAAGAATTACGATGAGGAGACAGATAGTGGGAAACGAAGTATTGCCAAAAGAAATAATTCAACAATTTTCCGAAAGTCTTGGCGACAGTAATTTTGGAGACGTGATGGTTGTCGGTGGAGGGATCAGCGGTATTCAGGCCTCTCTTGATCTTGCAAATGCCGGTTTTAAGGTTTACCTTGTTGAGAAAAAACCTAGCATTGGCGGGCATATGGCCCAGCTTGACAAAACCTTTCCCACCAATGACTGTTCCATGTGAATTCTCTCACCCAAACTGGTCGAGGTCGGCCGGCATCCAAATATAGAGGTTATGACATTTACTGAAGTTGACCGTGTAGAAGGGGAAGCAGGAGACTTTAAGGTAACCCTGATTAAAAAGCCAAGATACATTAAAGAGGACAAATGCACGGGTTGTTCGACCTGTGTAAAATACTGCCCGGTTCAATATCCTGATCAATTTAATCAGGAAATATCGGAGAATAAAGCCGTCCATGTGTTCTTCTCTCAAGCAATTCCCCTTGTCGCTTATATTGATGAAAGCTGTCTTTACCTTAAAGAGAAAAAATGTGATATTTGCAGAGGCGTATGTCAGTCCGGCGCCATAGATTTCAAACAAACGACGGAGAAGGTAGAAGTAAATGTAGGGGCGATAATTCTGTCTTCCGGCATTGAGCCCTTTGATCCTAAGGTGAAAGAGGAATATTGCTACGGAAAGATGCAGAACGTGGTAACCAGCATGGACTACGAACGGCTGTTATCCTCGACCGGGCCGTACGAAGGTGAGGTACGGCGTGGTTCCGACAAGAAGCATCCCAAAAAAATTGCCTGGATTCAATGCGTCGGTTCCAGAAGGGTTATCACGGGCGAGAACAGCTATTGTTCAGGCGTATGCTGCACCTATACCCAGAAACAGGTGATTTTGACAAAAGATCATGAAGCAGAGGCCGAGTGTACGATATTCCACAACGATATTCGTTCCCATGGAAAAGATTTTGAACGATACTACCAAAGAGCGGAAAAACTTCCCGGTGTTGAATTCATCAGAAGCTACGCAGCTATCGTAAGAGAGATCCCGGAAAGCAAGAATGTGGTTTTAAGATATGCTACTCCCGACGATGGCGTAAAAGAAGAAGAATTCGATATGGTGGTATTATCCGTTGGATTGAATCCGCCTGCCGATCATAAGGAACTGGCAGATAAGTTCGGAATCGAGCTCAATTCACACGGATTCTGTAAAGCAACTCATTCCAATCCTATGGAGACCACAAGACCCGGGATCTTTGTAAGCGGAGCCTTCCAGGGCCCTACTGATATACCCGAGTCGGTTTTTACCGCCAGCGGGGCCGGCGCCCAATGTGGCGAATTCCTTGACTACAGGCGAGGGAAGCTGGCCAAAGAAAGGATATATCCGCCGGAAAGGGATGTCTCCGGAGAGGAACCAAGGATAGGCGTCTTTGTGTGTCATTGCGGGGCTAATATCTCAAGCGTCGTAAATGTTCCTTCCACGGTTGAATATGCTTCAACCCTACCCAATGTAGTCTACGCTCAGCAACAGCTGTTTTCATGTGCTACTAATTCTGCCAAAGAAATAACAGACCTGGCAATGGAAAAAGGGCTCAATCGGGTGGTTATCGCGGCATGTTCACCCAGGACCCTTGAACCGTTATTCCGGGACACCCTTCGGGAGGCAGGGCTTAATCAATATTACTGTGAGATGGCCAATATCAGAGAACATTGCTCCTGGGTCCATTCCAGGCAAAAGGAAGAGGCCACTCAAAAGGCAAAGGATATCATCCGGATGTCGGTAGCGCGAGCTCGCTATTTGGCGCCATTACAGGAATTTGATCTGCCGGTAAACAAAGCGGCCCTGGTGGTTGGTGGCGGTATAGCCGGCATGACCTGTGCGCTCTCCATAGCCAACCAGGGACATGAGGTTTACCTGGTGGAAAAGAATAAAGATCTGGGCGGGATGGCGCGAAGAATTCACACCACCCTGGAAGGGATGGATGTTCAAGCATATTTGAATGATATGATACGCGCGGTTTATAATAACCCCTTGATACATGTATCCCATGAAGCCTCCATCACAGACGTTTCCGGTTATGTTGGGAATTTCATAACCACGGTGGTAACTGAAGGAAGGGGCAAGGAGATAAAACATGGCGCATCCGTCATTGCAATAGGCGCCGATGTATATAAACCTGCCGAATACCTTTATGGAGAAGATGACAGAGTAATGACCCACCTTGAGCTGGGGGAGCAGATCGCCAGAAGAGAAGAAAAGATAATCAATGCCGGGAGTCTGGTGATGATCCAATGTGTCGGCTGCAGAAATGAGGACAGGAATTACTGCAGCAGGGTTTGTTGCAGTCATGCTGTAAAGAACGCCTTGAAACTGAAAGAGATAAACCCCGGGATGGATATCTACATTCTCTTTCGGGATATGAGAACATATGGGTTTAAAGAGGATTTTTACCGGGAAGCGTCAGATAAAGATGTAAAGTTCATCCGTTATGTGCCGGATGATAAACCCCTGGTGGAAGCTTCTGTAGAGGAAGGTAAGCCTGTTTTAAGGGTCACCGTGACCGATCCCATATTAGGTCAGAAGCTTGCTATAGATGCCGATTACCTTTCTTTGGCTGCCGCTGTTATTCCCTCCGCTTCAACCAGGGAAGTAGCCGGATTATTCAAGGTAACGTTGAGTCCGGATAATTTTTTCAAAGAAGCCCATGTCAAATTAAAACCTGTTGAGTTTGCTGCAGATGGCGTTTATCTTTGCGGAACGGCTCACTATCCCAAGCATATAACGGAAACGATCAGCCAGGCTTATGGCGCTGCCGGCCGGGTCTTAACGCTTCTTTCAAAAGATACGGTCATAGCCTCCGGTTCTGTTTGCGAGGTAACAGACGACGATTGTGTATCGTGTGGGGCATGTATTACTGCTTGTACGTATGGTGCGATAGAGTTTCGTGATACACCACAAGGCATAAAGGCCTGGGTAAATCCTATTCTCTGCAAGGGAGATGGCGTCTGTAACGCAAAATGTCCAACAAATGCTATTGTACTAAAGCACTTTACCGATGAAGAGCTCTTAAGCCAAATTGATGCGGCGAGTACTGAGGAAGAGATTATACAACAAATTGACGCGGTGATAGACAATTGCTGATGGAAGACCACTGATTGAGAATTCAGGAGTCAGAATCCAAGAGTCAGAATAAAAAAGGATTTTTTCCGATTTTATATTCTGAATTCTGAATTCCGGCTTCTGAATACTCTCTGTAAGAATCCAACAAAAGAGGTGAGAACGAATGAGTACAGGTTTTGAATTTAAACCAAGAATATTGGGTTTTGTATGCCATTGGTGAGCGTACGGCGCTGCTGACCTGGCTGGAGTTTCCAGACTACAATATACAGATGAAATCAGACTTATTCGCGTCATGTGTTCCGGTAGAGTCGATCTGAAATTTATACTCAGAGCCTTCTTAAATGGACAAGACGGCGTTTTGATTGGCGCTTGCCGGTTAAATGAATGTAATTATGTTACTCATGGAAATTACGATGCATTAGGCAATGTGCACCTATGTAGAAAAATAATGGAACACATAGGGCTGAACCCGGAAAGGTTAAGGATCGAATTCATGTCCGGCGCTGATGGAATCATTCTGGCGGAAGTTACTAATGATTTTGTCAGAAAAGTAAAAGAGTTGGGACCTCTTGGCAAGGGCGAAAGAATAGACGAAAAGAGTTTAAAGCTCAATCTTAAGGCCGCTACTAAATTGATCCCTTACATTAAGCTTGTGGAAAGGGAGAGGCTGAGAGTACCTGTTAAATCGGAAGAAGCGTACAATAAATATTTCACCAGTGACGAGGTTAACAGGTTGTTTGATGAATTAATTGGTGATAAATTGTCAATAAGCCAAATTTTGTTGCTCCTGCGGGAAAAACCCCTTTCGACTGGTAACATTTCTGAGATGTTAGGCCTGAACCCGTCTGAAGTATCAAGGCACATGAATAGTTCATCAAGGCACGGATTGGTCAGGTACGATGAAAGTCGGAAGCGCTTTGCTCTCGCCTAGAGTGAAAGATCAGGCTGTGGATCAGGTGAAAGAAGAAGATTAGGAAAGCGACTATGGATAACGGTAGAATTGATCAGATTATTGATAAACATCATGGCGAAGCCAGTTCACTTATTCAGGTATTACTGGAGATTCAAAGCGAAAAGCATTGGCTTCCCAGGGAAGCATTAAAGAGGGTCAGCGAAAAATTACAAGTTCCTTTAACCCGGATACAGCATATCGCTACCTTTTATAAAGCCTTTAGTTTAGTTCCTAAAGGACGTCATGAGATTCACATTTGTGTGGGTACTGCCTGTCATGTTCGGGGTGCGACGCGTGTCCTCGACACGGTGCAAGACCTGATCGGAATTAAACCCGGCGAAACGGACCTGGATTTGAAGTTCAGCCTGGAAACTGTTAACTGCCTCGGCTGCTGTGCATTAGGACCGGTGATGGAAGTGGATGGGAAGACTCACGGGAAGATGGCGCCATCCAAGACAGCAGACGTGTTAAAAAACTGTGATTAAGGGAAAATTATGCCAAGGATAAACTCAACTGACGAGTTAGAGAAAGTCAGAAAAGAAATATTATCCCTGAGAGACCCGAACAAGCCTTGCATTTCAATATGCGCCGGTGCTGGTTGTCTTGCCTCTGGCGCAGGTGAAGTTATCGCCGCCTTTAAAGCAGAGATTGAAAAACAGGGCTTAACGACTGATGTGGATACCAAAGGAACCGGGTGCCCCGGATTTTGTGAGAGAGGACCCGTTGTGGTGATTTATCCTGAGGAGATATGCTATCTCCAGGTGACGCCTGAAGACGTTTCCGAGATTGTCTCACAGACCATAAAGGAGAAGAAGGTCGTCGATCGTCTACTCTATGTTGATCCGGCTACAGGCGAAAAAGCTATCCATGAATCCGATATCCCTTTTTATAAAAATCAGGAACGAACCGTCCTTTGCAATAATATTAAGATTGATTCAAAGAGCATCGATGACTATCTATCGATCGGTGGGTATTCGGCTTTAGCCAAAACACTTACCGAGATGACCGACGTGGAAGTAGTGGCGGAAATCAAAAAATCCAACCTGAGAGGAAGAGGCGGCGCCGGTTTTCCCACAGGAAGAAAGTGGGAAGGATCCCGAAATGCGCCTGAAAAAATAAAATATGTGATCGTCAATGCTGATGAGGGTGACCCCGGGGCATTTATGGATAGAGCGCTTCTTGAAGGAAATCCTCATTCCATCCTCGAGGGATTGATCATCGGCGGATATGCCGTAGGCTCTAACGAGGGCTATATTTATGTTCGGCAGGAATATCCTCTCGCAGTAGTGAATATAACTCTCGCGATCAAGCAGGCTGAGGCGTATGGCTTGCTGGGGAAAAATATCCTTGGCTCGGGCTTTGATTTCACTGTTAAAGTACACCAGGGGGCCGGCGCTTTCGTCTGTGGCGAGTCAACAGCGCTGATGACGGCATTGGAAGGAAGAGTGGGAGAGCCCAGACCGAAGTATGTTCGCTCCAACATCGTGGGCCTCTGGGGTCGGCCCAGCGTTTTGAATAATGTTGAAACATGGGCAAATGTGCCGCTTATCATCAATAAAGGCGCTGACTGGTTTACTCAAGTTGGAACTGAAGGAAGCAAGGGCACGAAGATTTTCTCCCTGGTCGGCAAGATTACCAACACCGGCCTTGTGGAAGTCCCAATGGGCATCACCCTGAGGGATATTATCTACAAGATCGGAGGAGGAATTCCCGGCGGCAAGAAGTTCAAAGCGGTGCAGACCGGAGGCCCCTCCGGAGGATGTATCCCTGAGGAAATGCTGGATTTGGAAGTCGGATTTGATGAACTCACCAAAGTCGGCTCAATGATGGGCTCCGGCGGGATGATCGTCATGGATGAAGATACCTGTATGGTTGATGTCGCCAGGTACTTCATCAACTTCCTCACGGATGAATCGTGCGGCAAATGTGTCCCATGCCGTGAAGGCCTGCGGCAGATGCATAGAATTCTCAAGAATATCACCCAGGGTAAAGGGAAAGAGGGTGACATCGAGACGCTGGAAGAGCTGTCCGAGACCGCCATTGAAGCCTCCCTTTGTGCTTTGGGCAAGAGTGCACCAAACCCTTTTCTAAGCACGCTGCGCTATTTCAGGAATGAATATGAGGCTCACATCAAGGAGAAGAAGTGCACGGCTTTGTCCTGCAAAGAGCTGATCTCGTATTATATTGCTCCGGATAAGTGCACGGCCTGTATGATTTGTGCAAGGAAATGCCCGGCCGATGCGATTGACGGCGGCAAGAACCGGATCCATGTAATTGACCAGGAGAAATGCACTAAGTGCGGAACTTGCTTTGAAGTTTGCCCCTCTCGCTTTGGTGCGGTTAAGAAGATTTCCGGCGAGCCTGTTCCGGCTCCTATTTCTGAAGAAGAAAGAATCATAACCAGAAAGAGCAAAGAAAAATGAGTGAAATCCTTTTACAGATTGATGGAAAAGAAGTTAAAGCAAAGAGAGGGATGACTCTCCTGGATGCAGCTCGAAGCGCTGGGATATCCATCCCCACCCTCTGTCACCATGAAAAACTGGAACCCTTCGGGGGGTGCCGCCTTTGCATTGTTGAAGTGGAAGAACGCGGCTGGACGAAGCTCGTTGTTTCCTGCGTTTACCCGGTTGAAAAAAATCTGATCGTAAGAACCAGATCTGAGAAGGTGGATAGAATTCGCAAAATGATCTTAGAGCTATTGCTGGCTCATGCCCCGGATTCCCCAAAATTGCAGGATTTGGCTCAAGAGTATGGAGCTGACAAAGACCGTTTTGAAAAAGAGGCCTCGTTTTGCATTCATTGCGGTCTATGTGTACGATACTGTGCCGAGGTCAAGAAGAAGAACGCTGTTGGATTTGTTGACAGAGGAATATCGAAAGAGATCAGTTTCATTCCGGAAATCGCCTCTAAGGAGTGCAATAACTGTAAGGAATGTTTTACGCTCTGCCCGACATCGTATCTCCAGGCAGTTTTCGTTTTAACCGAGTCACTTGCGTTTCCCTCAACCTGACGCTCGCTTTAAAACGACCAAACATAAAAAGCAATATATGGGAGGACAAATTGAAAATACTCACAACAGTAAAAAAAGTAGTTGATGTGGAATTGAACATCCACTTGAAGGACGGCGCCATTGTTGAAGACGGGCTACAATATGTTATAAACGCCTGGGATGAAAATGCGGTGGAAGCCGCTGTCCTGATCAAAGAAAATCGCAATGCGGAAACAACTTTGGTGAGCATCGGCGGCGGAGACAACACCGATATTATCCGAAAATGCTATGCCATGGGAATTGATAGCGGGATTCATATTGATGATCCGGCATTAGATAAGGCCGATTCGACGATTTTTGCGAAAATATTGCAAAAGGTTTTCGAAAAGGGAGCCTATGATCTCGTCATCACCGGCAAACAAGCCCAGGATACGGATAGCGGCCAAACCGGAATCATTTTGGCAGAGTATTTGGGATTGCCTTGCGTCAGTAATGTAATTGCCATCGAAGTGATGGACGACCAGCACATTAAAGTATCCCGTTTGGGTGATGCAGGAACAGAAATTGTTGAACTGGAGTTACCCGCCGTGGTCACGGTTAGCGATAGTATTAATGTACCTCGACTGCCCCAAATGCGCGGCCTCATGATGGCAAAGAAAAAGGCCATCAATGTAATGGATTTGGCAGCACTAGGAACTTCGCGTGATGAAGTCGGAGGCGCCACCCCGAAATCGGAAATTGTTGAATTTATAGCATCGAAAACGCGCAAGGCCGGACAAAAATATGAAGGCAATGCTGCTGAAATCACCGCCCGGGTCGTCGATCTTCTGGCCAATGAAGCAAAGGTGTTATAACGAATTCAAAATTTCATATACTATCATAATTTGACACGAATCTGACTCATACAAGGAAAACAATATTATGGCTAAAATACTCGTAATTGCAGACATCAAACAGGGTGTACTAAAAGGCAGCACTGCCGAGCTTTTGTCAAAAGCCAAATCCATCGGAGCGGAAACCGCAGTGGTGGCGATTGGCTGTAATATCGATTCTTTAATTCCAGGCATGGTAAACGCCGGTTCCGATACTCAATATATTGCCGATGATCCCGGACTGGAGCTTTTTTCAGCCGGTCCATATGCTTCATGTGTCGTCGATGCAGCCAGACAATTTGGCGCCAATCTGATTTGGTTCGGTTTTTCCGAAAGCGGCAAAGCCGTCGCCCCCAGGGTTGCAGCTCAGCTTAATGCCGCGTGCGCTACTGAAATTACCGACGTGATGATTTCCGGAGATCAAATCGAAGTAATAAGACCAGCTATCGCAAATAAAGTGATGCAACGCGTCAAAGTCAATACCGAAATACTGGTGGCGGTTGTCAGAGCAGGCGCATTCGAGGCGACCGAAGGAATTACAGGGACCCAAAACGTTGTTAAGCTTTCTCCTCCGGCGCCTGATTTAAAGGCTGTGATCAAGAAACTCCTGTCGGATGCAAGCGGTGAAATCGATCTTGCCGATGCCGACATCGTCGTTTCAGTGGGGCGAGGAGCTAAGGATCAAGCCGGAGTCGATCTTGTAAAAGAACTGGCCAATGATCTAAAAGCCGGTTTTGGCTCATCCCGCGCTATGGTGGATGGTGGCTTTATGGCACATAATAAGCAAGTCGGGCAAACCGGTAAAATTGTAGCACCTACCCTTTATGTGGCAATCGGTATCTCCGGAGCGATTCAGCACCTTGCGGGAATGAACGGCTCAAAAGTAATCCTGGCTGTTAATAAAGACCCCGAAGCCCCCATATTCAATGTGGCTGACTATGGTATCGTCGGAGACCTCTTCGAGGTGGTTCCGATTCTTCGTGAAGAGATCAAAAAAATTAGACGTTAGTCCAGGATTTCTGATTTCAATCTGCACCAATCTTATATTTACAGGAAACGCTGCGATGAGGTAATTCCAGGATCATAAAACTGATCCTGGATCGTCTTACATATTTGCAGCAAATTCAGTATATGGATGAGGTACCTATGAATCCCCTTTTGATGTCTATACTGCTCATTGTCGGCCTGACGCTTTTCGGCCGAACGATGTATTATAAAATCCTGTTGCTGATGGCCCTTGAACCTGCCGATCGGGCCGGTCATATCAAAGAACGACTTAAGAATATGGTAATTCTGGCAATTGGTCAGAAACGTCTGGTGGGAAGGGAAAAGGAGCGGGCATCGGGTATAATGCACGCTTTAATCTTCTGGGGATTCTGCATTCTGTTAATTCGTAGCCTGAATTTATATGGAGAAGGATTCATAAAAGGATATCAGCTGCCTTTTTTTGGCGATGATTATATACTGGGTTATCTTTATATCGCCCTGAAAGACATCATGGAAGGCGTCGTCTTGCTGATGGTTATTTACGCCATCTTTCGCCGTGCGGTTCTTAAACCGGAACGATTGCACAATACATGGGAAGCGTATTTTGTCTTGGCCATGATTGTGGTTTTGATGATTTCCGATCTCTTACACGATGGCGCCCGGTATAACTTAATTATGTTACATAACAACCCGGAGCATCTTCATTTTTTTAATAACCCGCGGTATGGTTCCGAGTTTATTTGGACACCTGTTTCAGTTGGAGCAGCGGCCCTCATATCCGGGATGAGTGCGGATGTCTCCGGCAAGATCATGGTCAGTATGTTTTGGTTACATATCATCACCCAATTGACCTTTCTTAATTTCCTCCCTCTGGGAAAACACTTTCATATAATTACCTCGCTTCCCAATGTGTTTTTAAAGAACCTGGGATATCCCCATGAGAAACCCAAACTTTTGGCTTTGGAAGATGAAGCGGCCTGGGAAGACGAATCGCTGGGAATCAATCACATCCACCAGCTCAATTGGAAACAGGGATTGGATCTTTACACCTGTACCGAGTGCGGCCGGTGTAAAGAGGTTTGCCCCGCTTATATCACTGATAAACCGCTAAATCTGCATGACTTCAATGATAAACTGAAATTTGAACTATTCGAAAATGCGGACAACATTATTAAAAGAGCGAAGTTATCCGCCAGCATCAAACAAAATGGTGCCGCCGACCAAACTGACAAAATTAAAGCGGAGATAGCCGCGCTCAACAGTAAAAAGCAGCTTATTGGTGACGTGATTGCCGAAGACACGCTTTGGGCCTGTACCACCTGCCGCGCCTGTGAAGAGGTCTGTCCGGTGGCCATCGAACATGTTCCCCGCATAATCGCCATGAGACAGGGGCAGACGACGATAGCGGAAACCTATCCCAAAGAGTTGAACAAGGCTCTTAAAGGGCTCGAGCGAAATGGCAATCCCTGGGGAATCGGATATGATAAACGCGCCAATTGGGCGGACGGGTTAGGCGTTAAAATGATGGCGGATGACTCTGATGTCGACTATTTATTCTGGGTTGGCTGTGCCGGTTCATTCGATGATCGAACTAAAAAAGTATCAACCAGCCTGGTCAAAATTCTGCAAAAGGCGGATATCAGTTTTGCAATCCTGGGGGTGGAAGAAAAATGCACAGGCGACTTTGCCAGACGTGTCGGCAATGAGATGTTGTACCAAATGATGGCGCAAGAAAACATCGAAACCCTGAACAGTTACAATGTTAAAAAAATTGTCACGGCATGCCCCCATTGTCTCAATACGCTTAAGCATGAATACCCGCAAATGGGTGGAAATTACCAGGTGATCCATCATGCGGAGTTCATCGATCAGCTCGTAAAGAGAGGCAAAATCACCTTAAACAAATCATTGGAAGGATCTTTAACATACCATGACCCATGCTATCTGGGGCGATACAATTCGGTTTATGATCAACCCAGATCGATTTTGCAGTCCATATCAAAAAATGGACTAAAAGAACTCGGCCGACATGGGCGGGAGAGTTTTTGTTGTGGCGCCGGTGGGGGAAGAATGTGGATGGAGGAGACCATTGGTAAAAGAATCAATCTGGAACGAGCGGAAGAAATCGTCGGTCGGAAGGCGGCGAATGTGGCGGTGGGTTGCCCGTTCTGCTTAACGATGCTCGAAGACGGCATGAAAGAACTGAATAAAGAAGAGGAAATCAAGACACAGGATATCGCCGAACTTGTGGCGAAGAATATGGCGTGAGTCTAACCTAAACCAGAAAAGCCAGGAATCTTCGGACAGTTCTACTCAAGATTCTTTTTGAGATTTATGAATTCGCTCCTATCGAAACCCAGGGTTTTGAAAAAAGAGAGAAGATCGGTGGAGTCCCACTTGACGGAAGTATAAATAAACTTTATTTTTTTATTCTTGTGATACTTAAAAATTTCCTCGGCCATTTTTTCGCCAATGCCCTGTCCCATGTGCTTCGGATTTACGCCAAGGTTGGCTACCCAGGCGCTTTTTGCTATGCCAAATCCACCGATGAGCGTGTAACTTATCAAATATCCAACCAATTTTCCGTCTATCTCGGCGACAATACTTGCATCTTCATCCCTCTGGGCCAGCTGGGAAACGATTTTTCTGAAATCATCGACATTCGTCGTTTTGGTTATTGCGTGGTATATCTTGCTGATCTCTTCAGCATCTTCTTTTTTCAGTTTTCTTATAAGTAAATTATCCACAACGGGATTCCTTCTACATATGAAATAACATTAATCGATTCTGATTATTTTAACCTGATGGCCGACCCAGTCGGGCGGAAGATAGACCCTTCCGCTGTTACCGCTCAATTTGACCTCTTTTTCGATCATCTCTTCGCCGTAAATTTCAAATTTCACCTTGGTTTTCACTGATATGGAAATACTATCGTCGGTTTTGGAGTTTTTTTCGGTAAGCACTATTAAAAAACCCTTTATTATAAAATATAACAGGTTAACTTATGAAATCTTTTCGATATCCTGATCTCTTTAAACCGCAAGAAACACACAATCTTTTTTACCGATATCACCCCATTAGTTTTTGGTCAAGATGTAATTTCTTTTACAATTTCTTTTGAGATTCAGTTGATTTTTTAAGCGGCATGATTTAAGTCACTCGCATGAAAACAGATCTTCATCGCCACGGCAACTATTTAAACAGCAGATAACTTGTACCCGGAGAATTTCTTAAATGAATAACTTGAAACTGTTCCACCGGATAGCGAAAAACCCCGATGAATACGGAAGAGAACTGAAGAAGAGCGGCAGGAAAATCGTCGGTTATTTTTGTTCTTACACGCCTGAAGAGATTATATTGGCTGCAGGAGCCGTTCCTTTCAGGATTTTTGGAAGAGGGGATGTTTCCCTTGCAGATGCTCATCTGCAGGCTTACAGTTGCAGCCTTATCCGCGGAGCCCTTGAAGATGCTTTGTCCGGAGGGCTTGATTTCCTTGACGGGGCGGTTTTTCCACATACCTGCGATTCAATCCAGAGGCTTTCCGATATATGGCGGATAAATGCAGATACCGGATTTCATATCGATGTTGTGCTGCCGGTCAAACTTGATACGAAAAGTTCGAAAGAATACATGGTCGATGTTATAAAAAAATTCATTCGCGATATTGAAAAAAGCCTCGGGGTCATGATTTCGGCTGATGATCTCAGGGCTTCCGCGGTCAAATATAATAAAATCAGGACATATCTTAAAAAGATATTTGAAATCAGAAGCAAAAATCCTGCTGTTATATGTAGCAGGGATATTCATGCCATAATCAAGGCTTCCATGGTGATGGACAGGGATCTGCTCTTAAAAGAACTCGCCTCGTTTACCGAAGATCTGCAGAAAGAAAAGAAAAGCATGAAGCCGGTCGGCAAAAGAGTTGTTCTTGCAGGCGGAGTATGCAATCTGCCTGATATTTACTCTATTATCGAAGATTCGGGCGGAGCTGTAGTCTGGGATGATTTTTGCACCGGGTCACGATATTTTGAGGGTGGTATGGATTTAAGCGGGGATATTCTTCAATCTATAGCCGGAAGGTATTCGGATCGTATTGTCTGTCCGGCCAAACATTCGGGGCTTTTTTCAAGAGGTGAGCATCTCGTTAATATTGCAAGAAAACATAATGCAGAAGGAGTGATATTCCTCTTTCTGAAATTTTGCGATCCCCACTCTTTTGATTATCCTTACATGAAAGAAATGCTCGATAAAGAAGGGATACCGAGCATGCTGTTTGAAATTGAAGAACAGTTGCCATCGGAAGGACAATTTAAGACGAGGTGCGAAGCATTCCTTGAAATGTTATAATAAAAGAGTTCAATAAAGGGAGAAGATCATGACCACTGACGGCCAGACTCCGGATCCGGAAAAAGAGAAGCGAAAGATAAAATCGGTCAAAAAGATGAAAGAGATCATGACCAATTACTACATCGAGGCAAAAACGGCCGAACAGACAGGAAAGAAAGTCGCATGGATTACAAGCGGCGGCCCTGTTGAGCCTCTTATAGTAATGGATATAATTCCGGTATATCCTGAAAACCACGGGGCGATGATAGGAGCGTCCAAGATGGGAGTTGACCTCTGCGAAAAATCGGAACAGATGGGCTATTCGAGGGATCTCTGTTCCTATGCCAGGGCGGATATAGCCTGCGCTCCCGTCAACGGCGGTCCTATCGGAGGACTTCCAAGGCCTGATATGCTTGTATGCTGCAACAATATATGCGGAACAGTGCTGAAATGGTATGAGGTACAGGCAAGATATTTCAATGTGCCTCTTTTCATTCTCGACACGCCATTCAGTCACACCGAGTTTTCGGATGAGGCAAGAAAATATGTCAGAAAGCAGGTTGACGAATACATCGAGTTTCTGGAAACGGTATGCGGGAAGAAATGTGATTTTGACAGGATGGCCGAGGTTGGCAAACTCTCTGTCAGAGGACAGCGACTCTGGCAGGAAGTGCTCGATACTGCAGCGCATAAGCCGGCGCCCATGAGCGCTTTTGACGCGTTTTTCCATCTTGCGCTGATTGTAACACTAAGAGGAACCCAGACTGTTATTGACTACTATTCCGGGCTGCTTGAGGAAATGAGGGAGCGGATAGCGTCGGGGATCAGCGCTGTCCCTCGTGAAAAATACAGGCTCCTGTGGGATAACCTGCCCGTATGGTATAAAACTAAATGGCTTTCGGAAAAGTTTGCCGCACACGATGCGTGCCTGGTGGCTGATACATACACATCGGCATGGTGCGGCTCCCTGAAATACATAGATGAGAACGATTTTCTGGGTACCATGGCCGAAGGGTATTCAAGGATATACCTTAATATCGGTGTCGATGAAATGGCTGAGACCGTAATAGAAATGGTGGACAAATACGACGCGGACGGAGTTGTAATGCATTCGAACAGAAGCTGCAAACCTTACTCCCTTGGCCAGTATGATATCCAGAGGATTGTGCAGGAAAAAAGGAAAGTTCCCACATTGATGATAGAGGCCGACATGGTTGATGAAAGAAGCTTTTCTGAAAGCCAGATCGAAACAAGAATAGACGCATTCATGGAAGTATTAAACGCAAGGTGAAAAAATATGGTTACTTTGGGTGTTGATGTCGGATCTATTACTGCAAAGGCCGCGCTGGTTAAAGACGGAAAGCTTTTGGCAACGGCGGTTATCATTACAGGCTATAACTCGAAAAATGCGGGTAACACTGTTTTTGAAAAGATCCTTGCGGAAGCGGGTGTTAACCGGGCCGAAATCGAGGGAATTGTTGCCACCGGCTACGGTAGAAACAGCGTATCTTTTGCGGGAAAAAGCATAACAGAGATAACGTGTCATGCAGCCGGCGCGCATTTTTTGAATCCTGCCGTTCGCTCCGTGATAGACATAGGAGGACAGGACAGCAAGGCGATAGTCATGGATGAAGCTGGAAAAGTGAAGGATTTTGCCATGAATGACAAGTGCGCGGCCGGGACGGGCAGATTTCTGGAAGTGATGGCAAGAGCGCTTGAAGTTGATATAAATGATTTCGGATCAATGTCCCTTAAAGCCGACAATCCGGCAAAGATAAGCAGCCTTTGCACGGTTTTTGCCGAATCTGAAGTGATATCGCTTATCGCGAAAGGTGAAAAAAGGAAAAACATCATAGCGGGAATTCATGAATCTATCGGCTCAAGGGTTGCAGCAATGGCTGGCAGGCTAGGCCTGACTTCTCCTGTCATGATGACGGGCGGGGTAGCAAAGAATATAGGAGTTGTAAAAGCCCTCGAGGGCAAAACCGGTAAATCTATAGAGGTTTCAGAAATGGCCCAGTTAACCGGAGCAATTGGAGCTGCCTTGATAGCAATGACAATTTAGCCTGACGGCTGTGATAATTTTACAACCGGTATAGTATTTGAGCAGGGACACTATAATGAATATTCTGGAATTCTCTCCGGAGCAGATTGCCGGTCAGCGGCTGATGGTTGGTTTTGACGGTACCGAACTCACACGGGAACTAATGTTCCTTATCGGTGTTTTGAAGGTTGGTGGAATAATACTTTTTACAGGGAATATAAAAAATCCCGGACAGATAAAAAATCTCTGCAAATCGGCGCAGGATTACGCCCTATCATGCGGACAGCCCCCACTGATTATTTCCGTTGACCAGGAAGGCGGTCAGGTCGCAAGACTTAAAGAGCCTTTCACCCGGTTCCCTGGAAATCCCTTCATGAAAAGCGAAGAGGATGCTGCCGTCTATGCTGAGACAACAGCTTCTGAACTGCTTGAAGTCGGCATAAATATGAATATGGCGCCTGTTATGGATGTTGCGCCGGAAGGCTTCGGCAGTGTTATGTCAGGAAGAGTTTTCGGTTCCGACCCGTACCGGGTTTCCCAAATGGGCGTTCTGGTCATAGAACGCTTCCAGTCAAGAAAGTTAATGGCAGTTGCCAAGCACTTTCCCGGAATTGGCCGCACGGCACTTGATTCACACCTTGAACTTCCTTCCTTTGATGCGGAACTGAATGAAATGTACTCTTTTGATCTCATACCTTTTGAGGCTGCAATACGGCATAATGTTGCCGGAGTGATGCTCTCTCACATTCTTTATTCGAAAATCGACAATAAATGGCCGGCAAGCCTTTCAAAGAGAATAGCAAAAGAGCTTCTGCGGGATTGCATGGGATACGAGGGAATTGTTATTACTGATGATCTTGACATGGGAGCCATAAAGAATCATTACGGAATAGAAACTTCAATCGGACAAATTCTTTCTGCGGGAATTGACATGGCTCTGATATGCCATGCCGGACCGAACATTGAACTCGCTTTCGGGGAAATTTTGAAGAATATGCTTGATTCGGTAAGCTTACGAGCTGATGCAGAAAAATCGGTCCGCCGGATCTTAAAGCTTAAAGAAAAATACCTGCCGGGGTGGTGACAGTCTTCAGTCTATCAGTCCTCAGCCTCTGTTTTTTACCTTGAAGATGATGCTATCGCTTCTTTCATGGATTTCATGGCAGCCGGTATCTTCTCTTCCAGAATTCTTGAAAAGTTATAGGAAAGAATATGCTTTTCCTCTTTTCCGGCCATGAGCTGGTATATGTTGTAATACCTGTCTGTTCGTGATCCTTTCAATTCATGAATCCAGATTATTTCGTCATCGCTTATCCTTCTCAAGCGGAGCGTTATGTGAAGATCCGTTTCATAGGAGACGTAGGGAAGCCCGATTATTCGGGTGCACCAGGCATAAAATCCCGACCCGTAATAATAGCATCTTTCCTTGAGCGTGGTTTGCCTGAGGATCCCTTCAAGGCGCCACGCCATCTTTGCGTACCTGTCCTCCGGAAGGTAGGCTGTTTTTTCAAATAGATCATTTTCACCGATATTTCTGTATATGGCTCTTGCAAAGGAAGATTTGAACGGGAAAGAATTGTATGAAGAGAACCCGGTGAAGGTATCGGGAGTTTCTGAAACAAAATCGATCCATAAAACTCCCGGAATAAAGCCTATCCATTTTTTAGCGTCGCTTGTCGTTCCCTGCGGTCTCAGATCAATGAATTCATCGATTCCAAGCGTTCCGGCAAAAGGTTTTGAAGGAGCATAAACGTCTGTCCTGAAATCAAGAGAATTGTCCAGCTTGCTGACGGCGCATGATGATAGAACAAAAGAGGCGCATAAGATTACTGCTATGAGGGGAATCTTATTTAAAGTCATTTTATATCTCCCTGGCCATTTTTGTTTTTTTTAATGTTGGGATATGGGTACGCATGCTGTTCTCATGAATCTGACCAAACCCTTATGGCTGTAACTTATTAAAAATAATTCTCTATACAGCTCTTGAAAATACATCCATGTTCAAATCATGAGCAACACCTTTTATCAGGCTGTGATAACCTGCCGCAGCTATCATGGCTGCATTGTCCCCGCAAAGGGAAGGGGCGGGGATATGTACCTTCATGCCGGATAAATCAGCCTCAATATTTATCTTTTCCCTTAACCTTTTATTTGCGGCAACTCCTCCTGCTATTGAAATATGTTCGCAGCCTCTCTCTCTTGCGGCATTGATGAGCTTGTAGGATAAAACATCAACGACAGCTTCCTGGAATCCTGCCGCTATATCTGGAATCATATTTTTATACTCATCCGCATGGGTTTGGATAAAGCGGCTGACCGAAGTCTTTATCCCGCTGAAGCTGAAATCAAAACCTGATTTATCGAGATAGGGTCGTGGGAAATTTATTTTAAGAGGATCCCCTTTTTCTGCCGTTTTTCCTATAATGCTTCCGCCCGGATATCCGAGTCCCAGCATTTTGGCAACCTTGTCAAAAGCTTCTCCTGCGGCATCATCGCGGGTTTGTCCCATCAGCTCCATCTTTGTGTAAGAATCAACATAATAAATACCGGTATGTCCTCCTGAAGCAAGAAGTGAAATAAAAGGAAAAGGAGGCGGATCAGGTTCGAGGAAAACGGAATGGATGTGTCCTTCCAGATGGTTAACGCCCGTCCATGGAATGCCGAGCGCAAAGGCGTAGGCTTTTGCGAATGAAAAACCGATCAGAAGAGAGCCTATAAGACCGGGGCCCCGCGTAACCGCAATTGCATCAAGAAGGTCAGATCCGACACCGGAGTTCTTTATGGCTTCTCTTACAACGGGGACTATGGCTTCAATATGTTTTCTGGATGCCAGTTCCGGGACAACACCTCCGTATGGGTGGTGAACTTCAATCTGGGATAATACGACTGAAGATAATATTCCGGTTCCGTTTTCTACTACCGCGGCGGCTGTTTCATCGCAGGATGTTTCAATTCCTAAAATTATCATGAGAAGATCAAGGCGCCTTCCCGGCGCCGGTTGAAACGGCAGTTCAGGATTTGCAGACGGTCTGTCCTTTTTGTCCCTTTGAGAGCCAGTTCAAAAACTTTAAAAGGTTCTTTTTAACAGGTTGGACTTTTATCGCTTCGCGGTTGTCCTGATTGATGTTTTTATTTGTCAAATCCATTTTATCTGTTTCTGTGAAGTTTTTCTCTCCGCAATATCCCCTATGATAAAGGCCTTTTCGTTTATGGCGCCAAAGCGTTCCATTATTTCCTGCGCCGATTTTTCAGGAACGATTGCAACCATGCCGATCCCGTTATTAAATGTTTTCATCATCTCTTCTTCGGAGATATTTCCGGCCTCTTTCAGGAAATGAAAAACGGGGGGTACCTCCCAGCTTTCCTTTACGATTCTTACCATGCACGTTTCGGGAATTATACGGATAATGTTTTCCGACAACCCTCCTCCCGTGATATGGGCAAGGCCATGAATGGGCAACTCTTTTAAAAAGCTGAGAATTGTTTCAGAATATATACGCGTTGGAGTGATAAGCTCTTCTCCTATGGTTTTCCCAAGTTCAGGCACGTAAGAGTCTGTTGTTAATTTCAAAACATCAAAGCATATCTTCCTGGCAAGCGAATATCCATTGCTGTGAAGTCCGCTTGACGCGATTCCAATCAGCTTGTGCCCCATGCGAATACCGGAACCATCAATAATCTTGTCATGGTCAACAATTCCGACAGCAAATCCGGCAAGATCATACTCGTTCTTCTTGTAAAATCCGGGCATTTCCGCCGTTTCACCGCCTAAAAGCGCACATTTCGCCTGTTTGCATCCTTCCGCTATACCCGTAATAACATCAGCGGCGATTCCGGTATCAAGCTCTCCCGTGGCAAAGTAATCAAGGAAGAAGAGGGGTTCAGCGCCCTGAACTATGATGTCGTTAACACTCATGGCAACTAGATCGATACCAACAGTATCGTGTTTGCCCATCATGAAGGCTACTTTGAGTTTCGTTCCCACTCCGTCGGTTGAGCTGACAAGAACCGGCTTCTTCAGGTTGGTCGTGTTGATTGAAAAGAGTCCGCCAAATCCTCCGATTTCACCTATTACGCCGGGCCTCATTGTCTTTTTGGCAATTTCCCTTATTGATTCAACCAGCTTGTTTGCTTTTTCAATGTTTACACCTGCATCTGCGTAAGTAAGCGAATCGGCCATTTAAAACTCCATTTCATTAACAAAATAAGCAAGCCCGAAAAGAGGTTGCAACATCCCAATTCTTAAACTTTCATCTGCCGGGTAAAAAACAACTGTCCAACAGGAATATACAAGACGAGAGCTTTGAATTTCTCGAATATAGGTCTGCGGGTAATGGGTTTTGGCATTCGCAAGAATACAATCCAGCCTTTGCCAACGGCGGCATATCCGCATCCATTAGGATGCTGACAGCCCCAAAGGATGAATAGTCAAGAAGCCTTATACAGTATCCGCCTGTATGATACCTGTCGGATATCCGGGGGCGTTGATATGTTTCCTTAAAAATTTCTTGCGAAATGCCAAAGCCCATTACCCATGCCAGACTACAATAGGAGATATTCAAAGCTCTCATATCAGGTTTGCTGGTTAAAAGATGTGGAAATTTAAACCGGTTCATAATAAAAGTCAAAACAATTTTTTTGACTTGTTGTGCAGTATATTGTAACTAAACCTGAAGGCTTCTTAAAAAGTCATTCTGCTATGTTGCGCTATATAGTACGTCGCACAAGAAATCCCGCAGATTGACACAGAGATCGCACAAAAGGGCCATTTCCGGATGGAAACTAACAATATAAAGCAGATGAGGCTGTGATATGAAGAATAAATTTGCCAGGCTAGACCGTTTACCTCCGTATGTTTTTGCAACCGTCAATAAGATTAAAATGGATGCGCGACATGCCGGAGAGGACATAATAGATCTTGGTATGGGAAATCCCGATCTCGGAACCCCGCCGCATATTGTTGAAAAACTTACCGAGGCCGCACAGAAGGCGCACAACCACCGTTATTCTGCTTCAATGGGCATTACCAAGCTCAGAATGGCCATAGCGGGATGGTACAAGAGAAGGTTTGATGTTGATATTGACCCTGACAATGAGGCGATTGTAACAATAGGAGTTAAAGAGGGGTTATCCCATCTTATTCTTGTTACAATACGGCCTGGTGATGTTATATTTACCCCCACGCCGACTTATCCTATTCATCCGTTCTCTGCGATTATTGCGGGAGGAGATGTCCGGGGAATTCCGGTCGGACCCGGTTGCGATTTTTTTGAGAACCTTATAACTGCCACCAGGCAGACATGGCCTAAGCCAAAGGTTCTTATCATAAGCTATCCCCATAACCCGACCACCGAAGTTGTGAACATCGAATTTTTCGAGAAGATAGTCGATTACGCGAAGGAACATGATATCATGGTCATTCATGATTTCGCGTATGCCGACCTTATATTTGACGGTTATAAAGCGCCTAGTTTTCTTCAGGTGAAAGGCGCGAAAGATGTTGGAGTAGAATTCTTTTCTCTTTCAAAAAGCTACAGTATGCCGGGCTGGCGTGTAGGTTTCTGTGTCGGAAATCCGGATATCGTTGCAGCCTTGCGCAGGATCAAAAGCTACCTTGATTATGGTGTATTCCAGCCGATACAGATAGCCTCTATTATTGCACTAAACGGGCCTCAAGATTGCGTACAGGAAATATGCGACACCTATAAGGAGCGAAGAGACGCCCTTATAAATGGTCTTGGACGGGTTGGCTGGGACATTAAGAGCCCGAAAGGGACAATGTTCGTGTGGGGGAAAATTCCTGATAAACATCTCAAGATGGGGTCGGTCGAATTCTCAAAGTTTCTTATCAAGGAGGCGCAGGTGGCTGTTGCGCCGGGTCTCGGTTTCGGCGAGTACGGTGATGAATACGTTCGCTTCGCTCTCATAGAAAATACAATGCGCATTAACCAGGCGGTTCGCGGAATCAAAAAAATTCTTTAGATTGAAAGAATTACGGCGCCGGAAGACAGCCGGTATTGCAAAACAGAGTGAGGCTTTTGAAAAAGATTGCGGGAGTTATCGATATGAGAAAGATCAACATAGGTTTGCTGGGTTGCGGGACTGTCGGAACAGGGGTCGCGAAAATACTCATTGAGAAAAAAGACCTTATCAGCTCGAAAGTAGGAGCTGAATTGAACTTGAAGTATGTTGCCGATCTTGATGCGGCAAGGGACAGGGGAATCAGGTTTGATGAGGGAGTATTTGTCAAAGATCCCTTCAAGGTTGTTGATGATCCTGAAACGGATATAATCCTTGAAATGATCGGTGGGGAAAAAATCGCGAAAGATCTCATATTAAGGGCTATCGACAATAAGAAACAGGTTGTCACGGCAAACAAGGCACTGCTCGCTTCTCACGGGAATGAAATATTCAAGGCTGCCGCTGCCGGAGGCGTTGACGTGGCCTACGAAGCAAGCGTCGGAGGCTGCATGCCGATCATTAAAACCATGCGGGAGTCCCTGGTCGGGAATCAGGTTAAGTCTATGGTCGGAATATTAAACGGCACTTGCAATTACATACTGTCGAAGATAACGGATGACGGAAGTACTTTTGAAGCGGCGCTTTCTGAAGCACAGGCCAAAGGATACGCGGAAACCGACCCGACCCTTGATGTTGAAGGATTTGATACAGCACATAAACTTGCCATATTAACTTCTATTGCATATTGTACGGAGATCAATTTCAGAGATATTTATATAGAAGGTATTTCAAGGATTACGCCCCTTGATATCGAGTTCGCAGGCCAGTTTGGCTACAGGATAAAGCTTCTTGCCATAAGCAAGTTCAGGGGAAATTCTGTCGAGGCCAGGGTGCATCCGACCATGATTCCTTTTGAAAATATTCTTTCGAATGTCAATGGTTCCCTTAACGCGATTACCGTTTCAGGCGATGCCGTGGGAGATATACTCCTATATGGGCGCGGGGCGGGCATGATGCCGACAGCAAGCGCGGTCATCAGCGATACGGTTGACCTCGCAAGAAATATTCTGTCGGGTTCCGTTGGAAGGATTCCGCTTCTTTCCTGCCAGATGCATAATATCGGCAAGATTCCGGTCATGCCTGTAGATGAAATATCAACCCATTATTACTTCAGGTTTGCGGCCCTCGACCGCCCGGGAGTTCTTTCAAAAATCTCCGGTATTCTTGGTAGTTACGGGATAAGCTTAAAGTCAGTCCACCAGAAAGGGCGGAAAACAAACGGATCAGTGCCGCTTGTCATGCTTACACACCTCTGCAGGGAGGAAGATGTAAAAAAGGCGCTTGATGAAATATCCCGGCTTGATGTCGTGAGCACAAAACCTGCATTGATAAGGATAGAAGATAATGATCTGGAAGATTAAAACCGGAAACAAGTGACCAGCGATCAGTGATCAGAAATCAGTAACCAATGACCTAAACCAGAGACCAGAAACCAGAAACTATGTAACAGGAAAGCTTATGTATATTGTGTGCTGTGACTTGGAAGGTGTTTTTGTTCCCGAGATATGGATTAATGTTGCGGAGAAGACAGGAATTTCAGAATTGAGACTTACTACCCGCGATATATCAGATTATGATGTTCTGATGAAAAAACGACTCAAGATACTTGACAGGGAACATCTCAAAATATCCGACATCCAGAATGTTATTGCCATGTTATACCCTCTTGAAGGCGCGGTTCAGTTTCTTGACTGGCTCAGATCAACGGTACAGGTAATTATCGTATCGGATACATTTGTTCAGTTTGCCGGACCGCTGATGAAAAAACTGGGATGCCCCACACTCTTTTGCAATTCTCTTGTTATTGGTCCGGACGGCAGGGTTGAAGATTATATCCTGCGCCAGAAGGACGGTAAGAAAAAAGCCGTAATTTCATTAAAAAGCCTGAACTACAAAGTTATAGCTGTCGGGGATTCCTATAACGATATAACGATGCTTAAAGAGGCTGATAAGGGAATACTTTTCTGCCCTCCCGACAATGTTGTGAGCGAGTTTCCGGAGCTTCCGGTAACATACAATTATGACGAGCTTAAGGGATTGATTACGGAAACCATGAGCGGAGCTTATTGATTGTTTTGAAAAAAGTTATATTTCTGACGGCAAAGTAAAAAGCTCATTATGCAAGGCGCGCGAATCTTGAGGAATGAAGCGTACATATAAGTACGCTGCAATGACGAAAGATGAAGCGCAACACAGCAGAATGACTTTTTACGAAGCCGCCATTGTTGATTACAGGAAACGAAGCTATGCTGAAGCACAGGACAACATACAGAGTGATCTACGGGGATACCGACAAAATGGGCTATGCCTATAATGCGAATTACCTGCGCTGGTTTGAAATGGGTCGCGGTGAGATGTTCAGAGACCTTGGACTAACTTATAAAATGATAGAAGCAAGGGGTTTTTTTCTGCCGGTTTCCGAGGTTCAATGCAAGTTCCTGTCTCCCGTAAAATATGATGATCTTCTGGTAATAGAGACAACACTCGATACCGGCGTTAAAGGCGGCATGAAATTTGACTACTCCATTTATGATGAAGAAGAAAAGCATATCCTGGCAAAAGGCTATTCGAAGCATGCTTTTGTTGATAAGAACGGACGGGTTGTGCGCCCGCCAGGGTTTATAACCGATATCGTAAAAAAGAACAGCGAGTCCTGAAATCGAATATGAATATAGATATTGCAAAGTTTAAAAACTGCAGGGTTCTTGTAATCGGCGATTTGATGATTGATGAATATCTTTGGGGAGATGTGGACCGAATATCTCCTGAAGCTCCGGTTCAGGTCGTTTCCGTAAAGAAGGAGGAATCAACCCTTGGAGGTTCAGGAAATGTTGTAAACAATCTTGTCTCTCTCGGCGCCAGTGTTTATGCCGCAGGGGTAATCGGCACCGGCAGAAACGGCAAGATGCTGCTTAAAAGGCTCGCAAATTCAGGAGTGGATGCGGCAGGAGTTGTCCGGGAGTATGGGCGGCCTACTACGAGAAAAACAAGAATTATTGCGGCTCATCAGCATGTTCTCAGGATTGATCGTGAGACAAAAAAAGAGATTTCAGATGAAACTCTTGATAAAATCACACGTTTCATAGAGAAGGTAATTCCTGAATCGGATGTGGTGATTGTCTCCGATTACGGTAAGGGTCTTATTACGAAAACTTTGATGGCAAAAGTCGTTAAAGCGGCTAAAAAACACAGAAAGATAATCATAGCAGACCCAAAGGGACTTGATTATTCAAAATACTCCGGTGTCACGCTGATCACCCCGAACAGGAAAGAGGCCGCCCTTGCCGCCGGGGTGGAGATAACAAATGACGCGTCTCTTATGAAGGCGGGAATTAAAATTATCGGCAGTGCCGGTATTGAAAAACTTCTTGTTACCTGTGGTAAGGATGGAATGGTGCTCTTTGAAAGAGATAAAAAACCATATAAAATCAGAGCCGAGGCGAGGCAGATATTTGATGTTTCGGGGGCAGGGGATACGGTGATAGCAGTACTGGGACTTTGTGTAGCATCAGGCGCATCGTTCAGAGACGCGGCTTCTGTTGCCAATACCGCCGCGGGGATAGTAGTAGGAAAGGTCGGCACAGCCACGGTTTCTGAGAAAGAACTGACAGCCGCCTTAATGCCGCACTCTTGAGATCCTGAAGCTTCACAAACTGAGGTTTCGGTCTTATGCATGAAGGCGATTTAATGCTCTATTTCAAAGAAAGTCTCGAAGGAATAATATTCAAGGTTCGTGTTCAGCCACGATCATCAAAAAACATGATTGCCGGCCTTTTTGGAGATGCCCTTAAAATAAAGCTTACTGCGCCACCTGTTGAAGGTGCGGCAAACAGCATGTGCATCAAATACCTCTCAAAATGTCTTTCCGTCTCTCCTCATCTGCTCGAAATTGTTTCCGGCCGGGCAGGCAGGACGAAATATGTTCTGTTCCGTTTCGGGGATAAAACATCAGGGAATGAAGCGGAAATTCTCAAGTCAAAAATAAGGTCTCTGGCGGCTTAACTAAAATTTATTTTATGTTGAGCTTCCTTTTTTTTGGCGCCCGGGCGGCGCTGCAATTTCACAAGCCTTGGATCAAGCGCAATTCCGTCGGTTACTGCCAGGCCCTTTCTTTCAAACTGGCGCGTAATTTCGGAATAGATATGTTCCAGAGCTTTTTTTGACAGCCTTTTCCTGAAGCGTGAAAAAGTCTTTTGTGCCGGGGAAAGGTCCGTAACCGGAATTCCAAGGAACTTCTTGAAAGAGATTCTGTCATTTATGTGGCATTCGAGTTCAAAATCGGAATTGATCCTGAACCATTTCTGTAGGAGAATGCATTTGAATAATAACAGGGGGGAATAAGCGCCGGCTCCTTTTGTGCTCCTGCCGGTGTTGTAGTTGATTATCAGTATTTGTTCAATCATATCCCAGTCAAGGGATCTGTTTATTTTTAAAAGACGTTCGAGGCTGCGGTTTTTGTTCATCGAGCTTTTTAATGTAAACTCGGCAAAGCTTAAGTCCCTGCTTCTTTTTTTAAAACCCATATTATCCTCCTTATCCCCCATCTTTGTTTCATATGGGTTTCATATGGCTCAAATAAAAACATATGTCAAGATAATACAAATAGTTAAGATATTTAATCGGTAAACTGGGAATGGAAGTATTCAAGGATTCAAGGTCTCAAGGGTTCGAGGGTTCAAGGTCTCAAGGAACTTTCCTGGTTCTGATCCAAAATAATAAAATAATCAGCTTGACTTATCGGGGAGGATTGACTAATAGTACTACTCTCCAAAATGGAACCATACACGGAACGTACATTGATGCGGGGTGGAGCAGTCTGGTAGCTCGTCGGGCTCATAACCCGAAGGTCATAGGTTCAAATCCTGTCCCCGCTACCAAATAAATCAAGGGGTTAGCTAACAACGGCTAATCCCTTTTTCTTTTGACAAAATTTCATGCCCAGCACTATACTCAACAGCAGAGACTGTTATCGAGATGGATATTTCATCTTTTCAGTTGCGAAGAAAAGCTTATTGCTCAATAGAAACGTTCTGTTAAGGAGCTTCTTTAGTTATGGAATTGCATTTTAAATATAATAATGGCCCGGTAGATGAAGCCATCAGACAGTTAATAGACATATCAGGCGATATCTCTCGCCCTGCCATCGTCAGGGAGATGATATTGGCATCATTAAAAGCCGGTCAGGAAGATAATGGGAAAGTTGATTTAAAGCTCATGAATGCCTCTTTAAAGGAAATGCGCTTTACGGCAAAAGTATTTAGCCCTTACCGTCATGTAAAGAAAGTTGCTGTATTTGGTTCAGCACGAAAGCAGCCGGACGAGGCTGTTTATAAGATGGCACGTCAGATGGGCTCAAAGTTGGTCAAATCGGGATATATGGTTATAACAGGAGGCGGTCCCGGTATCATGCAGGCTGTTCATGAAGGCGCCGGTCCGGAGCATTCCTTCGGAGTAAACATACGGCTTCCTTTCGAACAAAAATCCAACCCTGTCATAAAAGGGAATCCCAAAAATATAGTTTATAAATATTTTTTTACCCGGAAAGTGGCCTTTCTCAAAGAATCTGATGCGGTTGTGCTTTTCCCCGGAGGATTCGGTACTCTGGATGAAGCCATGGAAACCCTTACCCTTGTACAGACAGGTAAGCGTAATCCATTGCCGATTATCCTTGTGGACGAACCGGGTAGTACATATTGGTCAAAGTGGATTGGTTTTATAAAAGAAGAGCTTCTGGAACATGGTTATATCGGTAAATCAGACTTGAACCTGTTTGAACGTGCTGATTCTGTGGATGATGCAGTTCACAGAATTAACCGATTCTATTATAGATATCATAGTCTTCGGTACATCGGCAATCAACTCGTAATACGTCTTGCATCCTCTCTTGATGAAGAAAAAATACGAAAACTTAAAACCACCTATAACGATATCTTAATGCCACAGGGAGACATTTATCTTTCAGGGCCTCTCCCTGAAGAAATTGAAGAACCTGAAATCAGTCATCTCCAAAGACTCATTATAGATTTCAATCGAATAGACTCAGGAAGACTGAGAAATTTCATCGATGAAATAAATCGTGACTATCCCATATCAGTTATTTCATAATAATTTAGATAGTTATGATGATTCAGGCAGCCTTGCACCGGGCAGTCAGGATAATTTGTTAAGGCATAAAACCTTGAAAGAACCCGTTGAGTTGGGGAGCTTCAGAAAAATCCCGCCGGAAAAGATTGCAGTTGAATAAACATGATCAAATCAGTTATCCCCAAGCAAGTTTAAATAATGAGAGCGTTCTTTCATTTACAGGGGGGCGAAGAAACTTCAGCAGTAAAGGGATGTGCCGGACTCGCTCCCGCGCACGCTCTGGGCGCTACGTGCGCTCTGCACGAACGTTCCCGATTCTTTTCCTTTTTTTTTATGGTTGAACCCGGTTAGTCGTTCCTGAGATACAAGTGTAATCAATTCCGGTTCGGTGACACCCAATAATTTTATAGCCTTCCCTTTAAGTATCCATTGACCGTCAAATTCATTAATCATCAGCTTTTCCTCATAAAGCATCCTCAAAGTCAAATAGTGGGGGGGAAGAGGAGCGACGTGTTAGGGAAGAAGAAATGCGAGAAATAGATTTGAAATTCAAACAGAAATTTTCCGACAGAAAAAAATGAAGCGACCATAGCAATCGATAGTATGGTGAAGTAGAAAACCGATAAATTAGGATCCATCAGAATAAGAAGGCAATCAATTAGACATTTCTTTGATACTGACTATCTTCCTGTAGCCAAGCTTTTTCAAACTATGCCGAATATGCAACATTTCTTTCCGTAATCCTTTGATAATATTCCTTGCCTGGTAATTTCCCTTTGATTTGCGCTGATTTTTTGGTAAGGATAAAGCTATGTCATAAAAAAGGAGATCCGATGAGAAAGTTTCTTTTCTTTATATCATCTACATTATTTCTTTTTTTCTTTTTATTTACCGTCCCATGCACTGCAAAACAGATTAATATATTGGTGTATCCATTTGAGAATACAGGTGATAAGGAATATTTCTGGATATCAGCAGGTATGACAGATACAGTCATAACTGACCTTACGAGTATTCGAGATATCAGTGTTGTATCCAATCAGGACAGAAAGAAGGTACTGGAAGAGCTGAAGCTCTCCCAATCCGGTCTTATAGAAGAAGACAGGATGATAAAAATCGGCAAGCTTACAGGCGCCCAGGTTATTTTTACGGGAAGCTATCTCGTATCAGGAAACCGGATAAGGGTACATGCAAGACTTGTAAATGTAGAGACGGGCAAGGTAGAAAACTCCTCCAAAATAGACGGTACTCTCGATGGTATCTTTGACTTACAGGATAAAGTGGTATTTACCTTAATGGGTGATACCGAGAAAATCACCATAACCGACATTAAACCTGTAAAGCTTACCGAACAAGAAAGGAAAAAGATAGAGGAGAAGCCCAAACCCAAATTAACCGCCTATGAATGGTATGCAAAGGGCTTAGAGGTTCAGAATACCAATCCCAAAGAGGCACTTGCCAATTTCAAGAATGCTCTCGATATTGACCCCGACTATAATGCTGCATTGATGGAGGCAGGTTTTACTGCTGGGATAACACTAAACCTCTTTAGTGAAGGCCTCGGATATCTTGAAAAAGCCGAGAGAATCTTTAAGGGACGCAACGAAACCCAATCTTCCAATTGTGCCAATCTCATGATGTACATCGGCATAGTTTACTTGAACAAAGGCCAGCTTGACCGAGCGTTGGAATACTACCTATATTCTCAATCCACTTATGACCAAGTGGGGCTAAAGAATTCAGCTGGTTATGCCCGTCTCATGATGAACATCGGCAATATTTACGTGAGCAATGGTCAGCTTGACCATGCGCTGGAATACTACCTGAATTCCCAATCCACTTATGACCGGGTGGGACTCCAGAATACAGCAGGTTATGCTACTCTCATGATGAACATCGGCAGTGCTTACTATCATAAGGTCCAGCTTGACCATGCGCTGGAATACTACCTGAACTCACAATCCATAAGGGATGGTCTGAGACTACAGAATACCTCTGATTATGCCACTCTCATGATGAACATCGGCAATGTTCACGCAGACAAGGGCCAGTTTGACAGTTCGTTGGAATACTACCTGAACTCACAATCCATAAGGGACAGTCTGGGACTACAAAATACCGCTTATTATGCTACTCTCATGGGTAACATCGGCAATGTTTACATGGATAAGTTTCAGCTTGAACGAGCTCTGGAATACTACCTGAATTCACAAACCATAAGTGAAAGGCTGGGATTACAGCATACCGCTGATTATGCCAATCTCATGAATAACAGGGCTGTGTTATATGAAAAACAGGGGAAACGGGATATGGCAGGGAGGTATTTCAGGATGTCATATGATACCTATGTAAAATCTGACTATTCGGGAAAACGGAGAGATAAGGCTCTTAATAATGCAAAAAGACTGGGATACTAAAATTAAGATATAAAAATTATATTCAGTGGTTTTTATAAACTTGTGGAACATTTGCTCCTTCCTTGAAGTCAGTAAAATGTCGCCCTTGACGAATATGACTGATTTCAGAGAAATATAATGATGTTGATTTCTCAAGGATCATGATACGGACGATGTAAAATACTCCATTGGAACTGGGAAGAATATGATTATCAGTTGTAGAAAGTGTGATACCAATTTCCGATTTTACCAAGCTTTCGTTCAATCTTACTTCGTTTTTAATAAAATAAAAAGAAATAATACAACATGAAATTAAGCATAAATAAGTTTCTAATAATCGGTATTTTGTGAGAATAAAGACCAAAAACCAAGTTGGCAAAAATATGGGAAAAGATGAAAAAGACAGGAAGCTCAGCAAGCCCCCTCCTCTTGCCGGAGAAATTATTGAAATGGCGCCGGCCTTGACTTGTCAGGATGGGTGATCTACACTTATTTAACTTAAGCACTGAGAATATCAGGCAGGTGCGCAATCGTCTGGCTGATACGATATGGAAAAGTTTTCCGGTATGTTGAAAATTGGCAGTTATAATGAATTGGTGGTTGAAAGAGTGGTTGACTTCGGGCTCTACCTGAATAAAAAACCCGATGAAGTCCTGCTTCCCTCAAAATATGTGCCCGAAAATACCCGTCCGGGCGATATCCTGAGGGTTTTCGTTTATACCGATTCCGAGGATCGGCCGGTTGCAACAACCCTTGAACCCAAAGCAGCGGTGGGAGAATTTGCCTATCTTCAGGTAAAGGATATTGCCTCTTTCGGCGCGTTTCTCGACTGGGGTTTTGAAAAAGATCTCCTGGTTCCTTCAAGCCAGCAGCAGGAGAGGATGAAGGCGGGTAAAAGCTATGTTGTCAAAGTGTGCCTGGATGAATTGACCGGCCGGGTTTACGGCACAAACCGGATTACACAAAACTGTGACAAAAATCCGAAGGATCTGTCCGAAGGGGAAAAAGTCGATCTTTTGATTTACGGGATCACAAAAATCGGCATCATGGCTGTTGTCAACAACCGGTATTCAGGACTGCTCTACAAGAGCGAAGTCTTCACGCCTGTCTTTGTCGGAGAAAAATTAAACGGATACATCGGTAGAATCCGTGAAGACGGAAAAATTGACCTTACCCTGAAAAAGCCCGGATATCAGTCCGTAACCGGTTCCGGCGCCAGAATTCTGGAGACCCTTAAAAAGAAGGGGGGCTTCATTCCCTGTCATGACAAAAGCTCGCCTGAAGAGATTAGACAGATCTTTTCGATGAGCAAGAAAGAGTTTAAAAAGGCTATCGGTGGTCTCTACAAAGCGGGCGACATTCACATCACGGAGAAAGGCATTAAGATTTACCCATAACTCCCATTTTATCCGCAATTGAACCGAAACAGTAAATATTGTCACTGAAAAGAGTAAAAACGCATAAAAACATGGGCGTTATGTACCCCCCGGGCCGGGATGACTTTTTCGTTATCCCATCCCATCGCGTCCAGCACGATGGCGATCGAATAGGCCTCCGGGCCGCTCATCCAGGCGGGCCGGGTATTCGTTCGGTGTGGCCGCACCCGTGGCGGCCATGCGCCGGGCAATGCTCTTTTCCAGAAACGTGGCGTCAAAGACGGAAATATCTCCGCCCCCTGATTCCTGTAGCCGGGATATGATTGCGGCCATACTCATGTGCCGATACTCCGTTTCATTTATCACAAAGCGCACTTATAACCCCTTTTTCTCCAGCCACCGGAACAGCAGCAGGGCGCCGGCGATAAACAGGGGAATGATCACCCAGTGGCTCACCCCCAAAAGCTGGGGCAGGGTGATGCGGCCGAAGTTGCCCCAGGTGTACACGGTTTTTTCAAGGAAAGGAAAGGCTTCGGCGAAAAGACCGGCCCCCACGATCATGCCCAGGATGCCCCAGATGGCGTCCCAGCGCCCTTCGCCCAGAGCGCCCATGGACGTGCCGGGGCAATACCCCAGAAGACCCCAGCCCAGGCCGAAAACAAGGGCGCCGATGATGACGGGCCCTAAGATGGTGGCCTTGATGGAGAGCTTGGCCAGACCCAGGTCGTTGAGCAGATAGACGCCCACCATGCCGACGATCACGCTGGAGAGCATGAATTTGACGATGGTCATGTCTTTGAGACGCAGCGCCCCGAGTTGTTTATCGTAGCGCAGCACGCGCCCTTTTTGCAGCAAAAAGCCGAACAACAGACCGGTAACCAGTCCATAGATGAGCATTTTCATCGGTCACCTCCTCCATAAACCAGACGGGCGACGATGATGCCGCCCAGAAAAAAGAAAACCAGGGCAATGAAACCGCTGACAGCCAGCTGAAGCGAACCGCTCAGCCCGTGTCCGCTCGGTCACCCGTCCGCCAGCCGGGCCCCGAACATGGCAATGATGCCACCGGCAAAAGCCGTTATGGCCCGCCGGGAGACGCTCTGTCTGCCGAAACGCTCGGCCCACATGTCGGGCACGGCCTGGAGTTTGAACGACCCGGAGGTCAGTGCCGCGATCAGTGACCCCAGAAAGATTCCCACCATGAACATCCATTGCCAGTCGATGCCGGGGGCGACCTTGATGAAATAGCTCATCTGGGCCACACGCTCCGGCCCGAAAAGCTGTTCAATCATGCCGGCGGTGCGCACAAATGAAGTAGACGCTCCGAAATACTGGCCGGCGAACCAGACCGACAACACTCCGACCACGCCACTCAATGCCCCGGCCAGATAGGGGCTCCATGCACCTCTTTCTCTTTTCATATCATCCTCCTGTTTGTATGGGTTTAGAATGTTTCGTAACACATGTTCTCAGCCGACTTCGGTTTGCGGCAGTTCATCCTTCCGCATGATGGCCAGGCAACGGACGCTGAAGCGAATGACACTGCGCAATATCCGGATCAGCGGCTCGTTGTTGTTTTCCATCTGTTCCACGGAATTTACTCCTTTCCATCAGATTTTTGGTCTCGATCCCAAAACCGCTGTGGGCTTCAAGGGGGCCCATGTTTTTATGCGTTTCTATTCTTTTCAGAGTTGAATTCCAATTCCTTATAGCAACTTCCCTAACAGCCGGACTCAAAATTGTCAAAGAAGATGGAAATATCAATAAGCACATTGCCGGAAAATATAGCCGCTTATATATTCCGCTGCCTCCTGCTAACGCGGCTCGGTGGTGATCCGGCAGGAGTCTGTAGCGAGGCGCTGAATATCTTTACGAAAGATTGTCGAATATTTGATTTGATAACATTTGGTAATGTTGTTCCGAATCCGGTCATTTCCACGCTCTCATGTTTATTCAATCATGGATAACATAACAATTTTCGGTAACACTGGTGCGTACATATAATACGTCAAAAAAAAACGCATGAGAATCATGATGGATCTTAAGAAATGCGGGTTTAAAAGACCATATTAAGAGAGATTTGTCAATGGGTTATAAAAAAGGTAAGGTTCCCGCCATTTCCCGGTATTTGCTTTTCTCATGATCCTATCCCTCCTTGCTGTCTGTTATCCTGGAAAAAACGACCTTGCAACAGGAGGGTATATGGATCTCGACAATCCCTCAATCCTGAACTACAATATAGCAAGCTGAAGTCCACAAATCGTCAACCTCAGCGGAGAGACAAGACTTCAAATCGTTATCAATAATGTTATTCCCACAACAATTGTGGTATGGATAGCCTGTTTTTTTATGAAGAACCAAGGGCAATAGATAAACGGTTGATATATTTTGGCACAGCCGGGAAACCAGACGTCTAACAGAGAAAACAAACCTCAACCTGTAATATTGGAAGAAACCGGGCTACACGATTCGAATAGAGGATGTTATATGATTGCTTATCGAACAATATTGACAGTGTGTTTTGCACTCCTTCTTTCTTCCTGCGCGGCAACGCCGATCCTTACAGGAAAAGGCGACATGTCGCGGGAAATCAAACAAAAAGCTCCCGTTGTGTTTAAAGTAGATATTTCTCCGGATGGGAGATATGTTTTATCGGGCAGCATGGACTCTTTTATCCTCTGGGACATTCTGCAAGGGAAAAAAATACAAACTTTCACTCATGAAGATTGGATGGGTCAAGGAATTGAGGTCGCTTTTTCGCCTGACGGAAAATATTTTGCTTCCGGCGGCAAAGGGACAAAACTTTGGGATTTGGCTACAAGACGTGAAATAAGGACATTTGACAACAACACAGCTCTTTCTATAGCTTTTTCTCCAGACGGAAAACATTTTTTATGTGGAGGCCCTGGTTCTTCTGTGTTTATCCCTAAACCATCCATGAAAATATTTGATGTAGCAACAGGAGGGGAAATCAGAGATTTTAAAATACAACCTTCACTCGATTACAGGCTTGAGTCTGTTGCCTATTCTCCGGATGGCAAATATGTCCTATCCGGCAGTATGGGCGGCTTAATTGATTTATGGGATATATCGTTGGGGAGGTCTATAAGAACAGTAACAGTCAATTGCTTTGTAAGAGCACTTGCTTTTTCTTCGGACGGCAAATATGCCTTGTCAGGCGGATCTGATAA
>JBFYVZ010000184.1:0-10308 GCA_041298995.1 Desulfobacteraceae bacterium
CAACCATTTAATATTCATTGACAAATCAAATACGATATGATTGTTTGAAACCAAATTTGGACACATGTAAGTTTGAAGATCCCCGCAACATACCGCTGTGGATCTTCGACCGTAGGGAATAGATTCTGTTTTAATTCGCTCGTTAACCCCGCGGAAAGCAGCGGGGAATACACTCGCTGTTTCGGTTCCAATTAGGAAATAGGCAATTTTGGGCAAGCTCAAGGAAATCAAGGGATTGCGCGGAGACATACGCATTGTATGTCGCACAAGAAATCCCGCAGATTGACACAGAGATCGCACAAAAGAGCCATTTCCGGATGGAAACTACTTATCCGCCGGCCAGCATCAATGTAATGTATATTTCATCCCCGGCCTTAACCGGTTTCTTAAGCTCGTCCGGGTAGGCGCTTTTCATATTCAGGTAGATTTCGATCAAAGGATGCAGTTTCCCTCCCGGTTTAAACAGCACTTTACCCATCCCAGGATAACGTTCAATAAGATCTTTTAAACAATCCCCTACTGTTTGACCGTCCACTTCGACGGTCTCAAGACCGCCGGTTAAATGACGATGGGTTTTGTGGATGCTCACCTTTACACTCATGACACTTCCTTTGAGACCTTTGCATAACGCCCCCTTTTGCCCGATTAATATAAAGATTTGGTTTCCGGTCCCTGGTTTGTTGTTTCTGGTTTTTCTCTTTTAACCAGGAACTATAAACCAGAAACCTGAGTCTTTATTATCGCCTTCCTTGTACTTGGACAAAATTGGGCAATCTTCAAAGGCCTCTTTTTTATTGCGGTTGACCGCGCTGTTTCAGTTCATGTTGAAAATAAGAGATTTTACAGTTACGGGGAATACCTGGCAGCCGACTAACGGTTCGCTGATATCGATCCAATCCCCATCTTTCAGGATTAACTCATCAAGTGAGAGCAGATTGGTTTTCAACCGGGTTTCCCGACGGATAACATTTCCAACGCTGCACGCGATATCTTTTTCAAAGATGAGGATAACAGGCATTTTCTTTTCAATTGAATTGCAAAGGGCAGCTTCGATGGATGTTGCGAACAATTCCAATTTTGGATAAGAAACCCTGACCGGGTCCTTGAAATATAAAGCTACGATATCTTCGCCCTCGGTCAAATCAAATCTCTGGAACGCATTTTTTACCTGTTTAACCACATGTTCCATACTCAGCTTGGATCTCTCCACGTCAACCCTGAGTACCGGAACATTTCTTATCGGAAAGGATATCTTATCATCCATAAATCCTGAGGAACCCGATATTGACAGGGAGTAAGCGCCGGCGCCTATGACTGTCGCCCTGATTTTATTGACGGGTTCAACAACCGGAGCTTTTAATTCCGGTATCAAAGCGATTATTTTATCTGAGAGAATTTCTCCCATATCACCGTAATTGCCGGTAGCCCCATAGATAAACTCAGCCACACCCCCTGAAAATGAATATTCATCTATTGTGCCCGGAAAATTCAGGTTTTCTGTCACCATCAACTGCCTGGCCAGAAATGAATTCGCAGGGCCGGTCATTACCTCTATTAATGCTCCGGCCAATTCCGCTGCTATTTTATCAATATCCTCTTTTGGAATCCGGTCTCCGATTTTGTAATTCAATCCAATATGTCCCATAACTTTTTGGGCGGGTTCGGATAGCCTTAATATTTCTCCCTCAGGATTTATTGCGAGCAGCCTGCCCCCGACAGATATGCAGCTTGTAGAGACGACCTCGCCATTTATTGATATGGCCATGTTGGATGTACCGCCGCCGATATCACACGACAATACGGTTTTGCCGATAGTTTTTGATCTGGCAGTAGCACCCGAACCCATTGCAGCGAGCAGGCTTTCGAAATTGGGACCTGCTGTTGCCGCGACAAATTTTCCGGCATCTCTGGATAAAGCTTCTGCTATCTGTTTTGCATTATGTTTTCTGGCTGTCTCTCCGGTTACGATTACCGCACCTGTCTGGATGTCAGCGGGATCGATTCCCGCCCGCTCACATTCTTCCCTTGCAAAATCGGTTAATTTATTGAGATCAATTGTGTCATTATCCAGCAAGGGCGTATTTATTATCCTTCCCTCGTAGAGAATATTTCTTTCCTCAATCCGGAAACGACGGGAGGAAGACTTCTCGTCCCTTAATAATACCAGATTTGAAAAAACCAGATGAGTCGTTGAACTGCCTATGTCTATGCCGACAGAAAGGAGTTTGATTGTGTTAATTTCCATTCATATTTCTCAGAGACCTTTGCATAACACCACCTTTTGCCCGATTACTGCGTCAGGCTCAAATTTCAATCCTTGAAATACTCAATGTATTCCTGCGGTTGAAATTATCGCCTTCCTTGTACTTGGCCAAAATTGGACGTTCTTCAAAGGTCTCTCTCATAGACAGGCTGAAAGCCGGAAGACTTCAGCCTGTCTGTCCGATTGGCTATATCTGTTCCTGAATCGCCGTTGCATTTTTTTGTGAAGCGTAAAGACGGGTTGCTGCATTGCGCTTCTTTTTAACGGTCATGTTATCGGCCGCGACAAAATCAACCGCTTTTTCATCGCAGAATCGGACGCACTGTGGCTGCCCGCCACACAGATCGCACTTGAATACCTTTTTATCGACCTGGTTATAATTCATTGCCCCGAACGGACAAACGCTCACACATGAACGGCATCCGATGCACAGGGTATGGTCTATGGTCAGAAAACCATAGTCCGCATCCTGCGATATGGCTCCTACGGGACAGACATTTTTACACGGCGCGTCTTCACACTGCTGGCAGATCATAGGAACATACCGGCCTTCCTCTTCCCATTTGACAATTTTGATTCTGCTTCTGGCGGGATTGGATATTCCGTCATGCATTACAGAGCATACCAATTCACAAAGACGGCAGCCGGTGCACTTCTGAAAATCGACAGTAAGAACTTTCTCCATTGTTTTTTCCTCTCTGAAAGCTACTATAATAGGTGTGATGGTTCCTGGTTAAGGCCGAGTCTCTCCATGGTCGCAGATGTCGGTACGCCTTGTTTGTCCAAACCACAATGGTTGTAGAATTCATCCACCATTTTTTTGAATTTTTGACGATCTATTGTCCGTCCGACAATATCAGGAGCGCCGCGCCGCGCAGGCTCATCAAAATAGCGGTGATTGAGCATATCTCCTTTTTTCAGATCGTTTCGTGTCAGCCCTTCTCTCAGATTGAACATCCGTTCAAGATTGTTGCACCGTTCGGCGATCTCCCAAAGCTCTAAGGGAGTAAATTCAAGGCCTGTGTTGTAGTAGATCACCTTCGGCCAGTCCTCAAAATTGGGGAGGGTAGCTCCCAGGAATACGGTGTGGTATTTGCATATTCCAAGGCAATCTACAGCCATGTAACAGTTTTGCTGCCAGAAGACCTGCCATGGTTTGCCCTCATAATCCGTATGTTCGGAGCTTAACGGGCCGTCGTAGGGAACCGGGCTTCCGTAAATTTTACGCAAAATCTTTTCGGGCAGATGATACAGGTCAATAGCAGGCCTGCTGCGAAGATGATCGGATCCTCGCGAGGCCGTGGCAATGTTCAGGGCCAGGCCCGGTGTGCCGCGTTCATCGGAATGCAGATTGTTCATGCCTTTCACCTGGATCAGATAATCAAAAGAATTCTTGCCTATTTTCTCGGACGCAGGGATGCCTCCGTCGGCCAGGACATCGCCCAGCCAGCCTTTGCGAAGACAAATGCGATGCACCATCTCCAGAAGCGCTTCATCATTGCCGAACCGAAGATCGAGCCCGTCGGTTTCCTTGCTGGTAATAATTCCCAGTTCATAAAGTTCCATAGCCCATGCGATCATGCTCCCGATTTCCAGGTTGTCCACGCCGTACTGATTGACAAGATGATTTCCCGTAAGCACTGTTTCAGCTTTTCTGCAGTCCGGCTCGGCCCCGAACGCGCCAAGGGAGGTATATTCCGGACCCTCATCGTATTTTCCGGCATAAGTCCCGGATGGTATTTTGTACTGAGCGCGGCAGTGAACCTGACATCCGAAACACCCGGTCATATGATGAGGCCCGATAGTTTCGGTGGCAATTTCATCGAGTCTTTCGGGCTCTATGTCGTCGGCGTATTCCATCTGATTATACTGAAAGTTGCGGGTACGCAATCCACCCCAGGAGTTTGTGGCCCCCCAGATAAAAGGAGTGCCGAGAGACCCTTGTGTGCTGTTGACTTTAGCGCTGGTGATCCCCTCGATAAACTGCTTGTTATATTCCAGAGCATCTACGGGATGGGCGATCCTGATGTCCATGGTGCCGCGAACAGCAACAGCCTTAAGATTCTTTGATCCCATCACCGCCCCCATGCCCGTGCGTCCTGCAGCGTTCTTGATACCTGTCATGACATTGGCGTATCTGACCAGTTTTTCGCCGGCCTGACCGATAACGGCGCTTTTTATATCCTCGTCCCCGAGTTCTTCGCGAATTGCCCATTGAGTTTCCGTAGTGGATTTACCCCACAGATAGGCGGCATCACGAATTTCTATCCTGCCGTTGTGAATCCAGATATAGACGGGGCTTTTGGCCTTGCCTGTTATAACAAGGTGATGAAAACCGGCCCAGGCCATCTCAGGCGCAAAAAATCCACCCATATTGGCGCTGCCAAGCAGACCGGTAAGCGGCGACTTGGCCATGATATGGGTGCGCGCAGTAGCCGATGCGCAAGTCGCAGCCAGAATTCCGCCGCTGATCATTAATGGATTTTCAGGTCCGAGCGGATCGCATCCTTGAGGCGCGTGATTATAAAGCAGGTAGGCGTCCAACCCGCGGCCTCCCAGGAATTTTTTTCGAATCTCAATCGGGATCGGTTTGGTTTCAATTTTACCTGTGGAGAGATTGATGTATGCAATTTTTCTATCTAACGCCATCTTTTGTTCCCTCCTTTGCCTGGGATTTGCTTTTTGATGTTGATAATTTTCTGCTCAATGCCTCGGCCGCAATTTTCCGGTTCACTTCCCAAACTGGTCCGCGAATTCGCGGCAGGTCAGGTCTCACCCAGTAAATCCGATACTCCATTCCACAGGTTGCGCACTTGATGTGAGCTGCGCCCGGGGACGGCTCCATTCGCTCCATGCAGCTCGGGTTGTGACATCTGACCTTGCCAAAAGTTCTGGTTTTGCGTAAAGATTCGGCTGATGAAAGTTTTTCTAAATCATTTGCCATGACAAACTCCTTGTCCCTGATTTTGATTATTTTAGTCAGTTTAAGAGCAGTTGTTCACTATCATGAATTTTTTGTTTAATAAACAAATTTATTTTTAGCAGATAAAAATAGAATGTCAATGCCAATTTTCAATTTGATGCAATATAACAGGTGCTATTTTTATTTTTTTGGTTGACACAACCTCCCTTTTTAATATAAATTGCGACTCATTGATTCGTTCATTATGCTGAATTTTTGATTTTCTCCTGGTCCTTGCGGTGGCAGCGATATCTGCATAGCCGTTAAAACTATGATTTATATTAAACAGGTTACGCCGATGACGATAAAAACGACCTCATATAAACACGACATCCCTCCCGGCCGCGCCATTCCCGAAGAGACGGTTGTACGACTTAAAAATGGCGATCCGTCGGTGCTCATTCCCGGCCATGGCAATATTCAGGCAACTCCCAAAGTCCTGGCTCTCGATCCTCAAAAGTGCAACGGCTGTAAACTCTGTGAAATCGCCTGTTCCCTTTTCCATGAAGGTGAAGTCGATCCGGCCCGATCACGAATCTATGTCCTCGAATGGAATTTGAAGGGAATTTTTCTCCCCGTTTTATGCCAGCATTGCGCCGACGCGCCTTGCAAGAAAGCATGTCCGAAGGATGCCATATCCTGGCAGGATGACTGGGGAAGGGTAGTGATCGATTATGACCGCTGTGTGTCATGTCAAATGTGCGTGGCAGCCTGTCCCTTCGGGGCCATCGGATTTGACAAGGCGCGTGAAGTCATTTTTAAATGCGATTTATGCAACGGCCGGCCGCAATGTGTGAATTTTTGCGAACCCGGAGCACTGGCTTTCGCATATGCCGACAGGATTCCGAATCCGCGAATTCGCCATGCTGCCGGCATCATGAGGAGATACTAGATGACCTATTTTCAGGTTAACAGCAAATGCAACGGATGTCTTGCCTGTTTACAGAATTGTCCTGCTAATGCGATCGATGTTAAGGACTCAGGTGCAAAGAGAAAGCTGCTGCACAACATGGCTCGCTGCGCACGTTGTGGAAATTGCTGGCGCATATGTCCCCAGCAGGCCATTGAATTTCAGCACATGCTGACAAACCAGTGGGATGAAGTTGTTGCGCTGGATCTTATTCACTGCCAGGTATGCGAAGAGCCCCTTTATACGTCCGCCTTCAGAGAAACTCTTGAGGGAAAAACAGGCACTTCGGTAACTCCTTTGTGTTCCCGGCATAAGGAAGCCCTAACCCTGAAGGTCAACGCCCATTTTGCCGGTTATAAATCAGATCAAACGAGGTAATGTTATGATCGTCGGTAATATCAAACCTATAGAAGAAATCGCAGCCTCAATTAGCGGATATGAAAAAATTCTGATTGTCGGTTGTGGAAGCTGCGTGTCCGTTTGCCTTTCCGGTGGAGATCGTGAAGCCCAAATGTTGTCACAGGAGCTTAAACGGAAGGTGTATTATAAAAATACTCCGCCTGCCTTTGAAGTGGACAACACTCTGAGGCAATGCGAACTGGATCTCATCAAAGCCTACCACGAAGTACCGTCAGGAACTGATGCCGTGCTTTCTCTTGCCTGCGGCGCCGGTGTCCAAACCATGGCTGAAGCCCTGGATCCGCTCCCGGTCATTCCGGCATTGAATACAACTTTTTTAGGGGCATCTTTTCAGCCGGGGGTTTGGCGGGAAATGTGCGTAGGCTGCGGGAACTGCCTGTTGACACATACCGGTGGCATATGCCCGATTGCCCGCTGCTCCAAAAGCCTGTTGCACGGACCTTGCGGAGGCGCCAGCGGCCGGAACTGCGAAGTTAGCCCGGATATTCCATGCGCCTGGGTTCAAATCATTGAACGGCTCTCCAGGCAGAATAAGCTTGATCTGCTCTCCGGAATACAAGAACCAAGAGACTGGCGGCCCGGAGGCGCGGCAGGCCCGCGAGTCCGGATGCGGACCGGTATCGGCGGCAGCCCCGGTATTGAGAAACTATAAACCAGAGACCTTAGTCTTTATTGGCTTTATGGTCCGCCAAAATCTTGGCCATGTAACCACCGATGCCCATGGGAGTCATATCTCTTCCGACCTGCAGCTTTTCCAGTGTTTCCAGAAAGGCTTTGGCCGGAGGCGAAAGTTGCTGGTTTTTTAAGTAGGCGATGCTGACATCAAGATAAATTTTAGGCCCCTTCAAAGGGATTGTCACCAGTTTGCCCTGTGCCAGCTCTTGAATAACAGCCTCCCGTACCAGAAATGAAACCCCCTCGCCAAGCTGTACCAGCTGTTTGATAAATTCGGCATTGCTGGTTTCCATGAGGATATTGGGGCTGCAGTGGTCTCTGGCAAACAAATAGTCAACCAGTCTGCGCGTTCCGGAGCCTTTATCTTTCATTATGAACGGCTCATTGGCCAGCTCTTTGAAAAAAATTGACTTCCTTTTCGCCAGGGGATAATTGGGACCGACTATCACCGCCATCTCTTCCTTGCTGAAAGGAATAAAGCGGACACCTTCGATATCTTCATCCTTGGCGATTATGGCAACTTCATTCTTGAACTCAAGCAGGCTTTGTCCCATTTCGCGGGAGCTGCCTTCGTTTAATTCAATCTTGATATTGGGATAGCTGCGATGAAAGGCGGATATCATCACCGGCATGAAATAGCGCGCATAAGCTTTGGTTGTGCCGATACGCAGTACGCCACGATTGAGTTTACGGATGTCGTCGATGGCGTTTTCGATCTCTTTTTCCAGTTCAAATACGCTTTGCGCGTACTCAAACATGGCCTGTCCTTCAATGGTCAAGAAGACGCTCCGACCCATTTTTTTAAAAAGCTTCAGTCCGCAGAACTCTTCGAAGGCTTTGATTTGGGCGGTGACGGCAGGCTGGGAAATAAAGAGTTCGGCGGCGGCTCTGGTATAATTTAACGTTTTGGCCGCATGGTAAAAAACTCGAAACTGATTGAAGTTCATCATGGTGTAAAACCCGACCAACCTAAAGGAACCGATTGGGATAGAAAAAAGTTATATATTTATATTATCCATAAGCTTGGGTTATAGATAGCATAAATATTATTGGTTTGACAGGAATTTTTTATTTATCCATTATAAATAGGTTCCTAACCCCGATAAACGGGATAGATAAGTTTACGAAATTATTTCCCGCCACTCTTTTAGTACCCCCCTGAGGGGTAAAATACGCAGTAAATAATTTCTAACTTTCTAACCCCATAACAAAGGAGGAAAGATATGGCCAAACAAACCGCAGGAAGATTCCCGGATCCCCATGAGTATAACGTCCCGCCCGAACTCGATGGATGGGAGGAGATGTATCCTTCCCACCATTTGTTCTCCGAGGACCGTGGTGAGTGGGAAAAACAGCAATTCTGGTACCTGGACAAGATTCATGCACCCGAACCAATGCCGCCTTTGGATTTGCTTTTTCAGGAGGCATGGCAGATCTCCCTTTCCCAGTACACAACGCGCGTATTCTGCATACCCCCGGCCCAGGGCATTGCCCAGCGCATGGTAGGCTGCTACATGTACATCTGCGCCATCGCTCCGCCGCCGGACGCGATCATCGGTGAGAAAGCGGGTCATTTCCAAAAACGCGTTTTTTATGTTTTCGACCATTATCAGGAACTGTGGGACAAATGGCTGGTCAAGTTCAACGCCCTCGGCGAGGAAATGAAGAATCTTCAGATTCCGTCTCAACTGCCCAAGTATGTGCCGGATGAGGAGGTTTTACCAGCTCCCACGGGCTGCTACGTCTCCTATGATGTGATCTCATCCTTTGACAAACTGGTCAACATGATGTTCAAGGGCTGGCAATACCACTTCGAGATGCTCAACCTGACCTATCTGGCCTACCTCATGTTTGGCGATGTTACCCGCAAATTGTTTCCAGGAATAAGCGAAAGCGCCATAGGCAAGATGGTTGCCGGCGCCTACGTTTCTATGTTCAAACCGGAAGAAGAACTCTGCCGCCTGGCCCGTTTGGCGGTGGCTTCAAGGGATGTGGCCAAGGTGCTCAAAAGCGACAAATCGGTGGATGCTAAAAAAGCGGAATTAGAGAAGATACCCGACGGCCGGCAATGGCTGAAAGAATACACCAAAACCCAGGACCCCTGGTTCTTTGTTTCCAACGGCAGCGGTTGGCTTCATCATGAAGGCAGCTGGATCGACACCCCTGACATTCCTTACGGATATATCAAAAGTTACGTGGAACGGCTCGAAAAAGGCGAGACCATCGAACGTAACCTCAAGAAAATTGACCAGGAAAGAGATCGCATTGTTGCCGAGTATCGGGGCCTGATCAAGTCCGACGAGGATCGGCAGTCTTTTGACAATGCCTTCAAAACAGTACGAACCATCTATCGCTACGCCGAAGACCATCTTTTCTGGGTGGAGCACTGGTTCCATACCATCTGGTTCAGCAAGGTGCGGCAATTCGGCCAGTTGCTGGTTAACGGCAACATGCTAAAGCAGGTGGATGACATCTTCATGCTCAATCGCTATGAAATCCCGCAGATGCTCACCGAACTTGTTACCAGCTGGGCTCTGGGCGTGGATATCCCCACCAGAGGCTCTTACTATAAAGCCAAAGTCGCCAAACGGCGCAAGATCCTGGCTATCGCCCAGGAGTGGGCTCCGACACCGGCTTTGGGTATACCACCGGCGGAAATTGCCGAACCCTTTACCATCATGCTGTGGGGTGTTACCACAGACAGAGTCAAGGAATGGCTAAGCGGCATAGATGCAGCCGCATCAGACACTGCTGCCTCGGTCGTCAAGGGCTTTGCTTCATCGGCAGGCGTGGCCGAAGGCCCAGCACGGGTACTAAAACGGCTGAAAGATATCGTCGATCTGCAGCCGGGCGAGGTTCTGGTCTGCCCCTCCACCAACCCATCGTGGGCGCCCGTATTCACCAAGATTAAAGCTACCGTTACCGACATTGGCGGGTTGACCAGCCATGCGGCTATTGTATGCCGGGAATACGGCGTACCGGCGGTTACCGGTTGCGGGATTGCCACCACAACCATTAAAAGCGGTGACATTGTCCGTGTCGACGGCGATACAGGAACGGTTACCATCGTCAAAAGAG
>JBFYVZ010000188.1:0-11176 GCA_041298995.1 Desulfobacteraceae bacterium
GAAAGTCTCCGTGCTCTTGCCGCGCAAGATGCTCCACCCGCTACACCGCCTACAATAAGGAGTCTTTTTCTGTTTGCCATATTCTGATCCTCCAGTTTTTCCAGTCGTTATGGAAACTGAATAGTGTTCATTCGGAAACAAATTAAAGACACTATGGCGTTTCCAATTCGGAAATAGGCAATTTTGGGCAAGCTAAAGGAAATCAAGGGATTGCGCGGAGGCATACGTATAGTATGTCGCACAAGAAATCCCGCAGATTGACACAGAGATCGCTCAAAAGGGCCATTTCCGGATGGAAACTAAATATGATGAACCGCTTTATATGTCAAGAAATGAGCTTTTTTTAAAACCGGGCAAGAAACGGTTTGTGTTATTCGCCTTCCTTAGATATAGATGCGGAAAATAAATAAAGAGGAGAATATAAATGCCGAACAACGAACAGAGTTTTAAAATTAGTGTCGAAGTTGACAAGGATAATCTTTATCTCGAAGAATCTTTTACCGATTTAAAGGCGGGTTCAATCAGGAGGCTCACCCCGGTAACGGCTGATGGTTCGGAAGACAAAAGCCGCAAAACACTATTTATGGCCCATACCCAGCTTATGACACAGATGGGGCTTTTACCTATACAATGTGAGCTTGAAGCTGGAACCATCAAGGAGGCGGCAGAAAAATTTCCTGCGGCAGTTAACAGGGCTGTTGAAGATCTCATTGAAAAGGCTAATGAAATGCGGCGCAAGGAAGCCTCTCGCATCATAGTGCCAGGGTCGGATCCTGGTCGGAGTATTCGCCTGAAATAGATCGGGAGAGCAGAACAGTGCTGAAAAACAGAAAAGCTATTATCGGCTGGGCTTTATATGACTTTGCGAACTCAGCATTTGCCACAACAGTTATGGCAGGCTTTTTCCCTGTATTTTTCAAACAGTACTGGAGCTATGGAGTCGATATAAACATCAGTACGGCACGTCTCGGTTTCGGGAATTCCATCGCAAGCCTCTTTATTGCTTTAATCGCCCCGCTAATTGGCGCAATAGCGGACAGGGGATCAGTAAAGAAAAAATTTCTCGTCTTTTTTGCCTATCTTGGCATTGTGATGACCGCATCGCTTTATCTTGTTCAAAAAGGAGACTGGATTCTTGCCGTCATTTTTTATTCGCTCGCAGTCATAGGTTTTTCAGGAGCGAATATTTTTTACGATTCCCTTTTGCCGGCCGTGGCAGAAAGAGATGAAGTGGATTATGTCTCCGGCCTCGGATATGGTCTCGGGTATCTTGGCGGCGGTCTTTTGTTTTTGTTAAATGTTCTGATGACTCTGATGCCGGAAAAATTCGGTTTTGCCGATTCCTCATCTGCGGTAAGATTTTCTTTTATTTCCGTTTCAATATGGTGGGGGTTTTTCACAATTTTTACCATTTTACTGGTTCCGGAACAAAAGGCCATTCTATCCGATGATATGAAACCGAATATTATCAGGGAAGGTTTCAGACAGTTTATTGAAACATTTAAGAAAATCCGTTCATCGAAAACCATTTATCTCTTTTTGCTTGCTTACTGGCTTTACATCGATGGAGTTGACACAATTATTCGTATGGCTGTTGATTACGGAATGTCGCTGGGATTTGATTCAAAAGACCTGATAGTATCTCTTCTTGTTGTTCAGTTTGTAGGCTTTCCTGCTGCTATTTGTTTCGGAAAACTCGGCCAGGCCTGGGGAGCCAGGCGGGCTATTTTTCTTTCCATCGGTATTTATATATTTATTACTATCTGGGGAAGCATGATGACGACAAAGACGGAATTTTATATTCTTGCCGTCATTATAGGCCTTTCTCAAGGAGGGATACAGGCTCTCAGCCGTTCATATTATTTGCGTCTTATTCCCGCAGATAAAGCTGCAGAGTATTTCGGGTTTTATAATATGATAGGCAAATTTGCTGTTATTATCGGTCCGGCACTGATGGGGACGGCAGGCCTTTTTGCAAAAAGGTTGCTATTGCCTCCTTTCCCATCAGCCCAAGAAGCAGAATATATCGGGCGGATTGCTTCGCGGATAAGCATCGCTTCCATCCTTATTCTCTTTATAGCAGGTGGAATTCTTTTTTATTTTGTCAAAAACGACAGCTCAAAGGACGTTTGATATAAACTGGAAGATTGGTGATTAAAAGTGTTATGGATCCGGTAACGCATATTACTTCAGGTATTCTTGGAAGAGGGACTTTTCGCGGCTATTACAATGAACGGCATATGATGCTCTTTTGCATCATTGCTGCGCTATTACCCGACATAGATAATATTGCCGGTTTTCTTGGCCCTGAATTGTACCTTATTCATCACAGGGGCGCCACCCATTCCCTTGTCGTCGGTATATTCCTTGCTATTATACTCATTTTTATCTTCAGATTTTTTATTAAATCATTTGATATAAAAAAAGGATTTATTACCGCATTATCAATAATATATCTGCACATATTTCTTGATCTTATAACATCTTATGGGACCCAGATCTTTTTTCCTTTTACGGACAAAAGATACTCCCTTGAATCGGTATTTATCATAGATCCGATATATACCTTTGTTCTGGTGATAATTCTGATAATTTCGGCAGTAAACAAAAAGAAGAAAGATATAATTGTCATAACCGGGGTAATATGGATTTTTCTATATCCTGCAATTAATCTTGGAATAAAAACATATCTTGAAAAAAATATATCGGACAAACTCGGGATAAAAAATGAAAAGTTACTAAAAGTTCATCTGTCTCCTGATATTTTTACGCCATTTTACTGGAAGGTTATAATTGAAAGAGAAAAAACCTATGATTTCGGGAGAATGAGTTTGTTGGGTAGAAAGCCCCTTGTTTTCCTGGGAAGGTATGAGAAGGCGGAAAGAAGTATGTTTTATGAGTTTGGAAAGGATGCCTCCATATTTAATACATATTCATGGTTCGCGGTATATCCGGTTGTTGAAAGGACAAAGTCAGGGGAAAACAGCACTATAACTTTTGGTGATCTGAGGTTCTCTAGCACATCCGGTTTTTTCGGAAGAATGAATAAAAACAGGAAGAACCCTTTTTCACTTACAGCTGTTCTGAACGGAAACGGTAAGCTTGTTGAATATTTCTACCAGAAGCCGGGTGGTGTTAAGATAATACACCATATTGAATAGAGTTGACGGCTTCATTGAAGGCCACGATATAAGGAGCGGCAAAATTGGCGATTTGTGATTTTTGCGGCAAAGAGATGGAGGGTGCTTCATCCTGCATGGAAAGTCATATCAGGATAGAAGATACGGATTACGCACCCTTGCCTTATAAAAAAAGGAAAGAGACGGTCTTTACAAAAGGAGGGCCGCTGCGCAGATGTCCTGAGTGCAATATTCTCCCGGGCGGCTTTCATCATGTAGGATGTGTATTTGAACTTTGTCCTAAGTGCGGCGAAAAGTGGGTATATTGCAGATGTGCAGGATTAAAGGTAAGAATTGATGTGCATACCGGCAAAAAGTATAATATCATACCATTTAAAAAATAGGAACCATCTCAAAAAGAGTTGTTGATCCTGTCAGGATTCGAGAGACCGGTTCAAAGTTATCCAGGGAGAAAACAATATGAGCGGAGCCATTATTACTATCCTGGCGGCATTTGCAATTTTTCTTGTTTTCTGGTTTGTACTTTCCAGGCGAAAACAGCAGGAAGATAAACCTTTAACATATGTTTGTACGGACTGCGGAGAAAAGGATTGCAACTGTTACCGGGAGGATGAAATTCCGAAGAAATAGGTTTAACTTTGAAACTGGTCGTTTTTTTGGGCATTTAAGCATACAGTTTAATTAATGAAATTATTATGGCAGGAGGCAAGAAATGTCAGATATTATGGAAGTCATCAAGGAAAGAAGAAGTATCAGAAAATATGAAGAAAAGGATGTTCCGGAGGGAGTTTTAAACTCATTGCTCGAAGCTGTCAGATGGTCACCTTCCTGGGCAAACACACAGTGCTGGGAATTAATTGTGGTAAAGGACAAGACATTAAAAGAGAATCTGAAGGATACGATTTTCCCTAAAAACCCTGCTACAAATGCAATTGCTCAGGCGCCTGTTCTTCTCGCGCTTTGCGGCAAACTGAAAAGTTCGGGATTTTACAATAATATCGTTACTACAAAATTCGGGGACTGGTTTATGTTTGATCTCGGTCTTTTTACCCAGACCCTTTGTCTTGCAGCCCAGAACCTTGGGCTTGGCACAGTTATTGTGGGTCTTTTCGATCATGACAAAGCAAAGAGCATGGTAAAAGTTCCCGAGGGATTTGAGCTTGTTGTTCTTATACCTTTAGGGTATCCGGCCAAAATATCATCTGCGCCAAAACGGAGAGAAATCGGGGAGTTTGTGCATCTCAATACTTTTTAAGCCTCCGTATTTGAGCATGGAAGGCAGGTGAGCTTGCCCGCCTCATCCTTTTTCGGAACCATCTTTGTCTGCATAGTCATTTCACCACAGACAGCGCATGAAACCGAAGGCGCCAGAGGCGCGTAGGGAGGCATCGAGAATTCGGCTGTTTTTGTGGAAAAAACTTCGTCAAATGGTTTTGAAAAAAGATCTATGGCTTTTAAAAGTCTTTGGCGGGCTTTTTCCTGCTCGTTTGCTGTTCCGGCAGATACGGCTATTTCAAGTTCAGTAAACTCATCTTTATGTTTACCATTGTAAAGATACGTTGTCTTTCTTGAAAATCTGTAAGCTCTTTTGTTTGAGCGGTTAATAACGGTGTAAGCGTTTTTGCCATAGTCCCTGATTATGAGATTTCCCTTGCCGGCTGTTGTGCCGAGCATGACCTGGAGCCCATCTACTGCGCACGAGTCGTTTTCGCAAATAGCGACTACTTCTTCGTCCATTGAGCGTTTAAGGTCAAGAAGTCTTATGCTCTCTTTTGCTGCAACATAACCGTAAACAAGGCCCGGGCACAGATGGCCGTGAAAAGCGATACATTGCTTGAGATCGTCAGGTATTTGAACTCTATTGTCGTTGCTTTGCACTTTAAATCTCCTTTTTTAGTTTGACGGCTTCGAAAAAAGTCAAAAATCCCGTCACTCCTGTGAAAACTGGAGTATAGAACTACTTTAAAATGAGTCTTTGTAAGAGGACATAAACTACCATATTGAATGAATTTGCAAGCTTTTTTTCTAAATTAACCCTTTCCTGAAGACAGCCATATAGAAAATGACCGATATTCTGCTCATTCAGCCTCCAATAAGAGATTTTTACCTGACAAGTAAAAGAACGGTTCCTTATGGTCTTTCATGCATCGCGTCATCACTTATAGGGGCCGGGTTTTCCGTTGAGATTTTTGATGCTCTTGCCACTTCAAAATCTCATAAACTTGAACGTCCTGCTGAAATGGCATATCTTGACGAATTTTACGGGATGGAAGATCTTTCACCGTTTGCTCTTTTCCATACTTTTAAACATTTCGGCTACAGCTTTGAACATATCGGAGAGGAGGCGGCGGAATCAGGTGCGTTTCTTGTCGGAATTTCATCCTTGTTTACTCCGTATGCCGATTATGCCCTGAAAGCCGTCGAGTCTGTTAAGGCCTTGAATCCTTCATGTAAAACAGTGATTGGAGGGCACCACCCTACAGCACTGCCGCATACCGTTATGGAAAACAAAGCAGTTGATTATGTTATCCGGGGGGAAGGTGAAGTCTCAATGCCCATTCTTGCGCTGGCATTAAGAGAGAATAAAAGTCTTGATTCGATACCCGGCCTGGTTTTTCGTGAAAATGACGGAAGTATAAAGGTGAACGAGCCTGCCATGATGCCGGATCCGGACAAATATCCTTTGCCTGCAACCGGGTTGTTAAAGAACAGCTTTTACATGAGAGGGAAGCTTGCAAGCGCGGTTGTTTCGGCAAGCAGGGGTTGTCCGATGAAGTGCTCCTATTGCTCTGTAGGGGCATCATCTTTTCTTAAATACAGAAGGAGAAGCATTGAATCTGTTCTGGAAGAGATGAGGAGACAAATTACCTTATACCATGTGCGGTTCATAGATTTTGAAGACGAAAATCTTGCTTTGGACAGAAAATGGTTCATAACGCTTCTCAAAGAAATAATATCAAGGTTTGGAAACAAGAAGCTTGAATTAAGGGCGATGAACGGCCTTTTCCCGTCATCCCTTGATGAAGAGGTGGTTCGTCTGATGATGGAAGCGGGTTTTAAAGCGCTTAACCTTTCACTCGGTTCCTTCTCTGCCGCCCAGCTTGAAAGATTTAACAGGCCCGATGTCAGGAAATCTTTTGACAAGGCGCTCTTTTTTGCTGAAAAATATAATCTTCAGGCCGTTGGATATATTATTGCAGGCGCACCATACCAGAATCCTGAAGATTCCATATCAGATCTTATTTGCCTTGCAGAAAGAAGAGTTCTTGCCGGAGTATCAATTTTCTATCCCTCCCCGGGGAGCCCTGATTATGATCTTTGTAATGAACATCAAATCCTTGCCAAAAATTATTCCCTGATGCGTTCAACTGCTTTCCCTGTTTCCCATACGACAGGGCGAAAGCAGGCTGCTACAATTCTTCGACTGGGAAGAATCGTAAATTTCATGAAATATCTGACCGACAACAGGCATGCCATACCCGAGCCTTCACTCTGTCAGGAAACGGATATCAGCGGAACCGACAGGATTGAAAAAGGGAAAAAACTGCTTATGATGTTCCTTTATGATGGGAAGATAAGAGGAATAAGCCGCAGGGGTGATATCTATGAACACACCATCTGTGAAGAGACGGCCGGAGAATTTCTGGAAAGATTAAAAAAGATTAAAATAAGGGGATCCCTGCTTTAAGTGCAGCTTTCCTTGACATGTTGGAGTATTTTCTCTAATATCTGATGACTTTGTAAGAACTCTAACTTCAGACGGCAAAGTAAAAAGCTCATTATGCAAGGCGCACGAAGCTTGAGGAATGAAGCGTACTTCCTGGTACGCTGCAATGATGAAAGATGAAGTGCAACAAAGCAGAATGACTTTTTACAAAGCCGTCAATCCTGGAATATAATGTCTGATAAACAACATATATCTAAAAGAGTCACGGCAATACTTGTTTATGGCCGGCTTCCGCTCGTCTTTTTGGGAATGCTTTGCGCAATTGCGGTTATGTGGACGCGCAGCCCTGTTCTTTATACTATGGGAGTCATTTTTCTCTTTGTTTCGATGTCCTTTGACCTTGTTGACGGGTGGTTTGCCGCACGGTTCAGCTCAAACCTCACTTTTACGCATCTAGCCGAACGCGTCATGGACAAAGTTGTTTATTCGATTATATTTCCGCTTGTTACAGCCGGAGTAATGTGGCGTCTTATTTTTATATCTCCCGGACATACACGGCCTGAATTATTTCACTCCATCTTTGTTCTCATCCTTTGCGTTATTGTCCTGCTCAGGGATAATTTTGCACATTTCATAAGGAGCTTTGCGATACAGAAAGGGCAGGAACCGGTTTTGAGTGAATTCACACGACTACGTACCATTGTTGCAGCACCGGTTGGGACAATTTTGTATGCCCACGCTTTTTATATTCCTGATGGTCCGGAATTATTATTATACAACTGGGTTTCATGGATAGGAAATCTTCCCATTAAGACCCTGTTTGTAATTGAGATAATTTTCCTCATAATAAATTTTGGTTCTATTGCAGGTTACTGCCGTAAATACGGATCATACTTTCTTGACGATATTTGTGATGATGACGAACCTCTGAGGCGCAAAATACTCTCCTTTTTTCCCAACTCATTGACTGTGATGAATGCCGTTATGGGTCTTCTCGCGGTTTTTTTCGCATACCAGGGAAAGATTAAAGAATCATACCTGTTTCTTATCGGAGCAGCTATGTTTGACAAGCTCGATGGCTCCCTTGCGCGCAAGCTTGGCCTAACCGAGCCGATTGACGATCAGCCGGTAAAAATCAACCTTGGAAGCATACTGGATGACATAGCCGATGCCATCAGTTTCTGCATCGCTCCCGCATGGATATTTTACATAACCCTTTTGGACTCACAGAACATTTTTATTTTGAAGCTCCCCATAACTTTTGCGGCAATAATGTATGCAATTTTTGGCATAGGCAGGCTTATCTATTTTACTCTGGATAAATATCCCATTCCAGGATTCTTCAAGGGAATGCCCTCACCGGGAGCGGCATTGCTTGTTGTGGCGCCATTGATCATGTTCAACCAGAGCGTATATGATGATCCTGAAAAGATTTACTTCTGGGGAGTATTCTGTTTTGTTACAATGATAGTCGCTGCAATCATGATGAATGTGTATCCCATAAGATATCTACATATGGGACGCTTTGTAAGCCGCAGGCCATGGTTTGGACGTATAAGTTTTCTCGTCCTTCTGTCCGCATTTACGCCCTATTTCGGATATGTTATGTTCTTATATATGGTACTTTATCTTTTTTCTCCTGTGGTCACATGGCGTATTCCTCCCGAAGATGCTGCAAGGGAGACGAAAATCTGAAAATCGGCGTTGTTGGTATTTCCTCTAGCATAAGGGTTTTCTCAATATCCTAACGGTGAGACCTCAGTATAACATCCTATCAAAGATTTCATGGCTTATCACCCATAAGGCCAAAGTAAGGCAATCAGTCCTGCCAGCACAAAATGAGTTTCAACAAGAAATTCAAGCTTTGTACCGGGAAGCATGTAATCCTGCTCGTGAACTGTGAGCACAAAAAACAAAAATAAAGGGCAAATAAAAAGTATATAACCGAGCTTTGAAATAAGATTAAATGAGCTTGACAGAATAAGAAAAGCGATCATGAAGACAAGGACGTATTTTAACAGCCGCACCGTCCGCTTTTCTCCGATTAATATTGGGATGGTTTCCCTTCCTACGATACGGTCGCCCTGCATATCAAGTATATCAAAAAAGGCGGTTCTCACAAAAACCATGCAAACAGACCATGTAAAAACAATAAGGATTCCCGACTTAAACGGGAACGACAATGCAGGAAGAAGTGAAGTTACAATACCCCAGGCGGCTGAAATCAGCGCTGTTTTTGAACCAGGGATATCCCTTATGCTTCTGTATCTGCCTTTTGTCAGGCTTTCAGGAATTATCCTGAGATTATAAGAAAGACCCATTATGCTCATGCACAAAAGAATTAAAAACGGGGTCAAGCCTGTGGAATAAGCGGTAAAAAGGCCCGCAGCACCCGCTGATATCGCAAGGAAAGCAAGAAGAAGTTGATGTTTTTTGTAAAAGGATGCCCTGTCCGGATCGTTGTAATGATCGGCCTTTCTTCCTATAAGATTATTGAAAGTGTGCATGGAAAGAACATAGAGCATTGACATTATAACATATGGGAAATAGCCTGCATCTCCCAGCATCTTTATATTCGCATAACATAGGCATCCGGCTCCCATTGAGACGTAAATATTTGTCAGGAGAAGAGAGCGTTCTATATTATAATAGTGTTTGCGCCAACCTCTTGCTTTCTCATATGCGATGTTTTCAATTGCTCTGTGAACCCTTTTTATCACCCAGTTCGGAGTTGAGGCGCCTGCCGTTATGCCTATATTGCGCGCCTGTGACAGAGCCTTTATATCGAGTTCGGATTCTGTTTCTATATGATAGGCCGGCTTGCCGGTCTGCGCTGCGGCTTCAGTAAGCCTCTGGGTATTGCCGCTGGTACGCCCTCCGACAACAACTATGGCGTCAACCATTTCTGCAAGCTCTTTTACTTCTTCCTGTCTCATGGAGGTTGAATTGCATATGGTATCAAATATCTTATAATGCGGAAATTTGTTTCCAACCCATTCTTTTACTTTTTCGTAAAATAAAATGTTCTGGGTAGTTTGCGCAACAACTATGGCTTTCCCGAATTCCGGCAGCAATTCAAGATCTTCAATGCTTGCAACGGCGTGCCCTTTTTCCCCGGCATAGCCTATGAGGCCGATTACTTCAGGGTGTTTATTATCTCCGATTATTATGGAAGTATAATCTTTTTTTGCATGTTTTCTTATTATGCTCTGTACCTTGATAACACGGGGACATGTGGCGTCAATTACCCTAAAACCGGAGTTTTTAAGGTTTTTTTTTATTCCGGGAGGCACCCCGTGGGCCCTGACAAGGACAGTTCCAACTCCCTTTTCGGGAATATCGTTGATAATGGAAATGCCTTTTTCATTGAGAAGATCAAGAACCTGCGGATTATGGATAAGCGGACCAAAAGTGAAAATAGGCCCCTTCTGTTTGCGGGGTATATCAAGAGCCATTTCAACGGCTCTCCGCACGCCCATGCAAAAGCCTGCAGTCCTGGCAATATATATTTTCATCAGGCTTTATTTTTGTTTAAGGAAAATTTTATGGTCAACAAGCGATAAAGAATGAATATGAGCTTTAATATATTTCTGGTCCCCGAATATACTGACCAGCCTTACGCCGTCTTCCTGAGGTTCAACGGTATCCACGGATTCCATAACCAGTTTGTTGTCATTATCACCGATCAGATAAGCATTTGCTTCACACATTTCTACCTTCCTTGTTTTGTATATGCTTTCAGGTGTTCTTCAATCATTTCATCAATAATATGGGGAAGAGGCAATGAAGATATCCCGATAATCTCAACATTTTCCTGTGAGAGTGGTATGAGGAGCTTTCTTGCCGGGCTGGCTGAAACAGCCTCAGAAATTTCCGGCGTTACTTCCCCCATCATGGAATGGGCAAGCACGATGCCGACAGGCCCGATTATGATATCTACCAGTTTAACAGTCTGTACTATTGCGTTTTCACCCGACGCGCCGCGGTTTGCGCCGGCTTTAAGCATCTGGGATGTCGCAATCGCATTTGTGCCAAGGGCAATAAGTTCGATCGGTTCGCAAACGGCATCTTTTAATCTTTTGATTATGGCGCTTCCTATTCCGCCGCCCTGGCCGTCTATCACGCAAATCCTGACTGTTTTTTTATGTTCTATTGTCTGCATTCAGTCACCGATATTGTATTAATCATTTGAGTCAACTGCAAAAGTCGTCATTCCCGTGTAAACGGGAACCCGGAAATTATTGCAACATATTGAAAAGACCGAATAGTGCTATGTTTAACTGCGTGTCCCACTTTCGTGGAAATGACAGATTCTTCTCCTTTAAGTACTTTTGCAATTACCTCACTTATTGAAAATTACCAGATAATA
>JBFYVZ010000204.1:0-7272 GCA_041298995.1 Desulfobacteraceae bacterium
TACGCGTTCGTAAGTGCAGGGCTTTAAGGCAGGGATAATCCATGAACCCATTTGCTTATAAACTAGCTGGATTTGCAATAAAAACCCTTTCCAACCTGTCCAAAGTAAAGGTATTTATCCATGGAAAAGAGAACATGCCCGATGGCTCTATTATCTTTGTGATAAATCACTTCACACGAATCGAGACCCTGTTGCTTCCGTATCATATTCATAACCTCACAAAGAATGTCCCGGTATGGTCTCTTGCTGATTTTTCTCTTTTCAAAGGCGCTTTTGGCGATTTTCTTGAAAATGTCGGAGCGGTATCAACAAAAGATCCGCATCGCGATCGCCTTATCGTAAAAAGCCTTCTCACAGGAGAGGCATCGTGGATAATTTATCCTGAAGGTCAAATGGTAAAAAGCAAGAAGATTGTTGAAAAAGGCAGATTCATGATTGCTAACGCGGGAGGAAAAAACCCGCCGCACACAGGGGCCGCTACCCTTGCATTAAGAACCGAATTTTACAGGCAGCGATTAAAGAAGATGGTTGAGATCATGCCTGATGAAGCAAGACGTATTGCCGGTTTGTTTAATATAGAATCAATAGAACCTGTCCTTTCAAAAAAAACATTCATCGTTCCGGTGAATATTACTTATTACCCGGTCAGAGCTTATGAAAACAGTCTGAGCAGGCTGTCGGGAAATCTTGTTAGTGATATACCTGAGCGCGTTATGGAAGAGATAATGACCGAAGGCACTATGCTTTTAACCGGGGTCGATATCGATATCAGATTTGGAAAACCGATTGATATAGGAGAATACACGGATAATTATTTGATAAATAAAGACATTTCAAGTAAAAAACAGATAAATTTTGATGATCCGATATCATCAAAGCCCCTGATGAAAAGCGCTGCTCTGAAAATAATGCAAAGATACATGTCTTCTATTTACAGCATGACTACAGTTAATCACGATCATCTTTTTGCCTCACTTTTAATGATGATGCCTTTTAAAAAAATAAATGAAGATGATTTAATAAGAAGGATTTTTCTGGTTTCAACCTGTGACTTAAAGGATATGGGCTGTTTTTTTCACAAGAGTGTTATGGATGACCAGGTACATCTTCTTACGGATGACCGTTACGGTAAATACAGGGACTTCATATCAATTGCCGAAAAAAAAGGGTTTGTTACCCGGAACGGTAAGACAATTACAAAAGACACACGTAAACTGGCTCTTCCCTTTGATTTTCACCGGATTCGTATAGAAAACCCTATTGCAGTCATGGCTAACGAAGTGGAACCCTTAACAAGCCTTCAGCGCCGAATCCGTCTTATTTCTCTGCAATCCGGATTCTGGATAAAACACAGAGTTACAAAGTTTCTCTTAGAAAAAGCGGAAAAGGAATTCATTCAGGATTATAATACGTTTTATATTGAAGGGGAATCTAAAAAAAAGGAGATCGGAAAGCCTCTGCTGGTAAAAGGGAAGAATAAGGAGCTTGGCGTACTGCTGGTTCACGGCTACATGGCTGCCCCTCATGAAGTCAGGGAGCTTGCGGAATATCTTGGAGACAGGAACATATGGGTTTATGCTCCCCGTGTAAAGGGTCACGGAACTTCTCCCGAAGATCTTGCCGGAAGAAAATATCAGGAATGGATAAAATCGGTTGATGACGGGTATGCTGTATTGACGACTATATGTAAAAGGGTTGTGGCGGGTGGTTTTTCAAATGGGGCAGGTCTTGCACTCGAACTTGCGACAAGAATACCCAACTTAAGTGGAATTTTTGCAATATGTCCTCCTTTGAAACTGAAGGATTTTTCTTCAAAGCTTGTTCCTGCAATTGATGTTTGGAACCGCTTGATGGACAGGTTTCACCGCGAAGGAGCAAAAAAAGAATTCGTAGAAAACAATCCTGAAAATCCTCATATAAATTATTCAAGAAACCCTATTTCAGGTATAAGGGAGCTTGAGCGGTTCATGGAATCAATCGAACCCAAAATTCCTTCTATTAAAGTTCCTGCTCTTGTAATACAGGCTCATGGTGATCCTGTTGTAAACCCGAAGGGTTCAAGAAAAGTATATGAGCTGCTTGGCTCACAAAACAAATCCTATGTTGTTTTAAATATTAATCGCCATGTCATTGTTTCAGGTGAAGGATCAAAAATGGTGAATAAGGCTGTTGGTGATTTTGTTGAAGCCCTGTAATATATAATTCAGCTTTCCGACTGAAGCTCCCTAATCCTGGATAAATCCTGCTCTTTTCCGAGAATCATCAGCACATCGCTGTCTTTAATCAGAAATCCGGCCGGTGGTACCAGAACGAAGTTTTCAGGAACAAGCTCTTTTACTGCAATTACATAAACATTATACTTTGCCCTCAGGTTGAGTTCCTTTAATGTTTTACCAATAAAAGCCCGTGGCGGATCAACCTGCAGCAGGTTATAGTCTTCCGCAAGCGGGATGAAATCAAGGATATTGGGGGTTGACAGACTCCTTGCGACCCTAACAGCCATGGCCATTTCAGGGCGGATTATCTCAGTGGCGCCGACTTTTTTCAAAATTTTAGCGTGGTCATCATCCAAAGCTTTTGCAAGTATCTTCTTTATCCCCAGCTCCTGCAAGTGGAGGCAAATAAGAATACTGTTGCTGATTTTCGTTCCTGCACTTATGATAACACTGTCCATGTTTTCAAGGCCAAGGGCATTGAGTCTCTCCTTGTCTGTCGCGTCCATGACAATGGCTTCTGTGCAGTATGGATCTATTTCCTGGATTTTGTTTTTATCCTGGTCAACGGCAACCACCTCATTCCCGGCTTCAAAAAGCGCTTTTGCAACGTGGAAACCGAATTTTCCAAGGCCTATCACGGCAAATCTTTTCATGTTATTCCCCTTTTATCCGACCATGATGTTTTCCTCGGCATACTCTAAGCCCCCTGAACCTTTTGTTCTGGCTAATACATAAGAGAAGGTCAGTATGCCGACTCTTCCGATTAGCATTGTAATTATTATGAGAAATTTTCCTGCGTCATTCAAGAGATTTGTTGCTCCCATTGAGAGGCCGACTGTTCCGAAGGCGGATACAACTTCAAAAATATATGAACGATAAACAGCGGCATTCTCAGTAGTTCTGTTGTCCAACTGATCTGTCAGAAGCAGGAGAAAGAAGATAATCGTGATAAATGAAATGGAAATCAACAATATCGAAACGCTTTTTGAGATGCTTCCTTCTCCAAGGCTTTTCCTGAAAGCGTTGACCCTGTTGTTTCCTCTTAATCTGTTTTTTACTAATGAAAAGAGGACAAAAAGGGTTGTTGTTTTTATGCCTCCGCCACATGAGCCAGGAGATGCACCTATAAACATTAAAAAGATAATAAGAGATGTAGTGGCATTTCCAAGTTGTGAGAAATCAACTGTATTGAAACCTGCTGTACGGGCAGTAATTGACTGAAAAAGTGAGGGGAGAAGGCTGCTTGTAAATGAAAACCCCTTTAAAGAGTAGTTCTGTTCCAAAAAAAAGAAGAAGATGGTTCCTGAAATAATAAGGATAAGAGTTGTGATCAAAACTGATTTTGTGTGCACAGAGGTCTTAGTTTTTTTCCCAGCTCTTTTTTTTGAATGAATATTATAAATTTCATATACAACAGGAAATCCTATTCCGCCAAGTACAATAAGTCCGCATATGGTGAAATTGAGGAGGAGTGAATCCGGATAGTTCATGAAGCTGCTCTCAAAAAGCGAAAAACCTGCATTACAAAAGGCAGAAACAGAATGAAAAAGAGATATATATAAAGCCTTTGTGACAGAATATTCCTTATACCAGTGAATAAAAAGAAAAAATACTCCCGCGGCTTCAACGAGAAATGTAAAAATAAAGATAGATTTAATTAAACGGTAGATGTCTTTTCTTGGAGTATGAGCAAAAGTTTCCTGCAAAGCCATTCTATACCTGAAGGATATTATCTTTCCTAGAAACTGGAAAAGTAGAACGGAAACGGTCATAATACCAAGACCACCAAGTTGAATTAAGCCAAGAATGATTAACTGGCCCGGCAGGGTAAAATAGGTGCCGGTGTCGACGACATTAAGACCCGTAACGCAGACAGCCGAAGTTGAAGTAAACAGGGCATCGATAAACTTTATGTTGCCGGATACCGTTGAAAACGGAAGCTTGAGCAGAATCGCGCCAAAAGTTATGGCGCCTGTAAAGCTCAACAGTAGCATAGTTGCCGGACTCATCTTCCTGAACCTGTTAAATATCAACCCAAATATTTTTTTAGTGAAAGAGATCATATGGTTATGAGTCAACTGTAAGTCATTTTTTGAATTGAAACAGCGAGCTCATTTCCCGCTGCTTTCAGCAGGGCTAGCGAACAAGTTTATGATAGATGCTATTCCTTATGGTCGACGACTCCACGTAGCTTGCCTTGCAGCGGGGTGCTTCAAATATATATATGGGATTGTCTGTATATTTGGTTAAATAGCAAGAACTTAACATTCAAAGAGATCATAATAAATATGACCGAAATGGAATATGTTTGTGAATCTGTTGATATATTGGTCGGGACGACTGGATTTGAACCAGCGACCCCAGCGTCCCGAACGCTGTGCTCTACCAGGCTGAGCCACGTCCCGACTTTTCAGGTTGTCCTATTTATTCCAGTATTATCCTGTTGTCAATAGACTTTGATGCTTTGCTTCTCTTGGTTTCTGGTTGATTCAGTTTCTTGAATCCTCGAACCCTTGAACCATCGGCCCCCTATTTTTTACTTTTAAATGGATTCTTCAGTACTATTGTTTCATTTCTTCCAGGTCCAACTGATATAATATCTATTGGTATATCAGTAAGTTTTTCTATCTTATTTAAATAACTCCTTGTGGTATAGGGAAGGTCTTTCAGACTTCTGATTCCAGAGATATCTTCCTTCCATCCCGGCATCACTTCATATATCGGTTTACAGGCTGCAAGGACTTTAATGCCTGCAGGTACGTCTTTAAGTATTTTACCGTTATATTCATAACCCGTACAGATTTTAAGAGTTTCAACGCCGCCGAGAACATCAAGCTTTGTTATGGCAAGACCTGTCAGGCTGTTCAGCCTTGCGGCATTTCTAAGAAGAACAGTGTCAAGCCATCCACATCTTCGTTTTCTTCCCGTAGTTGCTCCGAATTCAGCGCCTTTTTTCTGGATATAATCTCCGGTTTCATCAAAAAGCTCAGTCGGAAAAGGTCCTTCCCCGACTCTTGTGGTGTATGCCTTGACTATTCCGATTATGCCGGTAATTACCTTGGGGCCAACGCCTGAACCACAGCATGCGTTTCCGGAAACCGTATTTGATGATGTAACATAGGGGTAAGTTCCGTGATCTATATCGAGATGTGTTCCCTGAGCGCCTTCGAAAAGCACCTGTTTTCCATCCTTAATTGCATTATTAATTATTACAGAGATGTTTTTTATAAAAGGAGCAAGTTTGTCAGCATAATCTCTGTATTCTTTTATTACACTTCCCTCATTCATCGGTTCACACGAGAGGTATTTTTCAAGTATGAAATTCTTTTCTTCAAGTATAAAGGAGAGTTTTTCTTTGAGAAGATCGGGATCAATGAGTTCGATGAACCTTATCCCCCTTCGGGAGACCTTATCATCGTAACATGGGCCGATCCCGCGTCCGGTTGTTCCGATTTTTAAAGCTCCTTTCCTGTTTTCCATGGATATGTCGATTTTCCTGTGATAGGGCATAATTACGTGCGCTTTTTCACATACCATAAGATTATCCGGCCCTACTGAAATCCCTTTGCTTTTGAGATAATCTATTTCCTCAAGCAATACCTGGGGGTCAACAACAACACCGTTTCCGATTATGCATAATTTCTGCTGCAAGATCCCGGATGGTACGAGGTGGCTTATGAATTTTTCACCATTAACAACCATCGTGTGACCGGCATTGTTTCCTCCCTGAAACCGGACTACAATATCGGCAAATTCGGCAAGAAGATCTACAATCTTGCCTTTCCCTTCATCTCCCCATTGGGTTCCGACTATAACTATATTGGCCACTTAAATGCTCCTTGATTACGTAGTATGACAACTCATTATTTATGGGTTCGTAAAAAATCTATCAACATAACTATCTATAATCGTATATTTCTTCGTTTTTCTTTAAAAAAGAGCTGAATAAGGTTTTTGCACTCCTCAAGGCATATGCCGGGTATAATTTCGGTTTTGTGATTCAGTCTTTCATCCTCAGCAAAGTTATAAAGTGAACCGGCTGCTCCCCATTTAGGATCGTATGTTCCAAATACAAGCCTTTTTAATCTTGAATGCACTATGGCGCCCATGCACATAAGGCACGGTTCCATTGTAACATAGAGTGTCGTGTTTAACAGTCTGTAATTCTTTAATTTATTTCCAGCTTCCCGAAGAGCAAGTATTTCGGCGTGGGCGGACGGATCCGAAAGTGAAATAGCGCTGTTATATGCCGCCGCAAGTATATTGCTATCTTCAGCAACGAGTATAGCACCTATAGGAACTTCCCCGTTTTGTCCAGCCTTTTTTGCCTCGTCTATGGCAAGCTTCATGTATTTCTCGTGCGCTTCCGGCTTCTGGTTCATGGGCACTGGTTCCTGATTTTAAGTTCGTACTTCGACATCCGATATTCCTTTCTGCTCCCTGATCCACGGCGCATTATCCAATATTTTACGTTGACTTTATTTCAACTATATCCTATGAACATGGCAAATTTCAAATCAATTCATTTTGCGCCCGTAGCTCAGCTGGATAGAGTACCGGACTACGAATCCGTTGGTCGAACGTTCGAATCGTTTCGGGCGCGCCAATAAAAACAAGGGGTTAAGCAAATTGCTTAGCCCCTTGAAAATTTAAATGCTACCCTATAGCTACCCTGGAAAATTATTTTTAAGTAATAAAAAAGGCGGCCCGCTTTCACGCCCGCCTCTGACTCTCTGTTCGTAATCCTCACTTCAAGGCTGAACCGAAAATCGTGTAGTTGTGTTGTCTGGAAAAATTCCTGTATCTTGTGAAAACAAAACCCAATAAAACAGCTGGAAAAAGTCTTTATTACCGGCAATAAATCTTTCTGAAATGTTATAAGAAAGTTGTTTACTTAAATAGTGTTCATCCGGAAACTGATTTCGGACACAATTAAGTTTCCATCCGGAAATGGCTCTTTTGTGCGATCTCTGTGTCAATCTGCGGGATTTCTTGTGCGACATACTTGTTTTCCAATGATTATATTTTTAAAAATGAAATTAAGGAGAATTACATC
>JBFYVZ010000226.1:0-3089 GCA_041298995.1 Desulfobacteraceae bacterium
CAATTTTACCCGTTCTTTCATCTCGATGTTCCTTTCCTGAAAGTATTTTAACTGATTGAATTGAATTGATAAGGCGTTGATTTTTCGCGGTAGGAGTATATGAAGACGGATCTGTGTGTCAAGAGGATTTTGACCATAAAATATGGGGTGTGTTGCTGATCATTGTGTGAGAGCTGTATCGCACCGGTTGATTTTTTATAAATCATCTCATTTTCTGGTCTGCTCATCCGTCAAGAAGGCATTTTTTCGAGCGCTATTAAAGTAAGCCTCTTCTGCAAGACTTAAATTCTCAAAGAGATATAATTGGATGTATTGATCCCAAGAGTATTCAGGGTCCCAATGGAGGGAGTCGTCATTAATTTCCGATTGAAATGATGTAGATCCATCAAAATCACCGGATACTTGACTTCAGGAAGTTATGTTACGGCAGCTACGGCAACATCAAGTGGTCTAATTTGCCCCGGATTTTTTTCAGATCTTTATCAAATGTAAAGAGGATATAGTCGCTTTTTTTCGCCCTGGCGCAGAGGATGCAGTCCGCGATATCCAGATTCTTTTCAGAAAAAAGGTCCAGCGCCGCAATAAATTCATTCCGATCCCGGTTTTGAATGCCTTTGTAGTGCAGCAGTTCGATGAGATTTACTGAGGCCTCTTCCTTCGGGACTTTATAGGTTTTCGTCAGAATGTAAATACATTCAACAAGGACGCTCTCCAGTATAATGGCCTTTTCTTCTCCGGTCAGGACTTTTGTGAAGAAAGCCTCGGCAAGAAGATACTGGTTCACATCATCTTTGATAAGGTAACGGATGATCGTGTTTGTATCGGGAAGATTAATGGCCTGTTTTTTCACGGATTGCCTCCTCCCATGCCGCATCTTTTACCTCTCTGAAAGAGGCTGTGGATGCCGCATTTTTGGCATAAGCCCGGAGGGAACCGCCGATATCATGAACTGGTCGCAGCGTAACTACGCCGTTCACTACGCTGAAGGAAATCAGATTTGTATTCAAGGCCTTTCGAATTTCCCGCGGGATGGTGACCTGTCCTTTTTCCGTAATTTTTACCGCCGTAGTCATATAATCTCCTTACTCTTAATAATATTCATTACATTTATATTTTATACATAATTATCAACAAGTCAATGGAAATATCCTCTGATCCATCTTTTTTGATATATATTTTGAAGTTGTCATTCCCGATAAAACTTCATATCGAACATTCGAGAATACAGATGCTGGACGCGATTTGATTATTTGCGAAGATACTGACGATATGTTTAATAAACTACGAATCAATAGAAACTATCCGAATGCGACATCAAGCGTCATCATAACCGCAAAACCGATCATGGTAAAAATCGTGGCAAAATCAGTGTTGCCCCCGCGCTGTGATTCCGGGATTAATTCTTCGGTTACGACAAAAATCATGGCGCCTGCCGCAAAAGAAAGCGCAAATGGAAGAATCGGTTTTGCGAGAAAGACAACGCTTGCCCCGATAACACCGGCAACAGGCTCGACAACGCCGGACAACTGCCCATACCAGAAACTTTTCCCGGCTGACATCCCTTCCCTTTTAAGAGGTATCGAGACCGCCACACCTTCAGGAAAATTCTGGATCCCTATTCCAACAGCAAGAGCAATAGCTCCGGCAAGCGAAGCGGCCGGATATCCCGCTGCCGCAGCTCCGAACGCTACTCCCACGGCAAGACCCTCCGGAATGTTATGAAGCGTTATGGCAAGAACAAGAAGAATGCTGCGATGCCAGCCTGTTTTTACCCCTTCCGCCTCTTCTGTTTTAAAACCGATATGAAGATGGGGAAGCACCTTGTCGATGCCCCAGAGGAAGAAACCTCCTGTAAGAAATCCTGTAACGGCCGGAAGCCATGCGGGAAATCCGAGTTCTTCCGACATCTCGATGGCAGGGGCAAGAAGGGACCAGTAGCTTGCGGCAATCATGACGCCGGCAGCAAATCCGAGCATCCCGTCAAGCGTCTTTCTGCTCATGTTTTTAAACCCGAAGACACAGGCCGCGCCAAGAGCCGTAAGAAACCACGTAAATAAAGTAGCGCAAAGAGCCTGAACTACGGGATGAAGCTGAGCGAACCAGATCATTTTTATCATTTCTCCATAAAACTGCTCAGCAAAAAAATTATCAGACAGGATTTGACGGATCAACTGGATCAGACCGCTCCGGAAGAGCGGTCTGAAACATGTATCCGCTTCGCGGAGAATGGCAAAAGCAGAATCTGGATTATTGCCTGTCCCGCCTCAAGCGGGCAGGCAACATCCTGTCAATCCTGTTAATCCTGTCTAAAAACCTTTTTTGCGTCCGAAAGGACAAACCTTTATGCAAATACCGCACACAGGAACCCCGACATTTGGAATGACCGCAAACTCCCCGGCCAGTTTACCGGCGCAGCGTTCAAGATGAAGCGCTTCTTCCCTGTCGCGGTAATGTGTTTCGGTGCCAACACCCTTGATAGCTCCGACAGGACAGGCATCACGGCACATGGTGCATTCTCCGCACCGGTTCTTTACAGGGCCGTCAACTTTTAACGGAGCGTTCGTCAGTACGGTGACAAGACGCGCTCTTGATCCGTATTTTGCCGTTATAAGAAGAAGGTTTTTCCCCTGCCACCCGATACCTGCCATTCTCGCAACAGCTTTATGACTTATTGCGCCCATCCAGTTCTTTCTGTCCAGAACCTGCGATGCGGGAACAGGAAGGCTCAAATAACCGTCGTTCTGAAGCAAAACGGAGGTTTTGAAAGCCATTTCATCGAGCATGCGGTTTGCCGTCTGGTAAACGGAAGCATAAAGAGGAGTCGGTCTGTCTTTAATCTGTTCAAAAACCGCAACAGGAAGCCTTAACGCAATCGAAACGGCTCTTGTAAAACCATCGAGAAGGTCTGGCGGATTAACCTCAAGCTCTTTTAAAGGTTCAAGATCGGCAATTCCTGCAAGATCGGCGCCCCATTTTTTTATCTTCTCCTTCCATGTCACCGTGTAATCGTCCGGCAGTTTTTTATATTTCATCGGGTCTCCTCATCTTGATTGTGTTGTCAAAATCAATCATTTAAATTAAAGTCATGA
>JBFYVZ010000243.1:0-4546 GCA_041298995.1 Desulfobacteraceae bacterium
ATCACAAGAACTCGGGCTAACACCCTCAAACAGCTTGTGATTTTTAACGCTCAGTTCCTTAAAAATCTATCTCCCAAAAATCTCAAATCCGTTCGCATATGACTTTTTACGAGTCCATCAAGGTTCTTTTACTCTTAAAAAACCATAGGCGTGAAATCAGGAATTTTATTTTTGAATAAATATCTTATAATAACACTGTCGATATTATCTTTTGTTGTCATTGCTGCATTACTGCTTGTGTTTGATATGATTGGCTATGCAAAAATGCCGGCAGGTGTTGATAAGACTGTAAAAATTCTGACTGTGGGCAAGAGGGAGAGTTTCAATGTAACAATTGCGAATTTGAGTGAAGCAGGCATTATAAAAGATCCAATAAGATTTAAGCTTCTGACCCTGATAAAAAGATATGACACAAAAATAAAAGCCGGGGAATACGCACTTTCATCTTTAATGCCGCCTGCTGTGATACTCGATATGATGGTCAGAGGAAAAACATACCTTCATAAGGTTACCATTCCTGAAGGGTATAACCTGCGCCAGATTGCGGCTGTTATGTCAGGCGCAGGCTTTGGAACAGAGGAAGATTTCATAAAAATAACAACCGATCATTCGTTTGTCAGTAATCAGGGAATCGAGGCAGAATCTCTTGAAGGCTATCTGTATCCTGATACCTATTATTTCCCTAAAGATGAACCTGTTGAGAATATTGTGTCTGCAACGATAGAAAGGTTATGGGCTGTTTTTAAACCTGAATGGAAGGAAAGGGCCAAAGAACTCGGACTTTCAATACATCAGATTATCACTCTTGCATCGATAATAGAAAAAGAGACAGGAGATAAAAATGAAAGAGAACTGATTTCATCGGTCTTTTATAACAGGCTGAGAAAAGGCATGCGCCTTGAAACTGACCCTACAGTAATATACGGAATAAAAAACTTTGACGGCAATATCACCCGCAAGCATCTTTCGGAAAAAACACCTTATAATACATATAAAGTAGAGGGTCTGCCGCCTGGTCCTATTGCAAGTCCAGGATACGATTCTATAAAAGCCTCTCTTTATCCAGCTGAAACCCCTTATATCTTTTTCGTATCAAAGAATGACGGGACACATTACTTTTCGGCAAACCTCAAAGAGCACAACAGGGCGGTCAATAAATATCAGCGCAGTAAGGAAACAGAGTCACTCCCGTAAAACGCAATGTAAACATGAAAACGGCACTGTTCCGTTATATCTGATCTGTCGCAATATCTTACACGGCTAATGCCAGTCATTTGAAATTCTATTTTCGTCTTAATGATACAGATGTTGTTCTCATGACTTTTTGAAGTCAGGGAAAAAATAATTAATCTTATATTTGACAGCATGTTATTAAGTTTGATATATGAACAGGCAAAGAATTCCGGAATCAATAATATTAACCGAGATTGCACTTGTAACCTGTCGGTATTGCAAATAATTCAGCTATAATGCATTAGCGGAGGGGCGAGGCAATCTCTTTATTTTTGTATGCTCTTAAATCGGGTTATATTTTCAGGCCGTTCTCCAGATTTATTACCCGGCATTATAAACAGAGATCATAATAATGAAAGATTCAAAAAGGCCGGATCCGGATAATCAATCCACCTTTTATATTGCAACACCAGGATATTACTTTATAATAGCCGGCATTGTTGCCACAGCGTTTTTTGCGCTGACAGGAGCTGCTTACCTTGCGATTGTCGGGCTTGTGGTAACGGTTTTTCTCTGTTATTTTTTCAGGGATCCTGACAGGGTTGTGCCGATGGAGGAAGGATCTGTTGTTTCTCCGGCCGATGGCAGGGTGATTATTGCGGAACCTGTTGATGAAAGCCCTTTTTTTAAAGGGATGTCATTAAAAATCAGCATCTTCATGTCTGTCTTTAATGTTCATGTTAACAGGATTCCATACGAAGGAAGAGTTTCAAAAATCAGCTATTTCCCCGGTAAATTTTTTTCCGCAAATCTTGATAAAGCCTCAAAAGAAAATGAGCACAACGCGGTTTTAATAGAAACGGAGACGGGGAAAAAAATTTGCATGGTACAGATTGCCGGACTTATCGCAAGACGGATAATATGCAGATTGAAAGAAGGAGATGTTGTATCCAGAGGCGATCGGTTCGGTATTATTTGTTTCGGATCACGTCTTGATGTTTATCTTCCGGCAGATACAAAAAAATGTGTAGAGGTCGGAAACAGAGTGAAGGCGGGAGAAACCATTTTAGGTTATATTAAAAATGACAAAAAAATATAAAATTGCTGTAATACAAGGTGACGGCACCGGGCCTGAGGTTATTGCCGAAGGGATTAAAGTGATTGATGCCGTTTCAGCTAAGAGCAATTTCAGCCTTGTCTATCAGAATTATAATCTTGGTGGTGAGCATTATAAAAAGACAGGTGAACTTGTTGACGATACTGTTCTTGAATCATTGTCCCGTTCGGATGCCATATATTTAGGCGCAATCGGCCATCCGGATGTAAAGCCGGGAATTCTTGAAAAGGGGATTCTGTTAAAATTAAGATTCCATTTTGATCTATATATCAATTTAAGACCTGTGAAACTGTACGAAGGTGTTGAGACTCCACTCAAGAATAAGAGGCCGGAAGATATAGACTTTACGGTTATTCGTGAAAATACTGAAGGCCTGTATACAGGAGCCGGCGGTTTCCATAAGAAAGGGACACCTGATGAGATTGCGATTCAGGAGTCGATCAATACCCGTAAAGGTGTCGAAAGGTGCATACGATATGCCTTTGAATACTGCCGGAAAAGAAACAAAAGAAAAAAACTGACCCTGTGCGGCAAAACAAATGTGCTGACATACGCTTTTGATCTCTGGGAGCGCACCTTTATGGATGTTGCGAAGGAGTATCCCGATATCAAAACCGATTACGCAAATGTTGATGCGATTTGTATGTGGATGGTAAAAAATCCGGAATGGTTTGATGTCATCGTTACGGATAATATGTTCGGTGATATAATTTCAGATCTTGCCGCAATAATACAAGGGGGTATGGGGATTGCTGCCGGTGGGAACATAAACCCTTCAGGGGTTTCAATGTTTGAGCCTATAGGCGGATCTGCCCCAAAGTACACAGGAAAGCATGTTATAAACCCTATAGCCGCCATCCTTGCAGCCCAGATAATGCTTGAAACAATAGGAGAGCAGAAAGCGGCCGCAATGATAGAAGATGCGGTAAAGAAAGTTCTTCGCAATGATTTAAACGATGTTGCTGCCGGAAAAATGGGATACACTACACAGGAAGTCGGCGATCTCGTGAAGAAATATATAGTGAACAGTGAAAAAGGATTCGATGATTCAAGGGATCAAGGGGTCGAGGAAAAAACAGTGATCGGTAATCAGTGATCAGTTATCAGTAATCTGTTGTCTACAACAAGAAACCGAGACCAGGAACAACGGTTCTAAATTCGATATTCGATGTGCGAAATTCGATATTCGATATTCTATATATGAAACCTTATTCAAAGGATGAATTGACATGTCTAAGAAAAAATTTAATGTAGCTGTTGCAGGGGCGACCGGGGCGGTAGGGAACCAGATGATAGAATGCCTTGAAGAGAGGAATTTCCCAATCAAATCCATTAAATTTTTGGCCTCGAGCCGATCAGCCGGGCGGACTCTTCGGTTCAGAGGCGATTCTGTGCCCGTGGAAGAGATGACCAAAAAATCATTCAAAGGAGTGGATATCGCTCTGTTTTCGGCCGGCGGCGGTACGAGCCTTGAGTTTTCGCCGATAGCGGCAAAGGCCGGATGTGTGGTTATCGACAATTCAAGCGCGTGGAGAATGGACCCGGATGTTCCGCTGGTCGTACCGGAAGTGAATCCTCACGCTGTGGCCGGCTATAAAAAGAAAGGAATAATTGCAAACCCGAACTGTTCCACAATACAAATGGTCGTTGCTTTGTACCCCATCCATAAAAAGTGCAAAATAAAGAGGATTGTCGTTTCAACATATCAGGCAGTTTCAGGCACGGGCAAAAAGGCTATTCACGAGCTTTACGATCAGACAAGAGCAATGATTAATTTTCTTGATTATAAGAAGAATGTCTATCCTCATAGAATAGCATTCAACTGTCTCCCCCATATAGACGTTTTTCTTGATAACGGCTATACCAAGGAAGAGATGAAGATGGTACATGAGACACGGAAGATAATGGAAGATAACGGTATCGGAGTTACTGCAACTACTGTCCGGGTTCCTGTGTTTTTCGGTCATTCCGAGTCTGTAAATATTGAGACGGAGAAACATATTTCAGCTGAAGATGTAAAGCTTCTCCTTGAAAATGCGCCTGGTGTGAAAGTTGTGGATGATGTCCGTAATAATATTTACCCTCTTCCTATTGATGGCGCTGGGCAGGATTTAACACTGGTTGGCCGTATACGCCAGGACGAATCAATTCCTAACGGCATTAACATGTGGGTTGTTGCCGACAATATCCGGAAAGGCGCCGCCACAAACGCTGTTCAGATAGCGGAAATTCTGGCAGAAAAGTATTTGTGAAGAG
>JBFYVZ010000261.1:0-3079 GCA_041298995.1 Desulfobacteraceae bacterium
GAAAACGGTTCGGCTTTTTGGCCTTTGAAGAGAATTGCTCCTTCAGAGGGTCTGTCGATAAAAGCCAGCATGTTTAATAGGGTGCTCTTCCCGCTGCCGTTGGGCCCGACAAGTCCTGTAATGGATGCCTGAGGAATGAACAGATTATCAATATCAACGGCCGGATGACTGTTGTAAAACTTTTTTACCCCGGTAAGATGATAGACGGAAGCATCCATGGTCATGACCTGTTCCGCAGAAAAGAGAGTGAAAAATTGACTATAAATGCTATAGCCATAAGAACAATTCCAAGTGCGACACCTGTGACGAACTCTCCTTTATTGGTTTCAAGAGCGATGGCGGTCGTAATGGTACGCGTATGCCATTTGATGTTTCCGCCGACCATCATGGCGATTCCGACCTCCGTGAGCACTCTTCCGAAGGCGTTCATTGATGCCGCAAGAATGCCGTACCGGGCTTCCCAAAGAGTGGAATAAAGTACCTGCCGCCTGCTTGCGCCGAGCGATACGAGCGTAATCTTAAGATTGTCATCCATGCTTTCAACGGCGGATGCCGTTAGCGCTATTACTATGGGAAGGGCAAGGATTGCCTGTCCTATTGCTATTCCTTCAAGGGTAAAGAGAAGCCCGTATTCTCCGAGTGGCCCCCGGGTCGTTAAAAAAGCATAGACCAGGAGGCCAACGAGAACTGTCGGGAGCGACATCAGGGTATCGGTTATTGTCCTGATATGTTTTTTCCATAAAAAATCATGGTGACCCATCAGAAATCCTACGGGAATTCCAATGAGCAGGCTGACAGTCATGGAATAGACTGATACCCTGATCGTCGCATAGACGGCCGAATAGGTCTCTGCGTCTCCATGTATAAGCAATTGGATCGCCTGAAGCAGGCCGTCAATAATAAAATTCATTCAATCCTACTTTGCAGAAACGAAAAAAAGCTGTTTTCCTGAAAGCTTGAAACCGGTAATAAGATTCTGAGTTGATGGTCTGCTCATCCAGTCGGAAAATGCTTTTGCGAGATCCGATTTGACATTAGGACATTTCGCCGGGTTGACGACTATTACGCTGTAAATGTTTTTTAACAGGTCATCTCCTTCTACCAGAATCTTTAAAGGCGGATTTCCCTTCATTGTGTCTTCATATTTGATGTAAGTTCCCCTGTCGGTAAGGGTATATCCGTTCTGTTCGGCGGCAATCTGGATTGTCGTCAGCATTCCCTGGCCTGCCTGAACATACCACACTTCTTTATCGGGAACGGAAAGTCCGCTTGCCTTCCATAAAGCCTGTTCAGCCTGATGCGTGCCCGATTTATCGCCCCTGCTGACAAACTTTATATTCTTGCCTGAAATGACGCTGAGGCATTCCTTGACGCTCTTGCCCTTCACGCCGGCAGGATCGGATGCCGGGCCTATTAATACGAAGTCATTGTACATGACGACATTGCGATTTAAACCAAAACCGTCCGCTACGAATTTTTTTTCCGCATCGGGCGCGTGAACCAGAAGCACATCGGCATCGCAATTTTCCCCCAGCTTGAGGGCTTTCCCGGTGCCGGTGGCGACCCATTGGATATCAATCCCTGTCTCTTTAACGAAGTAAGGTTTCAGATAATCGAGCAGGCCTGTATCATCGGTGCTGGTTGTTGTTGCCATCCTCAACAGTTTGGCGTCTGCGCAAAACGCAGTGCCGCCGGATAAAATCAAAAAAGCTGCAATCAATGTCAGTGAAGCAATAAAAACATTCCGTTTCATTTTATGTCTCCTTTTCCTTGCGTTAATTTATTATCTGTTATTTCTTTGTATTTAGACCTATCTGCGTTCATCTGTGTGAATCTGTGGCTGAATAGTTACATTTATTTTAAATATTTTGATATTTTAGGCAGGAGTATCATGTACTCTTATCTATCTGGTTTTCATGCTGAAATACCATTTTACCGCTGATGCTTGTGTCATAGCCTTCAAACTGTTTTGCAGTGTCATGGAAGGGTTTTTCATGAAGGAGTCCCAGGAATAACTGAACTCCCTTGTCAAAAAAGCGGTCTTTTTGTATCAGAAGGTCATAACGTTCCCAGCGCAATGGTATAAAATCAAGCCCCAGGAGTGACGCAACCGGCCGGATGCAGGGGGCCGCATCAGCACGTCCTGTCAATATTTCAATTCCTACATCGAGATGCTTAGCAATTTCGTTGCTGTAACCATCAAGCTTTTCACTGTCTATCCCCGCTTTTTTTAATTCCCGGTCAAAGAGCAGCCTTGTTCCTGTTCCAAGAGGACGATTGACGACACGTATGCCCTCCTGCGCAAGGTCCGGTATTCCAGTTAATTTTTTCGGATTTCCCTTTTGAACAACAAGTCCCTGCTCACGTCTGCAGAAATTGTGTATTGCAGGCATGTTTTCAAGCTCTGTTGACGCAAATTGAAAATTGTAATCGTTTTCATTCTCCTGGAGAAGGTGGCTCGATGCAATGTGGCACAAGTTATGACGAAGCGCTTTCAAACCGCCCATGCTGCCCAAATTTCCGAAAACAGCAACATGTTCAGGATATTGGCTGTTAAAGAGAGATATTGTTTTATCAAGCAGAAGGTCATTGCTTCCGGCAATTATGAGTAATCCGTGATATGGAGGTAGTGTTTCTCTTGATTCAGGGTAGTTTTGTGTATTATTCTCAATCCATTGTTCTACAAGATGTCTGGGAAACAACCATTTCCCGGTAATCTTTGTTGCAGGCAAGCCCTTTTCTGTAATGAGAGCATAGACCATCTTCTCATTGACACCAAGTAATTCTGCCACATCTTTTGTTGATATTAGTTCTTTCATAAACAGCATCCTTCCGAAAATGGACTATAAATAACTAAATATAACTATGAGTCGAACATAATCCAGTAATTATTTCGAGTCAATATTTTTATTCAATAACTATTATCAATAAAGAATAAATATTATCTAATAATCATTTGACAAAAATTAAAAAGAGGTTATAATGAACTAAAAAGAAAGAAAAGTTTTGATTTATTATTCCAAAAGAATGATCAAAATGATGCCGCATACATTAATAAGGAGACTGATATGATGAAACT
>JBFYVZ010000273.1:0-19956 GCA_041298995.1 Desulfobacteraceae bacterium
TCTCGCGGTGAATTATGCAAAAAAGCATGGAATTGAGCATGTAATAATCGAAACAAACGAATTGGAGATTCCCGAATTTACCGCAAACAACAGAGACAGGTGCTATGTATGCAAAACGAATCTTTTTCCCATGATGATGAAAGCCGCATCAAAAAAAAGAATAAGAGATCTTGTTCATGGCGCAAATACCGATGACCTGAAGGATTTTCGTCCCGGTTTTTCAGCCGCCAAAGAGCTGGGGATAGCGGCTCCGATGATTGAGGCCGGACTTTCAAAGCAGGACATCCGGCTTCTTTCAAAAAAAATGCGTCTTGGAACCTGGAACAAACCGGCTATGGCCTGTCTCGCAACAAGGATACCCTACGGCACACCTGTCACCAAAGAAAGCCTTAAAATGATTGAAGAAGCTGAATATGCCCTGGCAGATCTCGGTTTTGGAACCTGCCGTGTCAGGCATCACGGAGCTCTTGCAAGAATCGAACTGGCAAGGGAAGAATTTGAGAAAATTATAAAGGAGAAAATGAGAAAATCGGTGGTCGGAAAAATGAAAAAGGCTGGATATCTTTACGTTTCAATGGATCTTGAAGGGTATATTCAGGGAAGTATGAACAGATGATCAAAATATTTTAAATCCGAAATATCTCTTGACAATCTGAAGGTAATTCCGTTAGCTTCCTTCAAACATAATTAAATGACGGGATCAAAGGCAAATGAATATTACCGAGTATTTTGAAATTCAGGATTATTACTGGTGCTGGTGGCTCAACAACAGCGGGGAGGGGTTTGCCGACAGGTTCTTTAATTTTTAATTCAACAGTTTTTTAGAATAACTGGGATCGTGGGCAGACCGAAAAAAGCTCGCGATCCTTTTTTGTTTTTGCAGAAACAATAAAAGGGTCAGGTGAAAGATTGTGAATCGAGGTTCGTAGATCGTGAATAGTAGATCGAAAAACGAGCTACGAACGACGAATCACGAATCACGAACCACGATTCTTAAGGAGGATATATAGATGCTGGTAGTAATGGATAAAAAGGCAACCAGGGAAGAGGTCGATGCGGTTGTAGCGGCTATTGAGGCAAGAGGATATACGGCGCGCACGATTCCCGGCGGAGACAGGGTCTCAATCGGCATATTGCATAACAAGGGGCCGGTCGATCCATCAGTTGTGATCGGGCTTCCCGGAGTAAAAGATGCAATTCCTGTTACAAAGCCTTACAAGCTTGTCAGCCGCGAAATAAAGCCGGAAGGAACCGTCGTTTATGTCGGGGATGTACCTGTCGGGAACGGACATCTTGCAATAATTGCCGGTCCCTGCGCTATTGAAAGCAGGGAGCAGGCTCATACAATAGCCGGACATGTTAAAAATGGAGGAGCGCAGATATTCAGAGGCGGCGCATTCAAACCAAGGACTTCACCCTATTCTTTTCAGGGACTTGGTGAAGAAGGATTAAAAATACTGGCCGAAGTTCGTGAATCGACTGGAATGCCCGTTGTGACTGAAGTCATGGACTTTGAACATTTTGACATGGTAGAAGAATATGCGGACATGGTGCAGATCGGAACCCGTAACATGCAAAATTTCAGCCTTCTCCGGCGTGCAGGAAAATCGTCAAGGCCTGTTCTTCTCAAGCGCGGAATGGCGGCCACGATAGAAGAATTTCTGATGGCCGCAGAATACATTCTTGAAGGCGGAAATTCCAAAGTGGTTTTATGCGAAAGAGGCGTCAGAACCTTTTCACACCACAGCCGCAACACACTCGACCTTTCAGCAATCTCTGTAGTGAGAAAAGAGAGCCACCTTCCGATAATTGTTGATCCGAGCCATGCCGCAGGCCGCAGAGACCAGATTATACCATTGAGTCGAGCTGCCATTGCAGCTGATGCTCACGGCCTGATGGTTGAAGTGCATCATACTCCGGAAAAGGCAATGAGCGACGGGGCACAGTCCCTTTATCCGCACCAGTTTGAACTGCTTTGCAGACAGGTAAGGGCAATTTATGAAATATTCAGATAGGAAAAGGGTATAAGCCTGAAGGCAGAAGGCTGAAGTAACTAATAGTCTTCAGTCTAAAAATCTTCAGACTGCTATACGAACCAGAGACCAGAAACCAGAGACCAGAGACAATAATGGTTAAAACCATAAAGATAAAAGGGAGCACAGGCGATTCCGTGGTTATGATCGGTGAAAGCCTTTCAAATCTCGGCAGTTATTTGTCGATTGAAAAAACAGTTATAATTACCGATAATAACGTATGGCGCTTTCACGGAAAGGAGTTTCCTCGATGCAGAATCATAAAGATTGAACCGGGTGAAAAGACAAAAAACCTCGACACGGTCCGCGATATATATGAAAAATTCCTTGAATTCGGGATTGACAGATCATCTTTTATAGTAGGAATAGGGGGCGGGGTTGTTTGCGATATTTCCGGCTTTGCTGCTTCCACTTTCTTAAGAGGCATCCGTTTCGGTTTTGTTTCTACCACTCTTCTTTCTCAGGTTGATGCAAGTGTCGGTGGAAAAAACGGCGTTAACCTGGACGAGTACAAGAATATTGTAGGCGTGTTCAATCAACCTGAATTTGTTATATGTGATTTAAGTCTTCTTTCGACTCTGCCTGAAAGAGAATTGCATAACGGGTTTGCAGAAATAATAAAACATGCGGCAATATGCGATGCCGAACTTTTTACCTTCCTTGAAAACAACCGTAAAAAAGCGCTTTCCCTTGACCGGAATGTTATCGGAAAACTGGTTTATGATTCGGTCAAAATAAAATCGGGTATTGTATCCCGTGATGAAAAAGAAAAAGATGAGCGGAGAAAGCTTAATTTCGGGCATACATTCGGCCATGCATTTGAAAAAACCCTGGGGATTCTGCATGGTGAAGCAATCAGTGCGGGGATGATAATTGCTTCCAGACTTTCAGTGAAAAAAGGTTTATTGAATGAGGAAGAATTTGAAAGGTTAAAGAAACTGATTAAACTCTTTGGTCTCCCGGTCGAACTCCCCCATGACCGGGTAAAAGTTCTTGAAGCGATCAAGAGGGATAAAAAGAGGGAGAACGCTTTCCTGCATTTTGTTCTCTTATCCGGAATTGGTTCTGCCGTTGTAGAGGAAATACCAATCAGCGAACTGGAGAAAGAGACAAGATTTTTTATTTCGGGCACTCTTCGCCCTTAAACTTCACTTCAACAATGATGTTTTCCCTGTTCACTTCAAAATATCCGGCGCATTCAGATTTCTGCATCTGTTGTTCAATTGTCCACCCGCCGCCGGTTGTCGTTGAACCATAAGAATATGAACCTGTTTTGGTATTGAAAATATCAATATCCTTCCGTTCAGGCTGCCTGAGCACCGGGACGGGATAAAGTTTTTTCACGTTTTTGATGACAACATAAACCGTGTTCCCGTTCGGTGCCGTAAATGACTGGTCGGGATATCCGTGCTTTTCAATGAGCTTGTCTATGCTGACTCCGATCCATTTGCTCCTCACCTCGTCAATTGTTTGTCCGGCAAAAACCGTACCTGTGACTGCAAATATAAAAAGGATAACCAGAGTGGCTTTTGAATATAAAAACAAACTTTTGTCTTTTCCGTATTTCATGACATCCTCTCTTTAAATATTCGGTTTCAGGAACATCAGTTTTCATAAACTGAAATGAGTTTATACGAAAAAGAGCTTTTTATTGCAATATAAAAACTTTTTACGAAGCCTTCTTTATTAAAAATTCCTCCATTTCAGATTAAAGCCTTCCCCTGTAACTATTGATTCCTCCACTACCGGAATATTTCCGTTTTCGGGAAGAATGATCTTCATGGGGCAGGAATCTGTTATATCTTTCCTGATATCCATGCCGGGCATAACCTCTATGAGCTCCATGCCTCTTTGAGTAAGTTTAAAGACCCCGACATTTGTCACATAAAGCACCGTTTTATTCCTCTTGAGCGCCTGCTCTCCGCTCATTGTTATTTCACTTACTCTGCTTATGAATTTGTGCTTACCGGGTTTTTCAATTACAAGTTTTCTGTTTTTAATCGTCATTACGGCTCCAGCCATCCAGCTTCCGACAAATATAATTGTATCAGCCGCCGCACAAAAATCGGGGAATCCGCCGGGGCCGACATAATTGATGGCGCCTTCTCCACGCTTTGAAACGTTTATATTCCCATGGCTGTCCGCTTCAAGGATTCCAAGGATAGTAGCATCAAGGTGTTCGTAGCAAAGGTGAAAGGTCCGGGCTGACGACATTATCTCCTTTGGATTGATTCCGGCCCCGAAGAAAATACCCGGTCCAGGAAGCCCGCCTATTACACCAGTTTCGGAAATGAAGGTTACATCATTAAAAAGTCCTCCTTCGTAAATAAGTCGTGAAACTTCCTCCGGGAGTCCAACACCTACAACGATATTAGAGCATTTTTTGACATACCTGGTAAACACGGAGCCTCCGAGACGGGCAAGCGCATCTTCAACTGAACCGCGCTTGGGCGTAATTCCGAGAACTCTGTTGATGAACTTTAATTTATCAATGGCATCCTGTTTATCGACATTTGCGCCTTCTGTGAACATCTTCCAGTATTTTAGCTGGGGTATGGAGGCGGCCTGCTCATTAAAGGGGTGAACCGCTATGGCATCAACTTTATCGGCGGGAAGAAAAACCTCTTGTTCGTTTTTTTCTATTATTTCCGCTACACTAACCAGCACCTTGCCTCCATTCGCTTTTGCCGCAAGGGCAGATTCGTAACTTTCCGTATACATGGAGCAATTGCGGATGTAGATATTTCCTTCTCTGTCTGCAGCAGGGGCGATGAAGTAGGCAATATCTATTTGGGGAAGCCGGTACTTTAATTTATTACCCGATACTTCTGTCAGACTTTCCCCTGTTCCTGGTATTACAACTGTTCCGTTTCCAATCCGCGGATCAAGGAATGTGCCGACGCCGGTTTCAGTTTCGATTTCAAATATACCCCGGCTCTGCGCTTCGACAAGAAGGCTCTCTATTCCCTGGGGAAAAGTATGAAGCTCAACATGACCAAGATCGGCCAGACTTAGCATCGCTTTTGCCGTTTCAAGATGACCCGCGATATAGCGGGTGACGCACCCCTTATGTTTGGCTATCTCTTCGATTGTTCCCGGTACCTTTCCGCGCCCGCCCTGGGCTCCTATATTTATATGAGTGAGGTTCCTTGGATGCCCTGTCTCACGGAAGGATCTTTCAGTCGCCCAGAACCAGACTGAGCAGCGTGTATTTCCGCCAAGCCCCGAAGAAAATACCGTCGCTCCATCAGGTATAAATTTAATCGCTTCCATGGCACTCATGAATTTAGAATTTTTCATACCTTCAATCCTGTAATCAAGGTTTTTCCTGTTCCAGGTAAATCGCCATCTTAAAATGTGAGCAAGAAGTTTTGCTTTTGATAAAATATCCACGGCTCCTCCTTTTTCAATTTATCCGATCACCTTCTGTTTGATATTTCTTATTTTTCAGAAAAAGCAAGATTCATACCATTAAAAAATTTGCGGGCGATTGTATATAACATTTTGAAAATATGTTTATAATTTACAATTATTAAGAGATCAGCTCTTTTTTATTATCAAAATGTGTCAGTATTTTTTTCAAACTGGAAAAGAAAACCGGAAAGGAATTATATTTTAAGAAAATATCCTGAAACAGGTTTTGTATTTGAAATAGAATTAAGAAAAGGTTAATAAGTTCAGTCAAAACTGAAATGCGTGCGGAGGATAAAGAGATGAGCCTGAAAGACCGGTGCGGTGATAAAGTACATACAAGAAGCGTTGAGGTTTCAACTTATGAGTGCAAGGGTGAAGGAATAATCGTCGAGGGTGTTTTAAAAGACAACAGATTAAAACCGTATTACCTTATTTCAGGTGAGGCGAACCAGCCCGGTACGATTCATCACATGATTATCCGTTTGCTGATAGGGGAGCATCTTTTGATAAAAAAAATTGAAGTCGAAATGCCCGGTACTCCACATGTGGATTGTATAGAGACAATAAACAGCCTTAAGATAATTGAAGGGATTAACATTACTCCCGGCTTTTCCGCCAAAGTAAAAAAGATAACGGGCGGCATAAAAGGTTGCACACATCTGACCACACTTTTGCTGGTAATGGCTCCGGCTGCCGTGCAGGGTTACTGGTCAAATATTGCAAGAAAGCCCTTTGACGGCAAACTGTCACGAGAATCGATAGAAAAATATCTGATCGATACTTGTTATACATGGCGAAAGGACGGGCCTCTCATGCAGAAGCTTCAAAATACAACCGCTTCCGATGAGATCGGCGCCTGATCAGAAGAACCAAAAGATTACTCCGTATTCGGCTGAAACATATTGACAATACAATTCATATGGATACAATATATCCATAAAATTTCCACGTTGGACAATACCTGTATATAATATATCCGCTATCTGTTTACGTTTATAATAATTTTTTCAATTCTATTTAATTATTTCCAGTAATTGCAGTATGATATAATTGTCTTATAACAATTCCTTCTAAATGGCACACCACTTGCTGCTATGGTTGAAAAGGGTTCAAGGGATCAGAAGGGATTCCTTATATAATGATAAAACAACGGAGGAGAGAAATGAAAAGATTTACTTTCATCTTATTAATAACTACTTTTATTTTCACGGTTATTTTATCAACAGGAAATTATGTTTTTGCGGAAAGCGAAAAGTTCGACGAAAAGATGCAGCCGATCCTTTCGGAATATCTTAATATTACAGACAGCCTTGCTTCAGATAAAACGGATGGAGTTACCGATGCCGCAAAAAAAATCGAAAGCCTTGCCGGAAACCTTTCACCTTCTCTTGTTACAGGAGAGCACGCTTCCCATTACAAGAGTATTCCCGGAAAAATTTCGGACGGAGCAAAGAAAATGGCTTTGGCGAAGGACATTTCATCATTGAGAACGGCACTTGTGGATTTATCAAAGCCGATGGTCATGTGGACCGCAATGTCAAAGCCTTCGGGAATAAATGTGATATATTGCTCCATGAATCCGGGTTCGTGGCTTCAGAAGGGTAAAAAGATACGCAACCCGTATTACGGTTCCAAAATGCTGACGTGCGGTGAGATAATTTCAGGCCCTGATACGAAAAAGTAAGTAACAGAAGTCAGAATTCAGAAGTCAGAATTCAGGAGTCAGGAGTCAGGAGTCAGAATTCAGGAGTCGGAATGAAGCTGTAATATTTGGCAAGGAGGATTCCTTTGAGAATAAAAATAATTTTGCGATCAATTGTGTTGCTGATGCTGCTCATCCCGGTTCTTAATGGAAGCGGAGATGCTGCTGATACAGCAGAGAGTTCACTGGCTCCGCCTGTTGACGACCTGGTAGCCGAAGCGCTTGAGAAGTCCCCGGCCGTCGGGGCCGTTCGGTCGAAGTTTGCCGCATCAAGAGAGCTTATTGAGCCTGCATCGGCGCTTCCCGACCCCGAACTTGAATTCGCACTTGAGGAAAATATCAGTTCTCTTTCATCTCCCGTTTTTGCGAAAGGAGAAATTGTTTTAAAGCAGGAATTTCCTTTTCCGGGGAAGCGTTCCGTTATGGGAAAAACCGCCGGCGCCGAATCGGAGATGGAATATGCCGGTCTTGTCGATATCAAAAGGCAGATTACAAGAGAAGTTCGCACCGTTTATGCCGGACTTTACGCTTTTGACAGCGAAACCCTTGTTCTTGATGCTGCAAGAGAACTTGTAAGAATGCTGGAGGCCACAGCAGCCATGCGCTACAGCACAGGAGAGGGGGAGCAGGAGTCGCAGATAAAAGCCCAGATTGAGTTATCACGCCTTACCGAGCGGATGAATGATATCGCCGCCGAGCGGGCTGGCATGGCTGCCGGATTAAACAGATTGCTTGGACGTCCCGGAAGCTTCCCCGTTGGAAAAGTTACAGCTCTGCCTTCTTTTAACATAAGGCATGATAGTGCAGCGGGTCTGGAAGATCTTGCCCTTGCAAATTACCCCGCTCTTTTCATAAAAAAAGCTGCTGTGAAAGCTGCTGAATACAGGCTTGAATCCGCTGAACTTGATTTCTGGCCCGATTTTTTTGCCGGAGCCGGAGTGGCTTTCGACAATGAATACGATCCTATGGCTGTCGTTTCTTTTGGCATGACTCTTCCCGTATGGCAAAACAACAAGCAGAAGCCTCTCAAGCGTGCGGCAGGACATAGGCTTGAAGAGGCCAGAAAAAACCTTAAAGAAACTGAAACGGTCATCAGCTCTGAAATCGCAGGCCTTTTTGCAAGATGGAAACGGGATCAAGAGCAGATAATACGGTATAAAGACGCCATTATTCCTCAGACGAGCGCGGCTCTTAATTCGGCGCGTGCTTCATATATTGCCGGCCGGGCTGATTTTTCGGTTGTTATAGAAGATTATAAGCTCTGGCTTGATGCACTTGCACAGCTTGCGCGCCGGGAGTCGGACAGGTTTATATCATGGGCCGGTATAGATGCTTTTACAGCCCCTTTCCCTCTATATGAAAAGAAAGGAGAAAAACCATGAAAATATCAACTCATGGATATAAATTAACAGTTATTGCGCTGACAGCGCTTTTGCTGGCTGCCCTTATATTTGCCTGCGCCGAAAAAGACGAACATGCAGATGCTGTACAATATCAGTGCCCAATGCATCCCACATATATCGCGGATAAACCGGGCGCCTGTCCAATATGCGGCATGGATCTTGTGCCGATTGAAAAAAGCGAATCCGGATCACAGGAAACAGCGCCTCCTGAAAAAAAATCAATCGAAAAGACTGTAAGCGGAGAACGGAAAATTCTTTTCTACCGGAATCCGATGGATCCATCGATAAGTTCTCCCGTTCCCTCCAAGGATGAGATGGGCATGGATTATATCCCCGTTTATGCCGACGAGGTGGCGCTGCCTGAAAAAAAAGAGGTTAAAGGGCTTGCCACGGTTACCATAGATGAAAAAGGAATACGCCTTGCCGGTATTCAGACGGCAGAAGCAGTAAAGCAGAAGCTGGAGGGAGACATCAGGGCCGTCGGCCTCGTGAAGCCTGATGAAACACTTGTCCGCCATGTGCATACAAAAAATTCAGGATGGATAGAAAAACTGTATGTAAGTACTACCGGCCAGCTTGTCAAAGCAGGCCAGCCTCTTTTGACCATCTATTCACCGCAGCTTCTTGGAAGCCAGGAGGAATTTCTGCGCGCGCGGGAAAATGCCATGCGTTTTGCGAACTCTTCAATCCCTGAAGTTCAGAAAGGAGGAGAAGATCTTTTAAAAGCCGCAAGAAGAAGGCTTGAACTCTTTGATGTTCCTGAAAGCCTGATAAAGGAGATAGAGAGAACCGGAATGCCAAAACGCACAGTTACTTTACTTGCGCCGGTTTCGGGCTTTGTGACTGCAAAAGGAGTTTATGAAGGCCAGCAGGTTGAACCCGGAATGGAGCTTTTTACAATTACAGATCTTTCAAAAATATGGATAGAAGCCGATTTTTACGAGTTTGAAGTTCACCTTATCCGGCTGGGACAAAAGGCCGTATTTACATTTCCATATGACCCGAAAGTCGAAAAGACCGGAAGGATCTCCTACATATATCCTTATCTTGATCCGCAGAGCCGTACATTGAGAGCAAGATTCGAGTTTCAAAACAGCGATTATTCTTTAAAGCCTGAAATGTATGTGAATGTTTCGATGAAGATCGAGACTTCAGACTCGGTTGTTGTTCCTGATTCATCGGTCATGAATACAGGTCTTCGCCAGATTGTTTTTGTGAGTATCGGGGAAGATCGCTTCGAGCCGCGGGAAGTTAAAGTAGGATATCGCAGCGGCGGTCTGGCCCAGATATTATCGGGGGTCGGGGCAGGCGAAAAAGTTGTTGTACGGGCAAATTTCCTTCTTGATTCCGAGTCACGGGTGCGGGCTGCGATTATGCAGGCGGCAGGAGCCGGAGGGGGCAAATGATACATAAAATAATCGAATTCTCCGCGAAGAACCGTATTTTAGTTATTGTAGGAGTATTGGTGCTTATGGCGGTAGCCGTATATACCTTGAAAATAATACGCCTTGACGCGCTTCCGGATCTTTCCGATACTCAGGTGATTGTGTATTCAAGGTGGGACCGGTCTCCGGATATCATAGAAGACCAGGTGACATATCCTATCATAACGGCCCTCCTCGGGGCGCCGAAAGTCAAAGCAATCCGCGGATTTTCCGATTTCGGATTCTCCTATGTTTACGTCATATTTGAAGATGGTACGGATATTTACTGGGCGCGTTCAAGAGTTCTTGAATATCTTTCCAAAATCCAGTCACGCCTTCCCCAGGGAGTTCAGACCGAACTGGGGCCCGACGCGACGGGAGTCGGATGGGTGTTTCAGTATGCCCTTGTCGACCATTCCGGAAGTCATTCGCTTGACAAGCTCCGTTCGTACCAGGACTGGACCCTGCGTTATGCGCTGCAATCGGTACAGGGTGTTGCCGAGGTTGCCTCAATAGGCGGATTTGTGAAGCAGTATCAGGTGACGGTTGATCCGAACCGTCTTGCGGCTTTCGGCCTCTCGCTTAATGAAGTCGCGGAAGCGGTCCGGGGATCGAACAATGAAGTGGGAGGAAGACTTCTCGAATGGAGCGGCGCCGAATATATGGTGAGGGGGCACGGATATGCACGGTCCGCGTCCGATTTTGAAAAGATAGTATTAAAAACCGGCGCTGGCGGTGTTCCGGTTCTGCTTACGGATGTCGGAAGAGTCGAACTGGGACCTGAAATACGAAGAGGAATTTCAGATCTTGACGGTCTTGGAGATACCGTAGGCGGTATTGTTGTGATGAGGCACGGGGAAAATGCCCTCAATGTTATTAACAGGGTCAAGCAGAAGATAAAAGATATTGAACCTTCCCTTCCAAAGGGAGTTGAAATACTTGTGACTTACGACCGATCCGATCTTATACACAGGGCGCTTGAAACCCTAAAGGATAAACTCACTGAAGAAATGATCGTCGTGTCGCTGATTATCCTTATTTTTCTATGGCATATTCCTTCGGCCATCGTTCCTATCGCAACCATACCGATTTCGGTCCTTATCGCATTTATCCCGATGTATCTTCTGAATATTAATGTAAACATCATGTCTCTTGCCGGTATAGCAATATCTATAGGTGTTCTTGTTGACGGAGCGATAGTAGAGGTGGAGAATGCCTACAACAAGATTTATCACTGGCAGGCGGACGGCAGAAAGGGGGATTTCCATGAGGTGCGTCTCGAAGCCCTGAAGGAAGTCGGCCCTTCGGTTTTCTTTTCGCTCCTTGTAATCGCAGTCGCTTTTCTCCCCGTATTTGCCCTCGTGGACCAGGAGGGAAGGCTCTTTAAGCCTCTTGCCTATTCCAAAACGCTTGCAATGGCGATTGCCGCGCTTCTTGCCATAACACTTGATCCTGCTATGCGGATGCTCTTTACAAGAATGGATCCTTTTGTATTCAGGCCAAAATGGTTTGCGTGGATTGCGAATAAAACGCTTGTCGGCACATATTATTCTGAAGAGCGACATCCCGTCAGCAGGTTTATATTCAAAATCTATGAACCGGTCTGCAGGTTTGTGCTTAAACATCCGAAATCTATCATTGCCGCTTCGTTTTTGCTTGTAGCGGTAAGCATACCGGTTTATTTCAAGCTAGGTTCGGAATTCATGCCTCCCCTGAAGGAAGGAAGTATCCTTTATATGCCCACGACTCTTCCGGGGATTTCGGTTACAGCCGCCCAGGAGCTTCTTACCACGCAGGACCGTGTGTTAAAATCATTTCCCGAGGTGGAAAGAGTTTTTGGAAAAGCAGGGCGGGCGGAAACATCAACTGACCCGGCGCCCTTTTCCATGATGGAGACGACAGTTATACTAAAACCCGAAAACGAGTGGAGACCGAAGAAGAGATGGTACTCCTCGTGGGCGCCTGAATTTATAAAGGCAATGCTTCGTCCTGCCTGGCCTGACACCATATCATGGGAAGACCTGGTTCACGAGATGGACTTTGCTTTGCGCATTCCGGGAGTGACGAACGCGTGGACCATGCCGATCAAGGCGCGTATAGATATGCTTTCAACAGGAGTGCGCACTCCTGTCGGCATAAAAATATCCGGCTCAGATCTCAAGGAGATCGAAAAGATAGGCGCCGAGCTTGAGAATATTGTTCGTAATATTCCCGGCACAAGAAGCGTTTATGCCGAACGCGTGGCGGGGGGATTTTTTGTGGATTTTAAACCCCGCAGGGATCAGCTTGCCCGTTACGGCCTTACGATTGAAAAACTCCAGTCTGTTATTATGAGCGCAATCGGAGGCGAAAACATAACGACAACAATCGAGGGGCGTGAACGGTATCCGGTTAACCTGCGATATCCGCGCGAACTCCGCGATGATATGGACAGACTGGGGCGGGTTCTTGTTTCAACTCCGATGGGGTCATCGGTGCCTCTGACGCATCTTGCAGATATTGAGATCGTGAGCGGGCCTTCCATGCTGCGCAATGAAAACGGATTTCTCACAGGCTATGTATATGTTGATATAACAGGGCGGGATATCGGGGGCTATGTTGCGGAAGCCAAAAAAGAGGTTGCAAAAAAACTTTCCGTTCCAACAGGTTATGTGTTGCAGTGGAGCGGCCAGTATGAGAACATGCTGCGGGTTCGTCAACTCCTTCAGGTGATAGTCCCGATTACACTCGTTCTGATATTTGTTCTTCTTTACATGAACACCCGCTCCGCATTCAAGTCAATGGTTGTCATGCTGGCAGTGCCTTTTTCCGCCATAGGCGCTATCTGGCTTTTTTATTTCCTCGATTATAATGTTTCAATAGCCGCATGGGTCGGAATGATCGCACTTTTGGGTCTTGATGCGGAAACAGGAGTATTCATGCTCCTATTCCTCGATCTTTCCTATGATTCGGCAAAAAAGGCCGGAAACCTTAAAAACATCGGCGAACTGGATGAGGCGATAGTTCACGGCGCCGTTAAAAGGGTGCGCCCCAAGATGATGACGGTTGCTTCCGCATTTATTGGTCTTTTGCCGATCATGTGGTCGACGGCAACCGGTACGGATGTCATGAAACGCATCGCGGCCCCGATGATAGGAGGCCTTGTAACTTCATTTCTGCTGGAACTCATTGTTTATCCTGCTATTTACAAGCTTTGGAAGAAAAAGACGATAATTTGATAAAATCCTGCTTTTGACTTTTTGCGAAGCCGGTATTATTGTATTAAAAAATCTTGTTCATGAAGCGGTTTTATTATAAAATCAATCAAGATATTTTTTTTGATAAATAGAACACATCAACCGTTATGGGAAACATTACAAGTCCTGAAATAGAAGAGAGCGCCCTTTCCAGCACAAAGGATGAAGCGAAAGAACCATCCATGTACAAGGTGCTTCTTCACAATGATGATTACACCACAATGGATTTTGTGGTAGAAATTCTTATTACTGTGTTTAATAAATCGATGGAAGACTCTATCCTGATAATGATGAATGTTCACAGACAGGGTATTGGAATATGCGGATTCTATACGTTTGAAGTTGCTGAAACAAAGATGAATTCTGTTCATGCGTTAGCCGGTAGAAAAGGATTTCCTCTCAGATGTTCCATAGAGAAGGAGTAGGATTATATGATAAGTAAGGCACTCAGCGAAACTCTTGGCCTTGCAGTTAAAGAAGCGAAAAAGAGACGCCATGAATATGTCGGCACGGAGCATCTTCTTTATGCAATTATGCAGGACAATACGGGAACTGATATAATTGAAAACTGCGGCGGAAAGATTGAAAACCTTTCTCGCTCGCTTGAGAATTTTTTTAGAATGAGGGTCGAAACTGTTCCCGAGGGCGTTAAATATGTTTTGCAGCAAACTACAGGCTTCCAGAGAGTAATACAGAGAGCATTCAACCAGGCTCGTTCTTCTGAAAAACAGGAGGTTGAAGTCGGCGATATCCTTGCGGCCATTTTCGATGAAAAAGATTCATATGCGGAGTATTTTCTCAGCCTTGAAGGCGTTTCCCGCCTTGATGTTTTAAACTACATATCCCATGATATTTCAAAAATCGGCGCCCAGGAGAGCCCGGGCGGGTTTTCCAAAACCGAAAAGACGGAGAGGAAGAAGAAACCCGATTTTCTGGAATCGTTTACAATTGACCTGATTAAAATGGCAGCCGGGGGCAAGCTTGATCCTCTTATCGGCCGTGATCTTGAGATAGAGAGAACCCTGCAGGTGCTTTGCAGAAGACGAAAGAACAATCCTGTTTTTGTGGGCGACCCGGGGGTGGGAAAAACAGCGCTTGCCGAAGGTCTGGCACAGAAAATATTAAAAGGAGATGTTCCTGACGCGCTCAAAGATGTCCGTATTTTTTCTCTTGATATGGGTTCGGTTCTTGCCGGGACAAAATTCAGGGGCGATTTTGAGCAGCGGATGAAAGGAGTTATTTCGGAGCTTCAGGAAAAGAAAAACTCCATTCTATTTATAGATGAAATACACACAATTGTCGGAGCAGGAGCAACCAGCAGCGGTTCCATGGATGCGTCAAATATTTTAAAGCCGGCTCTTGCAACAGGAGAATTGCGCTGTATAGGGTCAACAACTTACGAGGAATATAAAAACTATTTTACAAAAGACAGGGCGTTGTCACGCCGCTTCGAAAAGATAGAAGTTCCGGAACCGACAGTCACCGAAACCATCCGGATATTGAAAGGCCTTAAGTTCCATTACGAGGAGCACCACGGAATTGAATATACCGATGAGGCTCTGAAAGCGGCAGCAGAGCTTTCGGCAAAGCATGTAAACGACAGGTATCTTCCCGACAAGGCAATCGATGTCATAGACGAAGCCGGGGCTTTTGTTAAATTTTCCGGCTCTTCACACAGAAAAAAGATACATCCTGCCGACATAGAAAAGATAGTGGCAAAAATGGCAAGGATACCGGAGAATAGTGTATCCGCATCAGACAGGACAAAGCTTGAGAATCTCGATAAGAGGCTGAATGGCGTTGTCTTCGGCCAGGACGGCGCGATAAAATCTCTTGTGACGTCGATCAAGCGTTCAAGGGCAGGGCTTGGAATTCCAACCCGTCCTGTAGGCTCTTTTCTGTTTACGGGTCCGACAGGAGTGGGCAAAACAGAAGTGGCAAGGCAGATCGCGGCCATCATGGGAATAGAGTTCATTCGGTTTGACATGAGCGAATATATGGAAAAACATGCCGTGGCCCGCCTGATAGGAGCTCCTCCCGGTTATATAGGCTTTGATCAGGGCGGTCTGCTGACCGACGGCGTGCGCAAACACCCGCACTGCGTACTGCTCTTCGACGAAATAGAAAAGGCCCATCCGGACCTTTTTAATATCCTTCTCCAGGTTCTTGATCACGCGACTCTCACAGATAACAACGGTAAAAAGGCCGATTTCAGGAATGTGGTAATAATCATGACATCGAATGCCGGAGCGCGTGAAATGAGCGCACAGACAATCGGGTTCGGAGAGGTCAGGTATGACCCTGAAAGCAAGGGGAAAAAGGCGGTTGAGAACATTTTCAGCCCCGAATTCAGAAACCGTCTTGATGACATAATCAATTTTAAACCTCTTACTCCGGAAATAATGGAGCTGGTGGTCGATAAGTTCATGAAAGAGATTAAAGAGCAGCTTGCGGCGAAAAGAGCTTCCCTCTCATACTCCGACGCCTTAAGAACCTGGCTTGCAAATAAAGGTTATGATCCGAGATACGGCGCAAGGCCGCTTGCAAGGGTGCTTCAGACCGAAATCAAGGATATTCTTTCGGATGAGATTCTGTTCGGAAAACTCCGGAAAGGCGGCAGCGTAAGTATAGATCTTTCCGGCGACAAACCTTCTTTTGCTTTTGCTCGGGTAAATAAGAAGTGAATAGTGAAAAGCCGAGCTTCGTACATCGAACATCGTACTTCGAAATTCGATGTCCGATATTCGATATTCGACTTCACTTGCAACTTGAAACTTATGTCTAAAGCATAACCACCGATGCCGGTATATCGTCTGACCGAAGAAATAATTTTTCCTCCCCCGCAGCTTGCAGATAAAACCGGCCTTCTTGCAGTAGGAGGCGATCTCTGCCAGGAGAGGCTTCTTCTTGCCTACAGTATAGGAATATTCCCCTGGTATTCGGAAGGCGAACCGATTCTATGGTGGTCTCCGGATCCCCGTCTTGTTATACATCCCGGTGAAATCAGAATTTCAAAGAGCCTTGAAAAAGTAATTAAGAAAGGCATATTTGATGTTACTTTTGACACAGCTTTCGAACAGGTAATTAATCTGTGCGCCGGCGCCGGGAGAAGGGAAAATGAAGGGACCTGGATTCTTCCTGAGATGACAGATGCATACTGCGCACTTCATGAATCGGGTTTTGCTCATTCGGTTGAAGCATGGAGAGACGGAATTCTTGCCGGCGGCCTTTATGGTGTTTCGCTTGGAAGATGCTTTTTCGGAGAATCGATGTTTACCCTTGAGAGCAATGCCTCGAAGGTCGCTTTTGCCCGCCTTGCAAAATATCTTGCGGAAAATTCCTTTGATCTTATCGACTGCCAGGTTTCAACCGGGCATCTTAAACGCTTCGGGGCTAAGGAGATTCCAAGAAGACTTTTTCTGAAGCAGTTGAAAAATTCTCTTGCATTACCAACACTTAAAGGTAAATGGGGTAATGAGATGCCAGCGACTCTCCATTCATTATGTTAGCAGCAACAGCACGTCCGAATTTTCCTGCTCTTTCCAACTCCTTTTCATTTGGTCGTTTCGGGAAAAGTCCAAAAAGAGTGGGAAATGAACTGCAACCTCTTAATTGAATACCTCCTATTACTGAAGCTCCAGTTTTGGTTACAGCTTGCGACAGATGCCATAATGATTTGGCCGGAGAGCCGCCTGAAGTAATGAAAACAAAGGCCTTTTTTCCGTAAAAATCAAATCCACTATCTGCTAAATAGTGGGGTACAACTTCTGCCGGCCGGTGCGATTCCGGCCGTTTTCTTTTTTCTAATAGCAGATAATAAGAATTATTTCTTGTCGCGGATTTTAGCGTGGCACTCGCCGCACTTGCCTTTGATCTCTCCCAGCTTGACCTTGACTGTTTCGCCATTCTTCTTGGCAGCGGCAACAGAGATGTCTTTGGCAAGTGATGAGATGGCCAAAGTCAACTCTTTGCCGAGGGGATTGGGAATGTTTTCGCCAACTTTATTGGTCTGGGCAGCCAACTCGTCGGCATCCTTGGTAATGGCCTCAAACTTGTTAGCGCCAAGGTTTTCGTTCATTGCGGTCAGCCAGGCTGCTCGGGCCTGCATTAGTTTCTGTGCGGGACGCAGTTCAGGCTTGGTGTCTTCGGCAGCAAAGGCAAAGATAGCGATTGTAAAAATTGCAACGGACAGCAGGGAAATAATCTTTTTCATAGGACGCTCCTTTCAGCGTAGTGTGATGGTTCGGGGTCGTAAGGCTGATACTTAATAAATAACACGCGGTTGCCCAATGAAAGATTACGATGGATGGATTTGTGTGTCAATGAAAAAGAAACAGGAAAGAAACACGAGGTATGTATTATCAATTGTATCCTGAATGTTTTGTGACGTTGACGGTTTGAGGACTTCAAGGAAGGAGACGACACCCCAAATCAACCGAAAAATACCCTTCGGAAACCGCATGTTTCACGAAGCTGTACAGGCACCGTCTATGCACTTACCTGAGCGATTTTCAGTATAGGGCTTATTGCCTGCCAATCAGTCGTCTCATTTGCCGTATGCCAGAGATCGTAATTGCTCTGAAGGTTCAACCATAATTCAGGAGTAGTATCAAATGCTCTGGACAACCGCAAAGCAACATCCGTTGTCACGGCGCCACGTTCGTTTAGTATTTTGGATACGGTTTTTCTCGACAATCTCAGATTCTTCGCAAGATCTGTAACACTTATTCCTGACGGGTCCAGGTAATGAAGCTTGAGAATTGATCCAGGATGAGATGGCGGTCTTTTTCGTGTTCTCATAATAATCCTTTTCAATGATAGTCTTCGACGGCTACATTAAGTGCGTCTCCAGCCTTAAATTCAAACGTCAAACGCCAGTTGCCGGAGACTTTTATCGACCAGCGCCCCTTCGTTTTTGGAAGCAGCAGATGAAGGCCGGAGCCGGGGTAGTTCATATCCTTGATTTCATTTGCCGCATCAAGCCTATCCAATATCGCCTCTAATTTGGAAGCATGCTTGGCCTGTATACCTTTTAGGGTTCTATCGTAGAAAAAATCTTCCAGACCTTTGTGGATAAAAGCCTTTATCATGGGTTATATTGTAACCAATGAGGTTACGCTTGTCAAGGGAAACATAACAGGATACCTTTTCCACAGTCTGAAATCGTTAATGTCTAAAATCGTTAATTGACGAATTCCGGAAACTATGCGACATTAAAATTGAACCGAGACAGCGAGCTCATTAAAAATAGACGCTATTCCCTGCGGTCGAAGATTCCCCGTTTGAGATGCCAGGAGGTTACAGGAAAGTAAACAGCGTGCAGGAAGTAATGGGCATTGGCGGTATGGGAGATATGAATGAAATGATGAAGAAAATGCAGAAAGGACAGCGGCCGTCAAAGCCATGACCGACATCATTCTGCGTAGCATAAATCTGATAAAACGATACAAGAGGAGGCCACAATGAAAATCTTAATCGCTTACTATTCGCTTTACGGCCATGTTAAGAAAATGGCTGAAGCCATTAAAGAGGGCGCGGGCCAGGTAAAGGGAGCCGATGTCTATCTGCGCCGCGTCCCGGAGACGTTACCTGAAGACGTCCTCGTGAAAATGGGAGCATTGGAAGCCCAGAAAAGTTTCGCCAATATCCCGCTCTGCAAGGTAGATGAACTGGCAGAGGCAGATGCCATCATATTCGGCACCCCAACACGATTCGGGAATATGTGCGGACAAATGCGCCAGTTTCTTGACGGAACCGGAGGGCTCTGGGGGAAAGGGGCACTTGTCGGAAAAGTGGGAAGTGTCTTTACAAGCAGCGCGACGCAGCATGGCGGCCAGGAATCGACAATCTTAAGTTTTCATATAACCCTCCTGCATCACGGCATGATAGTCGTCGGATTGCCCTATGTCTTTGCCGGACAGATGCGCATCGATGAAGTGACCGGAGGATCTCCTTATGGCGCTTCAACAATTGCCGGCGGTCAGGGCGAGCGTATGCCCAGTGAGAACGAATTGGACGCTGCCCGGTTCCAGGGAAAGCATGTCGCAGAAATAACCGCGAAACTGATTCGATAACAGGAAAGTTTTTTGGGGATTCAAGGGTTCGAGGATTCGAGTGAAAAGCACTTGACCCCTTGAACCCTCGAACCCTTGACCCCTTTTACTTATGGATAGTTATGTCTTTAATTGCTATGCGTGACGTGTGCTGGGGATTTGGTGACGCTCCCCTGCTCGACAATGTTAATCTTCAGATCGAAAAAGGTCAGCGTATATGCCTGCTGGGCCGAAACGGCGTGGGCAAGTCTTCCCTGATTAAGCTCTTCAGCAACATCCTTCTGCCCGACAGCGGCGATATTTGGCGTCAGCAGGGCATCACGGTTGCGGCCATGGAACAGGAGGTGCCTTCCGGATCAGACGGCACAATCTTCGAGATGGTAGCCCTGGGTCTCGGTGAAAAGGGGAAGACGCAGGATGGACTGACAGTATTAAAAAACTCGATAGAAAGCACTTTGTCACGAACCGGTCTTGATCCTGAAAAGAGGTTCGCCGACCTTTCCGCAGGCATGAAGCGGCGAACGCTTTTCGCCCGCGCCCTGGCCCAGGAACCCGACCTGCTTTTGCTGGATGAACCCACAAACCATCTCGACATCGATGCCATCATCTGGATGGAAGAGTATATCCTGCGTCATGTAAAGACCCTGCTTTTCATTACCCACGACCGTGCTTTTTTAAAACGGATAGCCAC
>JBFYVZ010000010.1:0-6234 GCA_041298995.1 Desulfobacteraceae bacterium
CTCTGTAACGTTGTTAATGCAGGAAATGCCCCGTCAGAGGCTACCCCGTGGACAATGAAATTCTACAACGCCTACGCAAAGAAATGGGGTGTGGAGCCGGAGGGCCTCGGCTCATCGAGCAGCTACATGGCGGTATATGTGCTACGGGATGCCATTGAACGTGCGGGCAGCCTTGATTCCGACAAGGTGGTTGCAGAGCTTGAAAAGACGGATGTTGCGGGAGTTTATGGAAGACTCCGTTTCGATCCAAAAAGCCACCAGGTAATTCCTTCCACTGATCCCAAGGAAGGCGCGGTAGGAAGTATTCTGCAGTGGCAGAATGGCAAGCGTATAGTTGTCTATCCCAAAAGCATTGCAAAGGGAAGTATCCAGTTGCCTCCATGGATGAAGACGGGAAAATGATTCTTACAGTAGGAATCTGAGAGCTCATCTCTCAAATTTATACCCTGTTAGTATCACATAGTATTATATGGAGTATTCAGGAGTCAGAATTCAGAATGTAAAATCGGAAAGAATCCTTTTTATTCTGACTCCTGGATTCTGACTCCTGGATTCTAAATAACAATAAATTCCACATTTTGGTTGGTATTTGTTGAACCCTATAAACATATCCCCAGCATGATGATATTATGGATATTTTAATCTACGGAACCATAAACAGTGTTACGCTTGCGCTTTATGCGATAGGATTTGCCATGGTTTATGGCGTCAGCCGCCTGCCCAATTTCGCCCACGGCGCCTTATATGTGGTCAGCGGGTTCATCACCTGGAGCTTTCTGAATTCGCTGGGATTGAACTACCTGCTCAGCATTATTCTGGCGCTGATTGCAACCGGAATCATAGGCGCTTTGATTTACCGGTTTGTGCTCATTCGTGTCCGGGGCATGGAAATTTCGGAAATCATAGCCTCCTATGCTGTAGGACTGGCTATTCTGGAAGGATTCAGATGGGGCGGTTTTAAGGGCCTGACCTATACCCTGCCCGCCTTCATCGAGGGGAGCGTCGAGATTGCCGGGGTTTCGGTGGATTACCAGCGTCTTCTGGTGGTCGGCATCGGGGCTACCGTGGTAGGGCTGCTGTGGCTGTTCACCCGCTATACGCGCATCGGCCTTGCCATGCGCGGAATGGCGCAGGATGAACGGGCAGCCCTCATGCTGGGTATCGATTCCGATCTTATAGCGCTTGTGGCCATGGGCTTCGGCTCCATGCTGGCGGCTTTGGCCGCAGTTTTGCTGCTTCCGCTGGGTAACATTGTCGTGGAAGCCGGCTATAACATCCTGATTCTGGCGATTGCCGTTTGCATCGTAGGGGGTCTTGGCAGCTGGATGGGCGCCGTGCTGGCTGCTTTCCTGATCGGCTTTGCCCAGATTCTGACCGTCGTTTACCTGGGCGCTCATTACCAGATGGTGGTGGCGCTGCTGGCAATCATACTGACATTGATCCTCAAACCATCGGGGCTCTTCGGGCAGCAGAAAGAACTGGAGGAGAGGGTCTGAATGGAAAATAAAAACCAGCGCCGCAAAGAGCGAATCGACAGGGGTATCAAGGTGCGCACAGACGGTATCTATGCCCTTATGTCAATAAGGGAGTTGTCCTATCTTGCCATGCCGCGGCTGGTCCTGATTTTGGGTATGCTGGCCCTGCCGTTGCTGCTGCCGGGCATGTACTGGGAGCGCGTCATCACCATCACCTGCATCTATGCCCTTCTGGCGCTCAGCTTCGACTTCCTGGCCCATTATGTTGGACTGGTTTCACTGGGAGGGGCTTTTTTTGTAGGTGTTGGCGGCTATCTGGCTGCCATAATGAATACAACCTGGGGCCTGCCTCCCTGGGCAACCGTTCCGCTGGCCGCCCTCGCGGGAGGCGGCATCTGCACTCTGCTGCTTTTGCCCTGCCTGCCGTTAAGGGGTGTATACTTTGCCATTGTGAGTCTAATGTACCCACTTTTTGTGGCGCGGCTGATTGAAGCGCTGAATATTCTCGGCGGAACCGACGGTATTACCGGCATCGACGGTTTCACCAACCGCTGGGCGGAACAGTACTTTATCATCGGAGCTTTGCTTTTGCTCCTGTTTGGTGTCAGGAGGCTGGTTAACACCGATATCGGCCTTGTCCTGCGCGGTGTCAAGGACAACGACCAGGCAATACGTGCTTCCGGCATGAATGTTACCATGTATAAAGCTATGGCCGTATATATCGCTTCTGCCATGGGGTGTTTGGGCGGTGCATGTCTGGCGCATATCTATATGTGGTCCGGGATTTCTCAGTTTGCGCTCGATTTTTCAATTTTACCTATTGCCGCTACGGTGATTGGAGGAGGAGGGACACTTATCGGACCGGTGCTGGGTTGCCTGATTCTGGTCCCCATTTCAGAGCTTTTACGGGAATTCGGAACCCTGCGCATCGTTTTCTATGCGCTGATTCTGGTCGCTTTTATCGTTTTCCGAAGCGAAGGAATTATGGTTTACGGGCGGCGGAAGTATGAGCAGTTTGAAAGGTGGACCCGAATATGAGACCGGATATGAAACCAGATATGAAAGCAGATATGAAACAGAATGCAGGTCAAGAACCGATTCTCCGGGTAGAAAAAGTCAGCAAGGCCTTTGGCGGCATACAGGCTTTAAACGGTGTCAGTTTCGAGGTTCATGCCGGTGAAATTTTAGGAATCATCGGCCCCAACGGCTCGGGAAAAACTACAGTGGTAAACTGCATCACCGGATTCATTAAAAAAACGTCAGGGCGCGTTTTCTTCCGGGGCAAGGATATATCCGACAAGCCGCCCCATAAGATTGCCGACATGGGTGTTACCCGAACATTTCAGATCATGCGGCCCTATTACTCCTTGCCGGCCTATAAGAACCTGGTCATCCCCCTTTTTTCTCCACGGGCAAAACGCACTGGAGGATGGCGCGGCGGCGGGAGGCTGGGGGACAGAAACACTGTCAGCATCGATATTCTTGAAGAGATCGGCTTTGAGCGGGATTCATACGTGCCTTACAAAACCGCCTCCACTCTGCCTACCGGGTACCTCAAGCGGCTGGAACTCGCCCGCTGCCTGGCCTTAAAACCGGAGATCATTATCTGTGACGAAGTATTTTCCGGTTTAAGTATGAGCGAAATAGCGAGCATGGTTCCACTTATTGAACGTTTGCAGATGGAAGGAATTACCCTGATCATGATCGAACACCGGCTCAGGGAGCTGTTTCGGGTGGCTAACCGGATAATGGTGCTCAATTTCGGGGAAAAGCTCACGGAAGGAAGCTCGGGAGAGGTCATGGCCGATGAAAGGGTCAAAGCGGCTTATTTCGGATCCCAGAAGGTTGAGGAGGTTATGAAACATGCTTGAAGCGACCGGGCTGATGGTCTTTTACGAAAATATGCTGGCGCTCAACAATATCCATATCAAGTGCGGGGTCAACCAGATCATAGGGATTTTCGGCGCCAACAGCGCCGGCAAATCTACGCTGATGTACACCCTTTCGGGCATCATGCAGGATATTCAAAAAAAAGAGGCCATGGCCGGCGGCGAACGGATCACTCTTATGGGAGAGGTCAGGTTCATGGGCGAAGATATTTCCGGTCTGAAACCGAGTCAGCGGGCACGCAAAGGCATCGTGCTCTGCCCGGAAAGGCGGCGCATATTCAACGAAAGCAGCGTGCTTGAAAATCTTAAAATCGGCGGGTACCTGGCTTCATCATCCGATGCCCGCAATACGCTCGAGTATGTATTCAAAATATTTCCGCCCCTTGAAAAGCTTAAAAAGCGCATCGGCGGTTTCTTAAGCGGCGGCGAACAGCAGATGCTGGCAATCGGGCGGGCATTAATGGCTCAGCCGAAGATACTGCTTCTGGACGAACCTCTTATGGGATTGAGCCCTTTGATGCAGGCCGAATTGATTCTTGCCACTAAAGGGATTTGTGATGAGATGAAACTTTCTATCATTATTACCGAACAATATGCCCGGCCAGTGTTGCCGATCGTGGATTACGCCTATATTCTTGAAAACGGGTCGGCGGTAATGGAAGGCGGCAGGCAGGAGCTTATGGACAATCCGGACGTTCGCTCCGCTTATTTCGGGATCGAGGAGTCATGTGAATGATAAAAACCGCTGAAAATGATCCCTGCAATGAGCTGACCTATACAAGATTTGACCAAATGGCGGAAAAATACCCGCGGAATACGGCCATTATCTATATGGGCGAAAAGTTTTCCTATCGCCGGATGTATGACTTGAGCGCGCGTTTTGCCGGGGCTCTGCAGGATCTGGGTATTCGCAAGGGGGACCGGGTGATGATCTATGTCTCCAATTGCGTCCAGTGGGTCATCGCCTTTATCGGAATCCAGAAACTGGGGGCTGTGATCGTTCCGGTTTCTCCGATTTACACATCCCATGAACTCGACTACATGGTCAGAGATTCCGGGGCAGAGACTCTCATATGCCTTGACACCAATTATTGCTATGTCCGTGAGGTGATGGAAAAGACAGATTTGAAACGTGTTATCGTCACCAATCTTGTGGATCTGCTCCCGCCCTGGAAACGGTATCTGGGTGTTTTGTTCGATAAAATTCCAAACGGCAAGGTCGATTACATCCAGGGTGTTTACAGGTTCAAATCCCTTTTGAAGCACGCGCCGCTCAAGAGACCGGCAGAGATGGATCCTATGCTGGACCTCTCCTACCTGCTTTATACCGGCGGGACAACCGGTTTCCCCAAGGGTGTTCCCGGAAATCACAGCGGTATGACTTCGTATGTCAACGATGTTACCAATGATGTGGCAGGAGACCGGCTGTTGGAAGGCCGTGATGTCTATATAGCAGTAAATCCGCTGTTTCACATTATGGCCCTCGGGCTCTTCATGTCGATCGGCCTGAACAAGGGCAACGCTTCCGTGCTTATGCCCGTTCCACAGGTTGACGCTATTCTTGAAAGCATTCAGCGTTTCGGCGTGCGATGGATGCTCGGTGTGCCTGCCCTGTACCGGATGATTCTTGATAACGACCGGCTTGATCAATACAAACTCGATTCGCTTCTTTATTGCTTCTGCGGTGGGGATGTGCTTCCCGCTGAGATGTATAAACGCTGGGAGGAGCGATTCAATATTCCGATCTACCAGGTCTATGGGTCCACCGAGGTGGGGCACGTTTGCTACAGCAGGATAGACAAGAAGCCAAAACCTGGAACCATCGGTCTTCCCTTAAGAAGCCGGGAATGCATTATCGTAAATCCGGCCACGCTGGAGCCGGTTTCTTCCGGTGAAAGCGGAGAATTGCTCGTATCTTCACCTTATACCATTAAAGGCTACTGGAACAAGCCGGATGAGACTGAGCGGACCTTTTTTTCGATCGGCGGTAAAGTCTATTGCCGGATGGGTGATTTCGTTAGTGAAGATGAAGACGGCGAGCTCTATTATGTGGAGCGCAGCGCCGATCTCATCAAGCATAAAGGTTACAGAGTATCGGCATCGGAAGTAGAAGCCATACTTCAGGATCATCCTACGGTTATAGGCGCCTGCGTGGTGGGCGTACCCGATGCAAAAGTAGGCGAACGGATAAAGGCCATCGTGGTGCTGAAAGAAGACGCGCGGGGTGTCGGCGGGGCGGACCTGATTAAATGGTGCCGCGATCATCTTGCTTCCTATAAAGTTCCTGCTTATATCGAATTCAGGGACATGCTGCCCAAATCGAAGGTAGGCAAACTGCTCCGCCGGGAGATCCGGGATGAAGAGCGGCGGCGCGTCTCCAAGGATAAATAACAGGCGCCTGATTACGCTAGCAGACCTTTTCTGAAAGCCTTTATGTAACCCATGCAATATTCGTCCTTTCCCATCAGCATCAGTGATGCCCGAAGGGCGCCGAGGAGCTGCTTGTCTGACGGATCGAGTATTGCCGAATCGAGGCCGCGCGCAACAGCCTCTGCAAGGAATGTGCGATTCACAAGTTTGCGGTTAGGAAGTCCGTGTGAGACATTGGTGAGGCCGCATACGGTATGCACACCCTGAAATTGTTTCATTATTTCCTCTATTGCATCCAGAGTGGCGCAGGCGGAGTTCGAATCCGCTCCCACCGGAAAAACCAGCGGGTCGATATATAGGGCATCTATGCCAATGCCGTATGAAATGACCTTTTCGATCAAACGGCCGGCTATTTCAACTTTTTCGGCCGCAGTTTTGCCCATCTGGTTTCCGGTCTGGCAGAGACCTATAACGTTTGCTCTGTAATCGAGAACAAGAGG
>JBFYVZ010000045.1:0-8997 GCA_041298995.1 Desulfobacteraceae bacterium
TTCTGGATTCTTACCCCGAAGCAGAGCTTCGAGGAATTCTTTTGATTAAAGATTCAGATTGCTATCTTCAGATTTAAGCGGAGTACAGCATTTGATTATTCATATAATTTGATATATCGGATTATTAAGTCACAGCGGGGCGTTTCAGATATTATATATTAATCCGAAAAACCTGTGTTGTACCTGTTCCGTATGTTTTACTTCATGATATGATATAAATTTATTCTTGATTTACATTGTAACAATCAATATCGTCATAAAATTCAAAATTCAACAGGAAAATACTACAGCATGAACATACAGGACATTATCTCACGGCGAATCAGCGTAAGGACCTTTGAGCCGGAACCGGCATCGTCCGGCGATCTTGAAGCCGTCCGCATAGCCGGTGAACAGGCGGAAGCGTTGACTGAAACGAAGATGCAATTTCATCTCCTGACAGATGCTCAGATGGGCAAAGAGATAAAGGGTATCATCGGCGACTATGGAAAAACCATCCATGCCCCTCATTACATCGTGCTTGCCTCTCGCGAACGCGAGGGGTATCTTACCGATGCAGGATTCCGCTTTGAACAGATGGTACTCGATGCCACGGCGCGTGGCCTTGGCACATGCTGGGTCGGCCTGATGTTCAAAGAATCCTCGCTACGCACAGCGCTCTGGCTCGATGGCTCGTGGCGGATTATCGTGCTCTCCCCTATCGGCCGTCCCAGGGAAAAGAGCCTTACAAACCGTATGCTTAGGACACTGGCCGGTTCAAAAGGACGCAAACCTATTGATCAGTTGTTTTTCTGGCAGCGGCACGGCGAAATGCTGCCGGCAAGCGTGGCATCTGACCAGAGCCTCATGCAGGTGCTTGAATCAACCCGCTGGGCCCCGTCATGGATGAACAGGCAACCATGGCGTTTTATGCTCCTTAAACAGGAAATTCTTGTCTACAAGATAAAGCAACAGGACCGGGAGGGGAAGGACTACCATCGCCTCGACTGCGGTATTGCCATGTGTCACCTGCATCTTACTGCAAAAGATCTTGGCATCAAGGGCCGCTGGGAACTGGGATCGTTCGAGATTCCCGGGGTATCCGGGGCAGAACCGATCGGCAAATATGTTCTGGAGAACAAGGTTCTGTAAAATATCAAGCTAATTGCTCAGCACACCTGTGTAACCGGTTCACAGTTATTAAGTTCGGGTATAGAGGATCAACATTGGCGGAGATTAAACGGAACAGAAGTTATTAAAACCAAGGAGAGAAGAAATGACGGATAAAGTTTACAGGCAGTTATGTGAAATGATGGCTAAGCGCGGCGGAATGTACCCGGGTATGGATATACCTGAATTTTATAATCTGGCCGGGGAGCTCTTCACGCCCGAAGAGGCGGCTGTGTATATGGCGATCCCGCAGGGGTACAGCCCGCCCGCCGCTATCGCGGGGAATATGGGAAGAAATGAAGAGGATGTTGCAAAAATACTGGAAGAGATGGCTTACAAGGGTCTCTGCACCGCCGGGAGAATGGGCGATACGACATTTTACGGAGCACCTCCTTTTGTTCCGGGAATATTTGAATTTCAATTCATGAGGGGCACCAGCACTGAAAAAGATGTCAGAATAGCCAGGCTCATACGCAGTTATAAAAATGCCATGGACAAAACCCGCGGCGCAATTAAAATTACATTTCCGGTTAACAGAGTCATTCCCGTGAATAAAACAATTAAAGCGGAAAACAGGATTCATACATACCACCAGGTGAAAACCTATATTGAGAAATATGATCCGATAGCTGTAAGTACCTGCTTCTGCAGGCATGAAGCCAAGCTTAATGATCCGGGCGACGACTGCGGAAAACCGAATGAGGTTTGCATGCAGTTCGGCATGGGCGCTCAGTTTGTCATAGACAGGAAGATGGGGCGGAAAATCGATAAGACGGAGGCATTAAATATCCTTGAAATATCGGAGGAAGCGGGACTGGTTCATGCCGCCATAAACAGGCAGGAAATAGACTTCCTCTGCAACTGCTGTTCATGTCACTGCATGATTCTGAAAACGGCTCTTTCGCAGCCTAAACCCGGCCTTGCTCTCAATTCCGGTTTTATGCCTGAACGGGATGCGGAGCTCTGCACGGCTTGCGGCACATGCATTGAGCGATGCCCTGCGGATGCCCTTACTTCAGGCGCCGACGACTTTTCTGAACTGAACATGGACAGATGCATAGGCTGCGCCGTCTGCGCCACAGGCTGCCCGTCTGGTGCAATTGTTATGATTGAACGGCCCGGCATACCGGCTCCTCCGGTGGATCAGAAAGCGCTTAAAGAAGCCTTAAAATCAAGCCGAGGATGATATATGTTCATGAGACGATTATTCATTGTTGACGGCTTTGTAAAAAGTCATATGCAAACGGACTTGAGATTTTTGGGAGATAGATTTTTTGCGCTGTATAATATCCTGAAAGACATCCCGAAGGCAATTCATGACAAACATGTTTTCCTGTTCGATGGGAAGCCGATAAATGACTTCCGAACTGCTTTAAGAACGGCTTGTCGTGTTGCCGGAATACCATACGGCAGGGAAACGAAAGACGGCTTTGTCTTCCATGATACCCGACATTGTTTATATACGAATATGAGAAAGTCAGGAGTTCCCGAAAGTGTTATCATGAAAATCACGGGGCATTCTACAAGAGAAATGTTTCTGCTGGATATGACACCGTTGACGCGACGGATACACTGAAAGCTGTTAATCAAATGGAAGGCTTTTTGACAAGTGTTGACCAAAACGTTGACCAAGAGCCCTCAAAAGCAAAAGAGAGTTAACCGATGAACTGGCTAACACCCTGTTTCTATTATGGTGCCGAAGCGGGGACTTGAACCCCGATGGAGAACTCTCCACTAGACCCTGAACCTAGCGCGTCTACCAGTTCCGCCACTTCGGCACAAAAGCAAATAAAATATTGATTTAAAATCAGGGATGGGATAGTTAAAATTTTTTTGATGATTTGTCAAGTTTATTGTTGGAACCTGGAAAATATATAATGAAACTTATTGATGATATTAATTCTATTACAAAACCGTTTGATAACGCGGTAATAACCATAGGTAATTTTGACGGTGTTCATTTAGGACACCAGGCTCTTTTCCATGAAGTTATTGAAAAGGCGGATGCCATAAACGGAACTTCAATAGCCATGACATTTAACCCTCATCCCGTGAGAGTGTTAAAACAAAACGGACACCCCCCGCTTATCACTGTTCACGAACTAAAGACAGAACTTATTGAAAAGACAGGTATAGACGTTTTAATCTGCGTTCCCTTTACCTTTGATTTTGCATCAATATCGGCAATCGATTTTGTAAAGTATCTTCTTGTTAAACGAATTGGAATGAAGGCGATTGTTGTAGGGAAAGATTATACTTTCGGAAAAAACCGTGAAGGAAATCTCGAATTTTTAAAGAGATACGCAAAGGAATATGACTTTGAAGTAATAGTAGCCGACTGGATACCTATTTCAAACAACCTGCAGGGGCGTATCAGCAGCACTAAAATACGCGAACTTGTGACCGACGGAAAAGTTGCCGAAGCCCAACATCTTCTCGGCCGTTATTATCAGGTAAGAGGAACTGTTATGACAGGACGTAACAGGGGCGGAAGGCTTCTCGGATTTCCTACGGCAAATATAAAACTGCACGATGAACTTTGTCCCAAAACGGGAGTTTATGCCGTAACCGTCGAATACATGGAATCCAGATATAAAGGTGTGGCCAATATCGGATACAGCCCCACATTTGAGGATAATATTTTTACTGTTGAAGTTCATATTCTCGATTTTAACGAAAACATATATGGCCGAAATATCAGAGTAAATTTCATCAGGAGGATCAGAGATGAATTGAAATTTGCCGGTATTGATCAGCTTTCCGAACAGATAAGGAAAGATATTGATAAGGCGCGAAGGATATTGTCTCTGTAACCGTAAATAATATAATGAACAGAAACACAGCCATCTCCCTTTTCATTGGAACTGCAATCTCTGTTGCAGCATTATACTTTGCATTCAGGAATATTCCCCTTGACGATCTTGTAATATACCTTTCTTCAATAAACTATTTCTGGATAATCCCGGCTGTCGCGGTAAGCCTTTCAACTTTTCTCATAAGGGCATTAAGATGGCAGTCAATACTTGAACCTGTCCGGAAAATAAGTTTTATACAGTCCTTTCATCCACTCATGACAGGCTTTATGCTGAACTGCATACTTCCCGGAAGAATCGGAGAGGCGGCAAGGCCTGCTATCCTGATGAAAAATGAAAATGTGCCTTTTTCGACAGGAGTGGCCACGGTTGCTGTTGACCGGATATTAGATATTCTTTTTTTATTTATTCTTTTCACGGCCATAATGGCCGATATAAAAATTGATCCTGAACTTACTGTTGATTTTGGAGGCTACCGGCTGAACAACGCGAATCTGATTACTGCAGGTAAAAATCTCGCAGTAACAGGCGCAATACTTGTTGCGGGCAGTTTTCTTCTTTTTTTCGGTAAAACAAGAAAATTCATAGGTTTTATCATCATGAAATTGCCTGTTGTTTTCTTCTTTGCAAATTCACCTTTCAAAAAGAAGATTGAAGATAAAATCTCTCTCCCCGCGCTTCACGTTCTTGAAAATTTTTCAAACGGTTTTTTGCTGATAAGACACCCCCGGACAATATTAAAAGCCTCCTGCTACACTCTCGCAATCTGGATTCTTACCGCTTTTTCTTATTATCTGTTTGCACTGGGCTGCCCTGGGATCAATCTCTCATTCATGGAACTTACCGCAGTCATGATTATTGTCTGTTTTTTTATAGCTCTTCCTTCCGCTCCCGGTTACTGGGGTCTCTGGGAAGCAGGCGGTATTTTTGCAATGTCTCTTTTTGGAGTTTCAGCAAAGGAAGCGGCTGGTTTTACTCTGACAAATCACGTAATACAAATGGTTCCTGTAATCATAACCGGTCTTGTTTCAGCAATAATAACAGGCGTAAGTATAGGATCTTTCAATAAATCAGACAAAATAATAAAGATGGGCTCATAAAAAATCCATATTCTGACGGCAAAGTAAAAAGCTCATTATGCAAGGCGCGCGAATCTTGAGGAATGAAGCGTACATATTAGTACGCTGCAATGACGAAAGATGAAGCGCAACACAGCAGAATGACTTTTTAGGAAGCCGTCAATAACAGATTCACACAGATGAACTCAGATAGATTTAAATATGAAAACTATTCAGGATCCGGAAGCCAGAATAAAAAGGAAACCTGCTTTGGTTATGGTGATACTTTCCAGTGTTCACCTTGAAGAAGTTAGTAATTTGCAGGAGACTACATTGCTTCTATTCCGGATTCTGGCTTCTGAATCCTGACTCCTAAGCAGTTACAAGATTTGTATTTGATAATAAAAGAAAATTTATCAGCGATGATCAGCGTAGATCGCTGGCTGAGTTGTTACAAAATAAATAGTGGAGTATAATTATGGCATTACTCGATATACTTTCATATCCTGACAAATTTCTGACAAAAAAAGCAAAGCCTGTGACAAATATAGACGGCGCTATTCAGAAAACGATAGATGACATGATTGAAACAATGTACAATGCGCCCGGAATCGGTCTTGCATCGATCCAGATAGGATGCGATAAGAGCATTATTGTATATGATTTGAGTAATGGTGAAAATGAACGTTCTCTCCAGGTTCTTGTGAATCCAAAAATTATAGAAACCTGCGGCGAAACTGTTTCAGAAAATGAAGGGTGCCTGAGTGTGCCGGATTTCAGATCTGATGTAAAAAGGTCTGCATCCGTGATCATTGAAGCCCTTGACAGAGAAGGAAAACCGTTAAAGATGGAAGCTGAAAAACATCATGCTATTGTTCTGCAGCATGAAATAGATCATCTGAATGGAATATTATTTATTAACCGTGTAAGCGCTTTAAAACGTGAACTTTATAAAAGACACATCAAAAAACAGCTCAAGCAGGATGATAAATAGGCAAAAAATCATATTCATGGGAACCCCGGATTTTGCTGTGCCGTCCTTAAAGGCCCTGCATAATTCCGGCCATGAGGTTGCTCTTGTCGTAACTCAACCGGACCGCCCGAGAGGAAGAGGCAAAAAGATACTCTTCTCTCCGGTAAAAGAGGCGGCTCTTGCGCTGGGATATGATATTCTCCAGCCAATATCAGTCAAGACTCCAGAATTTTACGAAAAAGCCGCCGCTCTTGCCCCGGATATATTCGTTGTAATTGCTTTCGGACAAATCTTGCCGAAAAATATCCTCTTGATTCCTGAAAGGTGCGCAATCAACCTTCATGCTTCCCTTCTCCCGAAATACCGTGGTCCTGCGCCGATTCAGCGAGCCATAATAAACATGGAAAAAGAGACCGGCGTCACATCCATGCTGATGAACGAAGGTCTCGATGCCGGAGATATCCTGTTATCCGCAAAGACTGAAATCTCCTTTAAAGAAACCTCATCATCGCTGTACGACCGTCTCTCCCTGATAGCAGGAGATCTTCTTATAATGACTTTATCGGGCATCAGCACAAACAGCATAAAGCCTGTATCGCAGGACAATTCTCTTGCCACATACGCTCCGATGCTAAAGAAAAAAGATGGGCTGATCGACTGGTCAAAACCCGCCGAAGAGATAGAAGCATTCATACGCGGTATGACACCATGGCCAGGCGCATTCACATTTATCGGAAGCAGGCGGTTAAAATTATTTGCTTCCGATGTGGTATTTATCGAATCAAAGGAAGATCCCGGGACGATTACTGGTGAAACACGGGATAAATTGTGGATTGCAACAGGAAAAAATCTTTTATCAATAAATGAAATACAGGAAGAATCCGGGAAACGGCTTTCCATAAATGATTATCTGTGCGGGAGCATTATTTCTCCCGGAACAATTCTTGGTTCATCCTGAAAGTTTCAAATCCGATGAATGACGCCCGATGCCTTGCCCTTCATATCTTAAACACGCTCGATAAGAGCGATAAGACTCTCGACAGCCTTCTGGAGGAGTTTTATAAGGATCTTCTTTTCCCAAAACGGGAAAGGGCTCTCTTTAACGCTATTGTATACGGTGTTTTAAGATGGCGGGGAAAGCTCGACTGGATAATAAGTCATCTTTCCAAACTGCATATCAATAAGACTAAACCTGAAGTTCTGAATATTCTGCGCATCGGTCTTTTCCAGCTAATTTATTTAAACAGGATACCTGTTTCTGCGGCAGTGAACACTTCTGTTGAAATGGCAAAGCATTCGGCAGGAGAACGCCATGCAGGATATGTAAACGCCCTATTGCGTAAAGCATCAAGGGAACATGAAACATTTCTTTTCCCGGATAATGTGAAAAAACCTGAACATGCCATGTCCGTCAGCAAGTCATTTCCTGAGTGGATGATAAAAAGATGGATCAAGCTTCTCGGGAAAAACCGGACAATCGAGCTGTGTGATGCCATTAATGAAATTCCCCCGATTACTATAAGGGTTAACACTCTTAAAACAAACCGCCCGGAACTGATCAATTCCATGGAACCTGATGTCCGGAATATAAGGCCTACGGATCTCTCTCCATTAGGAGTCTCTTTTTCAAACCCGGAAAAGAACATTCATGAGATGGAGGCCTTTAAAAAAGGCTGGTTCCATGTTCAGGATGAGGCCGCGCAAATTGTTGCCATGCTCCTTGATCCCAAGCCGGGAAATACGGTTCTTGATGCTTGTGCAGGGCTTGGCGGTAAAACAGGCCATATCGGTCAGTTGATGAGAAACAGCGGAGAGATAACAGCCCTCGACATCGATAACCAAAAACTGAACAGGCTGAACCGTGAAATGGAACGGCTCGGCATCACAAATATCACAACAGTAAAAGACGATATAGGAAATCTCCTCTTATTAAAAAACTATTCCGGACATTTTGACCGGATTCTCCTCGATGCCCCCTGCTCAAACATGGGTGTCCTTCGCAGGAATCCTGACGTCAAATGGAAGCTGCGGGAGAAAAATCTTATTCCATATGGAAAAAGGCAGCTTCTTTTTCTTGATAATCTCGCAAACCTGTTGAAACTGTCGGGGATAATGGTATATGCCGTATGCAGCAATGAACCGGAAGAAAACGAAGAGGTTATAAAAGAATTTTTGATAAAGCGCCCTGATTTTGGTATTGATCATAACGTCCTTTATCTGCCTGATAGTGTCGGCAAGTTATTGAACGGCAGCGGGTTTATTAAAACATATCCACATATTAATAACATGGACGGCTTTTTTTCAGTCCGCCTTAAACGGATTGGTTGACTTTAAAAACTGTAATTTTTGTTGACGGGGAAACCGTTTTATCGGATACCGATCATCAACATACCAACCGAAACAGATTCATACGGAGATAACGAATGAAACTTATAGCACCTTCAATATTATCCGCCGACTTTTCAAGACTCGGAGAAGAAATCAAATCGGTTGAAAAAGCAGGAGCGGACTGGATCCATGTCGATGTAATGGACGGGCATTTTGTTCCGAATATAACCATGGGCCCCCTTGTTGTTGAAGCCGCCAGGCGGGTTACTTCCCTTCCTGTCGATGTGCATCTGATGATAGAAAATGCGGACCGTTTCATACCTGATTTTGCCAAAGCAGGAGCATCGTTTATCTCGGTGCAGGTTGAAGCATGCACTCATCTGAACAGAACGATACAGCTTATAAAGGAACTTGGAGTAAAACCCGGTGTAGCGCTGAATCCGGCCACTCCCCTTTCAGCAATCGAATGGGTGCTCGAACATATTGACTTTGTCCTTATCATGAGCGTCAATCCCGGATTCAGCGGGCAGGCATTTATCAGAAACAGCATCGATAAGATTAAGTCCATTTCTGAAATAATAAAGAAAAAAGGCCTTTCGACTCTCATCGAGGTCGACGGGGGAGTCAACAAGGATACTATAAGAGATATTTCCATTGCGGGAGCCGATGTTTTCGT
>JBFYVZ010000046.1:0-10328 GCA_041298995.1 Desulfobacteraceae bacterium
TTTCCGGTGGTCATAGCGAAGAGGAAACACCCGTTCCCATCCCGAACACGGAAGTTAAGCTCTTCAGCGCCGATGGTACTGCTCGGGCAACTGAGTGGGAGAGTAGGACACTGCCGGGAAAATTTATATACACCCGGAACCTTTTATAGGTTCCGGGTTTTTTTTTGCTTTTTATTGGCTGGTAAAACAGAGAGCTTTATGATAATTTTGATATATGAATACAACTTCGGAAATTCAACAGAATGATATTAATCAAAGATTAAAGTGGTTGATGTTCTTCAGAGTGTTTTTTACCACTCTTCTTCTGGGGTCAACTATTGCCCTTCAGCTTAGCGAAAAACGTGCACCTCTGGATAAGCCGCTGTTAATGCTTTATGGACTAATAGCTGGAGTGTTTATTCTTTCTTTCTGTTATACAATCTTGTTTTATCGAATAAAAAATATTCACCGTTTTGCATCAATACAAATAGGCGTTGATACTGTTTTCGTAAGCTGTATTATTTTCGTTACCGGTTGTTTCTCGAGCATTTTTTCTTTTTTATATCTTGTTGTAATTATTTATTCAACGATGCTTCTTTTTAAGAAAGGAGGTATGATTATTGCCGCACTTTGCGCAATTCAATACGGAGTAATCGTTGATCTTGAATATTATAAAATCATAAAACCGTTTCTTTTGGAAGATAGTCTTGTTGCTGCAAATTATCCATGGAGCCAGGTTCTTTATAAAATATTTATTACAATTGTTGCTTGTTTTGCAGTTGCCTTTTTAAGCGGTTTTCTTGCCGAACAAACAAGAAAAACAAAAAAGGAACTCATAGCGATGCAGGAGCGTGTTAAGAGATTTGAAAAAATGGCGGCTATGGGCGAGATAGCTGCTGGAATGGCTCATGAAATAAAAAATCCACTTGCATCCATTTCAGGTTCAATTCAACTTCTGAGAGAAGATATTCGTGATAACCCATATCATGACAGACTAATGCAAATTATCCTGCGTGAGGCAGACCGGTTAAGCTTTTTAGTCAGTGATTTCTTGCTTTTTGCAAAACCTCCGGCTGGCAAGAAAGAGCCTTTTGAATTGGGAAAGATTGTTGCAGATACTATATATCTCTTTGAAAAAGATACTAAATGTTTGGGCAGAATATCCATATTTAAGGACATAGCCCAAGATGTTTGGGTTAACATGGACCCTATACACCTGCATCAGATATTATGGAATCTACTTTTAAATGCTTCAGAGGCTATTGAAGGTTCAGGACAGATTGAAGTAAAAATGTATAATTTGAAAAATAAATATGCTCTGATTGAAATAACTGATGACGGTTGCGGCATTCCAACTGAAGGAATAAAATCAATATTTGATCCGTTCTTTACGACCAAACCAAGAGGAACAGGACTTGGTCTTTCTATTGTTCATAACATTCTGAAGTCATATGACAGCTGGTTAGATGTTGAAAGTACTGTTAATAAGGGGGCAACCTTTACATTTAAAATAAAGCAAATCGATTCGCCAAGTTATTCTTGACACTATTTTCCAAATAAGTTAATTCATTACACTTTATTATTTTGGTTTTAACTCATTTGCCGTCAGTTTAACTTAAAATGGGGTTTTGTCTTATTATTGGTGTAATCTTTATATAAATCATAAATAATACGGCTTGATATTATTATATATTATGAAGAAGGTGGAAAATTAATGGATATTGAAAAACCAAATGAACTGATTGAAATGAAAAAAAAGAAAATATTGGAATTAAGAAATAAGAATATCGATTTGTTTCCTAATAATTTTAGGGTGATGCATACTGTCAGAGATATCAGGAGTGCGATTGAAAGCTTTCCAGAATCAAAGGAAGAAGACGAAACCATTTTTTCTGCTGCAGGGCGTATGATGGCTGTCAATTTGTTCGGGAAGTCTTCTTTTATAAGATTTAAAGACCGAACAGGACAAATTCAGGCATATATAAGGAAAGACAGGATTGGCGATGAATCGTACAGCCTTTTTAAACAACTTGATATAGGTGATTTTGTTGGAATAACAGGAACAATATTCAAGACAAAAACAGGTGAGTGGACTATACTTGCATCCGAAATGAGGCTCTTATGTAAATCAATCAAGCCTCTTCCTGAAAAATTTCATGGACTCAAAGATCCAGAAAAGCGTTATCGCCAGCGATACCTTGATTTAATCATGAATCAGGAAGTGCGGAATATTTTTATAAAGCGGAGTAAAATTATTCAGTCTATACGCTCATTTTTTCTTGAAAGAGATTATCTTGAAGTCGAAACTCCTATGATGCAACCGATTCCAGGGGGAGCTGAAGCTACTCCTTTCCAAACCCATCATAATGCGCTTGGGATGGATCTGTTTTTGCGAATTGCTCCAGAATTGTATCTAAAACGTCTTGTTGTTGGTGGCTTAGAAAGAGTTTTCGAGATTAACAGAAATTTCAGAAATGAAGGTGTTTCTGCCCAGCATAACCCAGAATTTACCATGCTTGAGTTCTATGAAGCTTATTCTACATACCAGGATCTTATGAGTTTAACGGAAGATCTGTTTGCCTATTTATCCAGAGAAATTGCCGGATCAACTTCAATTATTTATCAGGGTAACAATATTGATTTTAGCGGAAAATGGAGAAGGATCAGTCTGTTAACAGCTTTGGAAGAGCTTGGTGGAATCAATCCAAACATTCTAAATAACAAGGAGAAGCTTATCGAATTTGCCCGTTCAAATGGAATCAAACTTACAAAAACCAACCGGATAGGCAAAGTCATTACGAAACTATTTGATGTGCTTGTTCAACCAAAGCTAATTCAGCCTACATTTATTACAGAATATCCTGTTGAAATTTCTCCTCTTTCAAGAAGAAGCGAAACAGATCCTTCATTAACCGACCGTTTTGAACTTTTTATCGCAGGTCGTGAAATAGCAAACGGTTTTTCCGAACTTAACGATCCTGAAGATCAGGAAATGCGATTTTTACAGCAGGTATCCGATAGAAATGAAGGTGACGACGAGTCACATTACATGGATGAGGATTATATCGAAGCTTTGGAATATGGTATGCCACCGACTGCCGGTGAGGGAATTGGCATAGACAGGCTGGTAATGCTTTTTGCAGATGCTGGTTCAATCAGGGAAGTGATCCTTTTTCCTCATATGAAACCTGCAGGTTCAAAGCAGCAATAATGACACCGGTCTGTTTTAATAATAATGAAATTTCAATAATATTTAAGCTCTCTGACGAAAGTCCGCCCGCCATACTAATTGGCGGGACCTTCGGCGGGGAATGTGCTCTCTGTTTCGGTTTAAAAGGAAGAGCATTATTCAACAATTATGAGTCATATCAAAAATGTCTTTTGAATTATTTATAGGCTGCCGCTACTTAAGAGCCAGGCAAAAGCAGGCTTTTATATCCCTTATTACAATGTTATCCATTTCGGGTGTTATGGTAGGAGTTATGGCTCTTATAGTAGTTATAGCCGTCATGGCCGGTTTTGAGTCAGACTTAAAATCCCGAATACTTGGAGTAGAGTCGCATATTGTCGTAATGAGGCATGGAGGCCCATTTGCCGGCAAACCCGAACTAACCAAATCAATTGAAAATATTAAAGGTGTTTCGGCAGCATCACCTTTTGTTTACACGCAGGTAATGCTTAAATCTTCTTCGGGAGTTTCAGGCGCCGTATTAAAAGGTGTTGATCCAAAGTCGGCAGGCCGCATTGTAAAAAATCTTAAGGCTGATTTGTTGCAAATAAATGAAATAAGTGAGCGGAATACAGGTTATCCAAACTCTGTTCCGGGAATAATACTCGGGAAAGAGCTTGCCGGAAACCTGGGTGTTTCTGCAGGCAATATGGTATATCTTATATCACCCACCGGCATTATATCGCCCATCGGCCATTTACCTTCCATGAAACAGTTTGAGGTGAAAGGTTTGTTCGAATCAGGAATTCATGATTATGATGGATCATTTGCTTATGTTAATATAAATGATGCTCAAAAAATTTTGCGCATGGGTGACGCCATAACCGGCATAGAGGTTCGCGTCGATGATATTGACCTTGCAAGAAAAATTGCGGAAAAAATAGTTGATGATTTAGGCTTTCCTTACTGGACAAGAGACTGGACTCAAATGAACAAAAATCTTTTTTCAGCCTTAAAGCTGGAAAAGACCGTTATGTTTATCATATTAACACTAATAGTTCTGGTCGCGGCACTTAACATAGCCAGCACCCTTATAATGATGGTAATGGAGAAGACGCGGGATATAGCTATTCTGAAAGCAATGGGGGCAACCGATAAGAGTATAAGAAGAATATTTGTGTTTAAAGGCATGATAATAGGCTCGGTTGGAACGAGTCTTGGGGTATGTGCGGGTTATTTACTTTGCAAGCTCCTTGAAAAGTACAAATTCATCGATCTTCCAGGAGATGTTTATTATATAACGACACTTCCTGTACGTCTTATCGCTTTTGATGTTTTGTTAATTGCTTCGGCAGCAATGGTGATTTGTTTTTTGGCAACCTTGTATCCGGCTCGTCAGGCATCCAAACTCAATCCAGTCGAGGCTATACGCCATGGATGACAACAGCATCGGTGACAAAAAAAATACTTGTTCAAAAAACAACTCAATAAATATGTTGAAGGTTACGGGTATATCCAAGACTTTTAACGGCAGTGAAGCTCGTCTTGAGATTCTAAAAAACATTAATTTTGATTTGAATCAAGGCGGGACAATGTCTATTGTTGGCGCGTCCGGTATCGGCAAATCCACTCTGCTACACATAGTAGGGACACTTGATTATCCGGATAACGGCTCAATTTTTTTCAATGATGAAGAAGTGTTTCGTTATGATCCGGACAGGCTGTCAAAATTCCGAAACGAATCTATAGGATTTGTCTTTCAGTTTCATCATCTTCTATCTGAATTTTCAGCGGTTGAAAATACAATGATGCCTGCACTAATAAAAGGAATTGGGAAGCAAAAAGCAAGGGACGAAGCAGAAAGGATACTGATAAGAGTCGGACTAAGAGACAGAAGGAATAACAGGGTTAATACGCTTTCCGGTGGTGAACAGCAAAGAGTTGCCATTGCAAGGGCTCTTGTGCTTAAACCGGTTATCCTTCTTGCTGATGAGCCGACTGGAAATCTTGATAAAAGAAACAGCGAACAGGTTCATGAGTTGCTGATTGAACTTAATCAGGAGCTGAATATGGCAATGATAGTGGTGACACACAATATGGAACTGGCATCCCTGATGCAAAGATGTGTTACAATTATTGATGGGCAGCTCGTCGAAACGGTTTAAGGAGTTATTATGAAAAAATATTTATGCCTGATTGCGATTTCAATTGTATATTTATTTTCAAATACCAGTTATGCACTTGAAACGGTAAATGTTTTGGTATTGCCCTTTGAAGTCAATTCACAGGAAGAACTTTCGTATCTTCATGATCAGATTCCTCAGGTGATAAAGAATCATTTAAAACAAAATGGTGCAGCTGTTTTAGAACCTGACCCGGCTGTGATTTCATCTTTTACTAAAAAAGACATAAGCACAGATGAAATCAGGAGAATAGGCGTTAACTCTGGTGTCCATAATGTAGTCTGGGGAAGCATCACGTTAATAGGCCATCATTTTAGTCTTGATGTAAAGATGATTGGAACTATTGGGAATGAGCTTCCAAAAGCCTTTATTCTTGAAGGTGAGGGAATCGAAAATCTTTCAGGTAGCTTGAAGAAAATTTCTATAGATATAGGGATGAAAATATTCAAACAGGAAAAAGTATTAAAAGTATCTGTTGAGGGTAATAAGCGCATTGAAACGGATGCAATTAGAAGAGTCGTTAAAACCGAAGAGGGCAGTATATACTCCTCTATGAATCTTTCTGATGACCTCAAGGCTATATATGCAATGGGGTACTTTGATGATGCCCGGATTGAATCTGAAGATGCGCCGGAAGGCAAGATTGTTACTTTCAAAGTTAAAGAAAAATCAACGATAAGAGTAATCCTTATTAAAGGCAACAGGATATATGAAGATGAAAAGATCAGGGGAGTCTTAAACATAAAGACCGGATCTATTCTAAATTTTGTAATGATTAAGAAAAATGTAGAAAGGATTGAAGGCTTATACAAAGAGAAAAATTATCATAACATGAAGGTTGAATACAAAATTCATGAATTCGATAATAACCAGGCTGATCTTGAATTTATAATTTCAGAAGGTTCGAAAGCTTTGATTAAAAATATTATCTTTGAAGGAAATAAGGCGTATTCAAGTTCAAAGCTAAAAAAGCTTATGTCAACATCTGAAAAAAACATCTTTTCATGGGTCTCTTCAGCCGGCGATCTGAACAGAGAAGACTTGAATCAGGATGTTGCGAAGCTATCCGCTTTTTATCACAATAATGGTTTTATTCAGGCCAAAGTCGGTGAGCCCCAAATTGATACCCATGAGTCATGGATTGATATTACAATAAAGATAGATGAAGGGCCGCAATTTAAAGTCGGAAAAGTTGAAATAACCGGGGATCTGATTTCTACTCAAGAAAAACTTATTGAGAAAATTATGATCGGGAAAGAAAAGTTTTATAACAGGCAGGTTCTGCAAAAAGATGTCCTTGCGTTGACGGATATATATTCGGACGAGGGGTATGCCTATGCGGATATTGTACCCGGGATTGACCAAGACCGGGATAAAATGATCGTTAATATTAATTTTGTGATTAATAAAGGTAAACCGGTCTATTTTGAAAAAATTCTTATCGGTGGAAATTCAAAGACCAGAGATAAGGTTATCAGAAGGGAACTTCTTGTATATGAGCAGGAACTGCACAGCGGGGTAAAGCTGAAAAAAAGTATTCGCAATCTGCATCGATTGGATTACTTTGAGGACATTAAAGTTGATACGGTAAAGGGGAGCTCAGATGATAAAATGGTTCTTAAGATTGATGTTACGGAAAAGCCAACCGGTGCTTTCACCTTCGGTGCAGGTTACAGCAGCGTGGAAAAGGTATTTGGCATGGCTTCAATTTCACAGAGGAACCTTTTTGGCCGGGGACAGGTTCTGGCATTAAAAACACAACTGGGAAGTGTTTCAAATAAATATACCTTAAGCTTCACGGAGCCATGGCTGTTTGATATACCTCTTTCAGCCGGTTTTGATTTATACAGCTGGGAATATGATTATGATACTTTCGATAAGGAGAGCAAGGGGGGCGGGATCAGATTCGGATATCCTGTTTATGAATATACAAGACTTTATATGACCTATGCTTTAGATTTTGCCAATATAACCAATATTGAAATAGATGCTCCGGACACCATAAAGGAGATGGCGGGAAACAATGTTTCGAGCAGCATAACAACAGCATTGAAATATGACTCCCGTGATAAAGTATTTAATCCTACTGAAGGAGCAGAACATACACTCTCTATCCAGTATGCCGGTCTTGGCGGAGATGTAGGTTTTACAAAATATATTCTTGAGACAGGCTGGTTTATACCTTTGTTTAAGGGAACGGTCGGTTTAATACATGCAAAGACAGGATATGTCAGCCAAAATTCAGGTCAAAAACTCCCTTCTTATGAACGTTTCAATCTTGGAGGAATAAATTCACTGCGCGGATTCGATTGGGAAGATTTAAGCCCTAAAAAGATAAATGCGGAAGGTGTTTTGACAAATATTGGCGGAAATAAATTTGTTCAGTTTAATTTTGAATACCTGTTTCCATTAATCAAAGAGGTCGGTGTTATGGGAGTGTTATTCTTTGATACAGGAGAAGTTTATGACAATGATGAAAGCGTAGACCTTGGGAATTTGCGGGAAAGTGTCGGAGGTGGTATAAGGTGGTATTCACCAATGGGTCCAATGCGAATAGAATATGGTTATATACTTGATCCTGTGAAAAATGAAAGTAAAGGTGGGAAATGGGAATTTACTGTGGGAACAGTTTTTTAAAGGTGTATAATATTTTATCAAGTGAAATTTTAAAGTTAATAATTGTATAAAAAGGAGATAGAGTAATGCGTTTAGTAAAAACAGTGTTTTCAGCCGGCATAGCACTTTTCTTTTTGCTTGGAATTTCCGCACATGCAGCAGATGTTGCGAAGATAGGAGTTGTCGATTTTATGAAAATCCTTGAAACTTCCAATGCCGGTAAATCGGGGCAGACTGAAATTAAAAAACAGGCTGATAAGATGAAGGCTGATCTTGAAAAAAAGGCAGCGGAAATAGAAGAGCTGAAGAAGAAGATTGAAAAGGATTCAATGGTCGGAAACAAAGAAATGCGTGAAGAAAAAGAGCGGGAAGTTCAGATAAAATATTTGGATTTCAAGAATCTTGAAAAAAAATATAGCTCTGAATTACAAAAGACTCAATCTGATTCGCTGGTGCGCATTCAAAAAGAAGTGCAGACTATTGCTGATGAAATTGGCAAAAAAGAGGGGTATCTGCTCATAATAGAAAAGCGCGAAGCAGGTGTATTTTATGCACCGGCTTCTGTGGATATTACAGATAAGCTGATACAGCAATACAATGCTAAAATTTCCCAGAAACCGGGAAAATGACAAGTAGGAAATCATAATGGAAGTGATGCTTTCCGAAATAGCAGACATTGTTGGCGGCAGAATTATCGGCAACTCTGAAACGGTCATATGCGGTGTTGCTTCCTTTGAGGATGCGAAAGGATACGACATAACATTTGCTGGTGATGCCGGGTTTCTAAAAAAAATCGAAGAGACCGGAGCCGGAGCGATTATTGTTCCTCTTAATTTCAGTGAATCTTCAAAAGATCTGATACAGGTAAATAATCCCAAAGTCGCATTTACCAAGGTTTTGAATCTGTTTTATCCGCCTTCAGTTCCGACACCTGGAATAAGTTCATCCGCACATTTAGGGAGTGAATTTAAATGCGGCCGGGATGTTTCGATTGCTCCGAATGTAGTGATCGGCGATAATGTTATTCTCGGCGACCGGGTCTCGATTTATCCGTGTTCCTATATCGGGGATAGTGTTGTTATCGGTGATGATGTTAAAATCTACTCCAATGTTTCTGTTCTCGAGAGATGTACAATAGGGAACAGGGTAATAATTCACGCAGGCACTGTTATTGGGAGCGACGGGTTCGGCTTTTCTTCTGACGGTAAAAAATACTACAAAATTTCCCATACAGGTATTGTCAGGATAGATGATGATGTCGAAATAGGGGCATGCAATACTATTGACAGAGCGACCTTCGGCAAAACATGGATATGCAGGGGAGTAAAAACTGACAATCTGGTTCATGTTGCACATAATGTTAAAGTTGGAGAAGACACTCTGCTTATAGCTCAGGCTGGCATAGGCGGAAGCTCCTCGATAGGAAGGCATTCAATTATTGCCGGACAGGCAGCAATTGCCGACCATATAACCATAGGAGATAATGTTACTGTTGCAGGTAAGGCAGGGGTTGCCAAATCAGTTCAGGACGGCGAAATATTATCCGGTGTTCCTGCAATTCCCCATAAGCTGTGGCTTAAGGTTCAGAATATTATCCCAAAACTTCCGGATCTGAGGAAAAAGCTGATTGAAATAGAAAAGAGACTGGAGAGACTGGAGAAAAAAGATGGGGAAAATCATTGATATAAAAGAAATAATGAAATTATTGCCTCACCGTTATCCGTTTATTCTGGTTGACAGGGTGGTCGAGCTCATTGAGGGGGATAAGATTATCGCTTTGAAAAATGTCACCATCAATGAGCCTTTTTTTCCGGGACATTTTCCCGGAGCCCCCATTATGCCTGGAGTTCTTATTATAGAAGCAATGGCACAAGCCGGGGGGATATTGTTTGCCGTTTCCCAACCGGAGGAGAAGCGCGGCGGGCCGGTTTATTTTATGGGAATGGATAAGGTAAAATTCAGAAAACCTGTTGTTCCCGGGGATCAGCTTATTTTTGAAGTAAAAATTTTAAATATGAGATCAAAAGCCGTTAAAATGTCAGGCATTGCGACAGTGGAAGGCAAATGTGTGGCTGAGGCCGAGTTTATGGCCACTTTCGGAGGAAAATTATGATTCATGAAACTGCTATAATTAATCCAGGAGCTGAAATCGATTCAAATGTCGATATCGGCGCATATTCCATAATTGGAGATAATGTATTCATAGGGTCAGGGACCGTTATAGGCCCTCATGTTGTAATAGACCCTTTTACGACTATCGGCCGGAACTGCCGGATATTTCAGTATGCGGCACTAGGCGCAGTTCCCCAGTCGCTCAAATTTGAAGGGGAAAAGACATATGTAAAGATCGGCAATGGAACAATAATAAGAGAATTTGTAAC
>JBFYVZ010000051.1:0-3475 GCA_041298995.1 Desulfobacteraceae bacterium
TGTATATCAAAAGGTTGTCGGAAATCTATCTTCAAAAGGCGCTCACAAGTGGCAAGGTGACTCTCGTTCTTGGGGCCAGGCAGGTTGGTAAGACAACCCTTGTCGAGCACATCCTACGAGGCCAGGATGTCCGATTCCTCAACTTCGATGTCGAAATTGACAAGGCTCATTTCTTGGCCGCGGCATCTCTGCCACCTGCCGAAGCGCTCCGGACCCTCGGTAATCCGGAAGTGCTGGTGTTGGATGAAGCACAGCGGCTGCCTGAGACAGGGCGAATCGTAAAAGGTTGGCACGATGCCAAACTTTCAACCCGCATCCTGTTGCTGGGATCATCTTCACTTGATCTGCTCGACCAAAGCGCGGAAAGCCTCACTGGCCGTAACCGAAAAGTAGTTTTGCCGCCTCTTTTGTTTGCCGAGGCGCTGGATTCTCAGGATTGGAGTAACGCCGGTCTGGACCACTCGGGCATGTGCGAATACTTCACAGCACCGTTGCGATCTTTTCTGCTTCAGCGGATCGCTTTCGGCAGCTATCCTGAGGTGGTGCTATCGGCCGACCCTCGCCGGCTTCTGCGTGATCTCAGTTCTGACTATCTCTGGAAGGACATCCTTCAGACAGGTCTGGTGAAAACCCCGGATCTGATCCGCCGCCTTCTGTTGTTACTCGCCCATCAGGCGGGCAACGAGGTGTCGATCAACGAACTGGCCAGCCAACTCCAGATGGGGCGGCCTACAGTAGAGCGTTATCTTGCGCTGCTCGAGCAAACATTTGTTATTTTCCGTCTCCCTGCCTTCAGCACTAATCCGCGCAAGGAAATTTCGAAAAGCCACAAGGTATTTTTCTGGGATACCGGCATAAGAAACGCCCTCCTCAATGCCTTTTCAGCTGATGAACTGCGTCCAGACATCGGTTCCATCTGGGAAAACTGGGTGATTGCTGAAATGGCCAAACACAATATGCTGATAGGTTCGCCCTGTGAACTTTTTTTCTGGCGTTCGCGTACCCAGGCGGAAGTGGATCTTGTCGTAAAAGCCGAGTCCGGTCTGCGAGCATTCGAAATCAAATGGAACCCGCGTCGTGCCGGTAGCGCGGCCTTTCGGTCTGTGTATGGAGTGTCTGTCGAATCAATCGGACCTGCTAACCCATTTGTCGCTGATCTTCTGAATGTATTGTAGTGCCAATAGGGATGCTGGAACAGGCCTTATGAATCCGGGGCATGTCGGAACTTTCTGGAAGGCGGAATTACCCCTGGCAGGTGTGAGTCAGTAATCCAAATAATCCTTTGACGTAAGTACGTATCCGTGAAACCCCAAACACATTTTAACAAATTAATATCAATGAGAAAAATAGATTATATCTCATAGGCAGGTGAGCGAAAGGAGAGTAGATGATAAAAACAAACACGGTAAATATCAGATGTTCGGCCTGCGGGACAAAGAACAGGATCCCGTCAGACACGTCAGGTAAAACCGCAAAATGCGGCAAGTGTTCGGCATTGCTTGAAATAAGCGATCTTTTCGCTGGAAAGCCGCTGGCCGTCACGGACAATAATTTCAGCGAAATGGTGCTGAAATCTCCGATTCCCGTACTGCTTGACTGCTGGGCTCCATGGTGCGGGCCATGCAGAATGATAGGGCCGGTAATGGATGAGATTGCTGCGGAGTTCTCCGGAAGGGTCAGGATATGCAAACTGAACGTTGATGAAAACCCGGTTACTTCCGCAAAATATAATATTTCAAGCATCCCTACCATGCTTATCTTTGACAGGGCAATACTGGCAGATACGCTTGTAGGAGCCCTTCCGAAACAGCAGATCCTCAATAAAATATCCGGTTTCTTTTTATAGCTTTGAAAGTGGACGCCGGGGAAGAAAGAGATTTGAAAGGTGCAGGGAAAATAGAAGAGGTTTTTCAAAACGGCTTTTGCCTTGACAGTAAAGTTCTGCATTACATTGATTCAACTTTTTCGAACCCCTCGGCATCAGAAATCGAGAAGATATTAACCGGCGAATCTGATTTTGAAAAAGAGACTCTTTTGAAATTGATATTTTCTCCGGATGAATCAATACAGTTTCTTCTCGAAGAATTTCTTGAACAGGCAGATATCAGCAAAGAAGATGCAGGCAGGATTACTGAATATTTATCCGCACGGGAAATTCAAACTAAAATCATCTTTCCGGATGAGAGAGAAACCATAAATGTAATAGTGCCTCCCGCGGTTTTGGGTAAATTTATAGATCATCTCAATATCTCCGTAAAACTTAATGACAAGCTTGCAGACGCCGTTAAATTTATCATCTCTGACAGATCGAGGATTCTTGCAAAGGTTAAAATACGGAATGCCCGGAAAGAGTTTGCAGGAAAGAGCCTCGATTTTCTCTGTCTTTTTTTTGAAAAGATGGGCTCTGAAGAGGAAAGTCTATTTGATGAATGCTTTGAATTGATTATAGAAGTTCTTTGCGAAGCAGGAAATGATGCCGATATATACAGTGCCTTTTTATTTAAAAAAGCGGCGTCTTATCAAAGCCTGCTTTGTTCAGAAAGGTTCGAGGAGCAGCTTCAAAAGAACAATATCGAAACGCTTCTTATGCAGGGTGTGAGGCCAGTGTCGATCGATAAGGATGCGGCAATTAGAAAGATTAAGATCATAAACAGAATCTGCTTTGCCGTTTTCGGAAAGACGGAGGTTATGTGATCTCAGATATTCAAAGCCTGCTTAATATTGCTCCTCAGATCTTCAGAAAAATTCTCTAAATCCAAATCACTCAGCATCCCATGTCGATACATTAGATACATGCACCATTTCATTCCTGATCTTGAATTGCCGTCAAGACAGTTTTCCAGAATTTTTCGTTCCTTTTCTATTCTCTTTTTTGCATCCCAAAATCGTTCCGTCGGTGTTCGGCCTTCACTACATTCTACTTCCTTGTTCTTTTTCAGAATTTATTGTGTCTGACATTTTTATTACTCACGTCCGGCATCACCGGCGCGCGGCTTTTTGTGTCGGCTGAATTAGCCTTGTTGTGCCAAAAACTCAGACCAAGGCTTGATGCTTTTTAGCATGGGACCAATTGTGCGCTCTGCAACTTCGGTATCATAGGCAGCCTGAGCACGCAGCCAATAACCGTTAGATAGACCAAAGAATCGACACAACCTCAAATCGGTATCTGCCGTTATCGAACGCTTACCACCAACAATTTCGCCGATTCGTTGTGCAGGAACGCCAATTTCCTTTGCAAGACGATACTGGCTAATCCCCATAGGTTTTAGAAATTCTTCTAACAGGATTTCGCCTGGTGTAATGGGTTCGAACTTTTTCATAATAGACTCTCCTCAATGGTAATCAACGATTTCCACATTTTCCACACCTCCATCCGTCCAGCGAAAGCAGACTCGCCACTGATCGTTGATTCGAATGCTGTATTGCCCTGAACGATCACCCTTAAGCGCTTCAAGATGATTGCCGGGCGGCACCC
>JBFYVZ010000076.1:0-20540 GCA_041298995.1 Desulfobacteraceae bacterium
TGGTGACACCGGGACTCAATATTCTCGGTTTTCCAATGGCTTTCGCCATCGGGACGGATATCGCCCACATGGCCGGGAAATCCCTTATCTCAACCATGCGGCACGGCAGGTTCGGAAATGTCGATTACAGACTCGGGGTTATTATGATTATAGGCACTGTTTTCGGTTTTGAAATAGGCGCCCAGATGATCATGTGGTTGGAACGTATCGGGAAGGTAGATATGATAGTCCGCTGGATGTACGTCATACTTCTTGTACTTATCGCATGGATGGTCTTTGCCGACGTGGCAAAGAAGAGGAAAATGGAAAAAGAGCTAAAGGCAAAAGGTCAGGATGTTGATAAACTGGCCACGGGTATTGAATGGCACAAGACCTTCCACAAACTTAAAATACCCCCAATGGTACATTTCAAGGCCGCAGGATTTACATGTTCAGCCTGGCTGCCCATCATTATCAGTTTTGTCACTGGCTGGCTGGCAGGCATTCTGGGCATCGGCGGAGGTCTCATACGTATGCCGGCCCTTATCTATTTTATCGGTTGTCCCACTCACATAGCTGTCGGGACAGATCTCTTTGAAGTTATGATATCAGGTCTTTACGGAGCTGCCACATATACCTACAAAGGCAGGACAGAGCTGCTTGCAGCCGTTATCATGCTGTGCGGCGCTGCTATGGGAGCTCAGGTAGGGACAGTGGCGACAAAATATATAAAGGGATACGGGATTCGCATCGCTTTTGGAATTGCCGTTGTAGGTTGCTGTATTTCCGTTATTATGAAACTAATTCCAAAGTATGTAGCCGGAACTCAGGTTGTTATGGATATCGCCTCAACAACTCTTATCCTCGGGCTTGTGGCCGCCTTGTCTCTTTATATTCTCGTAAAAATGGTACAAGGCGCAAAGCAGGAAGTTGCGGCGAAAAAAGGGAGGGCTTAGCATGAGAAAATATAATATGATAAAGAAATTAGGGTTCTTAGCTGTGACTGTTTTCTCCTTCGGGTTTCTCCTTGCTTGCGGGGAGCTGGGAAATGTTGATCAGGGAAGAGTTATAGAATTTGACAAGGAAAAGGGAGTGGTAACCCTTATCAGAGACTTTAAGGCCGACCCGATGAATCCTGACTACGATCATCTGCCGCCTTATGTATATGAGATTCCGAAGGATCCTTCGGAAATCGGAGCTCTTCCCAAAGCGGGAAAGCGCATGAAGCTCGATAAAGAAAAAAAACAGATAGTCATCTTTGATACCGCGACACAGAACTTCAAGACGATAGACTATAATCTGATCTCTCAGGCGGAAAAGGTGGCCAGTGAGGATCCGAGAGTTTATGATGCTGCTGCGGAAAAGGCGAAGATATTTCCCATGATAGACAGGGAAAAGAAGGCCATTACAATCTATTCAAAAAGGCAGAAAATTCTTACAACATTTTCTGTGCCTGATGAATACTTCGCTCTTCCGGATGACACCTGGGATTCAGGGGATGAAGTCCGCATCTATTATAAAGAGGAGGGCAAGGCGAGACGGTTCATGAATTTAAGCAAGACGGATATTTTCAAGAAGTAAAAAAAATTGAGGTTAAAAAGGTTTACGACTGAAGGCTGAAGGTATATGGAGATGTTTAAGTTACTTTCAGCCTTCAGTCTATAGTCTGAAACCCTTTTTCGGCATTTTACGGATATGGACGAATTAATCAGAAAAAGAAGCGTTGCTGGAAAAATAACAGCCCTATTTTGTATTCTTTTCAGCCTGTCCATTATTGATGCAGTGATAGCAGGATTCAGGCAGCCCGTAAGGGTGTTTGATCTTCTTCCGGGATACGTTTCAGGAATAAGCGGTTTGATTGCGGAAAAGGTGGAGAGCCCGAAGGAGATAAGTTACACCGTCAGCTCGGATTTTATAAGGCTTTCCGTAGATTCAATTCAAAAGGGCCACTGGTTCGGGGACAATATGTGGCAGGGGCGGGTAATGGTAAGTCCGGATGCGGCGGCAGGAGAGTACGTTTTAGAGGCCGGTGTTGAGGGAATAAAGAAACTCAATCCGCCTGTAAAATTCCTTATAAAGGTTCACAAGGATTATTCGAGTTATCGCCAGAGCTTCAAATCTCTTATAAAACGGCATCTTGACATATCTCCGTGGCTTTTTGCCGCCTCTTTCTTTTCACTTGTTATTCCAGCCTTTGTTTACATCTTTTTTCTTTCAGGAAAAATTGAACAGGTCATGGCCAAAGAGGGAAAAGCGGTTGCTTACAGGGTAAAAAACCTCGCGGAGGGATGCGAGCTCTCTTTCGGTCTCGGTTCAATGCACGGGATAAGGGAAAACACAAACGTTTTTCTGTTCAATGAAGATGGCGCGGCTGCCGGTAAAGCGGTTGTCAGTTATGTCTCAGATACGGATTCGCGGGCGGTTGCAGAGCACGGCTGCACAGTCAGACCGGGGTATACAGTGTCAACTGCAGGACACATGCTTGAATAAAATCGAATATTAATGTAAGGAGAACTTTGCATAACCGGTTATTGTCATGTCTGGGTATGGGTACGCATTCATACCGCATGAAATTTACTATGCAAAGGTCTCAATATGAGAACAGTCCAAAAAGGAAAGGTCCGACATGAAGAATATCAGCCTTTTACTGGTGGATGACGAAGATGATTTCAGAACGACCCTGGCAAACAGGTTAAAAAGAAGAAACCTGGATGTCACTGATGCAGGCAGCGGCGAGGAGGCGATAGAGATTATCGGGCAAAAATCTTTTGATGTTGCCATTGTCGATATAAAGATGCCGGGGATGGATGGAATAGAAACTCTCAGGAGGATCAGAAAGATCGATCCGCTTCTGGAAGTCATCCTTCTGACAGGACATGCATCAGTGGAAGCAGGTATCGAAGGCATAAAATCCGGAGCCTATGACTACGTTATCAAGCCATGTAATGTAAATGATCTCATGGACAAGGTCGAGGATGCATTTCGCCGAAGAATGATTGAGAAGGGACGTGCTCAGGAAAAATAGGAATGTTCAAAAAACTGAAATTTTTTAATTGGGGTAAATCGCAAAGAGAATCATCTGCCGAAGATAACCTGCCGGATCTGTTCCGTTATAAATATTCCTGTTTCAAAATGCTGCTCGATTCGAATGCCGAATTGTTAAATGTAATGTCCGATCTGGAAGAAAAACTGCTGGGACAACAGGTCTTTGGCATGTCGTATGTCAGATCCAGATCGGCTAAAGCTGTTTTCCATGCCCTCCGTATGATCAAAAACCTGGATGACCTCTCAGGCCACCGTTACTCTCTTCTGTTTGATACCCTTGAAAAGATAAATCTGAAAATCAAAGAAATTCTCGGCAGGAAAAAAGAAATATCCATCTCGGAATTAATATTACCTTACTCTGCGATAAAGGCGGAGATGACGGACTGGGTGGGTGGAAAAAATGCCAATCTGGGAGAGATACACAGCAGGGTCGGGCTTCCGATCCCCTGCGGATTTGCGATAACAACAAGGGCATTTGAGACCTTCCTTCTCAACTCGGCGCTTTTCGATGAGATAAGCAGTAAAAAAATGAGTATTGATCCTGATAACCCTGGAACCATCAAAACAATCAGTGACGATATCAGGCAATTGATAATTTCGGCCAATGTTCCTGCTGAAATAGAAGACGCCATCCTCCTGGCCTATTCGAAACTTGCCGGGGATACTTCGTCCGTAAAAATTCCGGAATCTTCCTTGCGAATATCTATGCGGAGCAGCGCTGTTGGGGAGGACAGCGAGTTGTCCTTTGCCGGTCAATACCTGTCCAGGCTGAATGTGCCGCAGGAACATATTATTCGGACATATAAGGAAATAGTTGCGAGCCTTTACACTCCCCGTGCAATCACATACAGGCTCAACAAAGGCATCAGGGATGAAGATATCGCCATGAGTGTAGCCTGTCTTCAAATGGTGGAATCTGTTGTCAGCGGTGTGATGTATTCCAAAAATCCTCTCAACATGCTGGAAGAGAACATCATTATAACTGCCGTATGGGGTCTGGGACCATACGCTGTGGAGGGAGTCATCACGCCGGATAGTTACACCGTGGGGAAAAACGGTCAAACAATATCATCCGATATCTCCCGCAAGACAGTTCAGTTGATCAGCAAACCGGATGGGGGGGTGACGGAAATTCCGGTAGCGGATGATCTTTGGGACAAACCATGTCTCTCTCCCGAAAATATTGCCGTTCTTGCAGGATGTGCACGGAAACTCGAGGATCATTACGGTTGTCCTCAAGACATAGAGTGGGCGATAGACAGCAGCGGAAAAATTTTTATTCTGCAAAGCCGCTCCCTCCGCGCCGAAGATTCCGGAAAAATCTATCCCGTCCTTCCGGTACTTACAGGATACCCGCTGCTGATTGAAAAAGGAGTTTCTGTTTCAGGAGGGGTAGGATTCGGCCCGGCTTTTCATGTATCTTCAGATGAAGACCTTTTGAATTTCCCCGATGGTGCAGTCCTGGTTGCCAGGCATTCCTCTCCCAAGCTTGTCATGGTCATGAAAAAAACCAGCGCAATCGTTACCGATACGGGAAACATAGCAGGGCATATGGCCACTCTGGCCAGGGAATTCGCGGTACCCACTATAGTGAGCACCGATGTGGCCACATCCGTCATACATGAAGGCATGGAAGTTACCGTGGATGCATATTCCGGAAGAGTATATCAGGGAAAGGTGCCGGAATTGGAGGCATACCAGATTACAGGTGAATTCCCCATGAAGGATACCCCGGTATACAGCGTTCTGAGAGAAGTAACTGATCTGATTGTCCCTCTGTATCTTTTGGATCCCAGGTCGCCGGACTTTGCGCCTCCTTTTTGCCGTACCCTTCACGATATCTGCAGACTGGTACACGAGTTTTCCTATACCGAAATGTTTAAACTCAGTGATTTAGTCTCCGATAAAAGGGGACTGGCTTTTAAATTGAAAGACTTTACCCCGCTTGATCTGTATGTTATCGATTTAGGATCCGGTCTGACGGAAAATAATTTGAATCTTAACTGTATATCCCCCGACAAGATCGCTTCTGTTCCTTTCAATGCCCTCCTCAAAGGGTTACTGAACAAGGATTTCCAGCAAAACCAGTGCCGCCCGGTGGAATTTAAAGGGTTTTTATCCGTAATGCGGGAGCAGATGATCACACCTCCATCCACCGCTGAAAGATTCGGTGACCGAAGCTATGCCATTATTTCCGATAAGTATCTGAATTTCAGCTCCCGCGTCGGATACCATTACAGTATCGTCGATTCATACTGCAGCCGGACTGTTAATATGAATTATATAACTTTCTCTTTCAAGGGGGGTGCTGCAGACGACGTTCGGAGAAACAGGCGGGTTAGGACTATCGCCAGAATACTCCAATCACTCGATTTTGCAGCAGATGTTATAGGAGACAGGGTTAGTGCAAGGTATCAAAAACATGAGATCCATCTCATTGAAGATAAACTGGACATAATCGGGCGACTGCTTCAGTTTACCCGCCAGATGGATATGCTGATGACAAATGAAGCCAGTATCGAAGTATTGGCTGAAAATTTCCTTAAGGAAAATTACAATCTTGAAAAAATATTTTTCGGTAAATAGAAGGCAGTTTCACCTTTTTTTACAACCTGTATACAATAGTGACCCTTTTCATAAAAAAAGTTGCAGGATTCTTTTTTCCCTGATATTTCCCTTTCCAGGTACCCTGTTTTTGCGGGTTCCACTACGGCGGACTTTTCGACTTTTTACAAAGTCGTCAATATGGATAGACCGGAAAATAAATTTTAAAATGGGAGGTAAAGAATGAATTTTTTCAAGCAATGGGGTGCATTTATGATGATGGGCGCAAGAGCCCATGCACAGTGGGAAATTGATGTCTCAAACACCATTCTGGGGAGCAAGAAAAGACTGGCGGTCCTTGGACTCTTAATTGTCCCGATATTACTGGGAGGATTCGCCTTTGCGGATCAACTCGGAGTGGCTCTTCCTGAGTTTCTGGGAGGCAAAACAGCTTACAGTCCCGCTTTTTTTACGCCGGGTATTTTCATTGCTTCCATTCTTATCGGTATAGGCGCGGGACTTATTACAGGGTGCATCGGGGCGGGCGGAGGTTTCATTATCGCCCCTGCGCTCATGAGCGCCGGAATAAAAGGCATTCTGGCCGTCGGAACCGACCTTTTTCATATTTTTGCCAAGGCAATCATGGGTTCCGTTATTCACAGAAAACTCGGAAATATTTCGGTGGCGCTGGCCGTGATATTTTTAATCGGCGCCATGATCGGAGCAACAACCGGAGGGGTGATAAACAGGATTATCTACGATATAAATCCTCTATTAAGCGATACATTCATAACTGTAATATATGTTTTGATGCTCGGCATGCTCGGAGCGTATTCTCTTTATGATTTTCTCAATGCAAGGAAAGCTCCTGATGCCGGAGGAGGCGCCCACGGAGGAAAATCGGAAGGAGCCGACCTTGGAAACCTTCCTAAAAAGCTTCAGGCAATTAATATCCCGCCCATGATAACATTTGACCAGGGTCTTGTACCCGGAGGTCGTAAAATATCGGCTGTTTTCCTTGTTTTAAGCGGAGCGCTTGTCGGCTTTTGTGCCTCCATTATGGGCGTTGGCGGCGGGTTCCTGACCTTTCCGATATTCGTATACGTTCTTGGTGTTTCTTCCCTTACGACCGTCGGCACCGATATTTTCCAGATCGTTTTTACTGCCGGTTATGCCGCAATCTCCCAGTATGCAATTTATGGTTTTATTTTTTACACCCTTGCAATGGGAATGCTCCTCGGTTCACTGATTGGAATACAGGTGGGAGCAATGGCAACCAAGGTTGTAAAAGGAGTAACAATAAGGGGTTTTTACGCAATGGCAGTTCTTGCCGGTTTTACCAACAGGTTCTTTGCCCTTCCGTCCAAACTTGCAAGCATCGATCTCATTCCACTCTCCAAGGAGACCGGCAGATGGCTCGACCTGATCGGAATCTGGTCTTTCTTCATAGTGATCAGCATCTTTGCAATCTGGGTAACCAGCACCTTCCTCATGAATATCAAAAAGCTTAAGGGAGAGGAGGCAATATCATGATAGCAGATAAAAAAGAATTTTACGGCGGCTTTGCATTGCTGGTCGGATTTTTCGTGGTTCTGGCCATAATGTTTTCCCCTGTTTTCGAAGGGAAAAACGCATTAAATTATCTAGACTCGTTATATAATACCATTTCAAAAGGTTCGGCTTATTACATTCCGAAACTCAAAAAAGATGTAGCTGATTTTAAAGCGGAACCGGTTTCAATAACAATCGCCATGAAAGACCCGCAGCAGGCTGAAAAAACAGCGCTTCTCTTTGCAAAGAGCGGGGCTTCTGCAGATGTGTCGGGATCCGAAATAAAGATAAGCGGTGATTTTAATAAAATTCTGGAAAACTGCCTTGAAGATGCGGATAACATGTTCAACAATAAAGGCGGCATTGTTTCTGAAAAATATGGTTATCCTGAAAGAGAAGTCCTGTTCAACTGGTGGTCGGCAATCAAGGTTATGGACAAAGAGTTCGGCAAACAGGGTAAATTCAAGGAAATGAAGCTTCTCGGCTCAGTTTCGAAAAAAGGAGTCGAATGCTCTTATAATTATTATAAAATCGTTCCGCAAAAGATTACCGAAAAACTTGGCATAGTTGTTTTTTCTCTCGTATTTTACGTAGTTTATACAATGTGGTACGGCTTTGCCATCCTGTTCATGTTTGAAGGCTGGGGACTAAAACTATCGCATTAATGATTCTTGATTCTTTCAGGCAAAAAGGGCTATAGGCAGTTCTAAGAGATCTGTATGTAGCCCTTTTTTGTTCATCCGGTTATAGAGATCTGAAAACCTATCCTTTTTTGGAAGACATTTCAATGCCGTCTTTAGCCAGAAGGGTTCCAGGGGTCAAGGATTCAAGGGTTCAAGAATTAATGATGCGGTGTCTTACTTGAATCCCTGATCTCTTGAATCCTCAATCCATCAGCTTGAGACTGATGGTATTTGACTTCATATCAAATATGATAAAATTTTCAGAAATTATAAATAAAATCCTGAAAAAAAATCAGCCGGAATCATCTTCAGATCCGGAACATCTCCGCAATGATTTCAAGGCCCGCTATCACAGCTTCCAACTACTTCTGAGTTCCAACAACAAGGCCCTGGACATTATGGCGGATATAGAGAAGCTTCTCGATGGCAGCCGTCTTTTCGGCATGTCACATGTAAAGGCCAACCGAACAGCAGTATCCGTCAATGTATATAAAATGATAAAAAACCTCGAAGTGCTTGCCCCCGGAAAATACAGAGATCTTTCTTTGCGGTTCAACGATATTCAAGAGCAGATAGACAAAATCCTTTTGTTTAAAAAACCGGAAACAGATGAGCCTCTCGTAATACCGCTTGATTCTGTCAATAGAGACATGTCCGATATCATTGGAAGCAAGATGGCAAACATCGGGGAGATGAAAAACAGACTCAATTTAACTGTTCCGGCCGGATTTGTTATTACTTCGGCGGCATACAAAAAATTCATTTCATTCAACGACCTTCAATCCGAAATAGACCGGATTTTTCAAACAACCGACACTGAAGATATTGAGCAACTTTATACCTTAAGCGCAAAAATCCGGCAAACGATTATCAAATCAAGCGTCCCGGAGGATCTTAAAACTGCGATAGAAGAATCATATGAAAAACTTGAACGGAATGCCGGCAAAAAAATCCGGATTGCTTTAAGAAGCAGCGCCATAGGAGAAGATACTGCAGGAAGTTCTTTTGCTGGGCTGTACCATTCCGAATTGAACGTAAGCTCGGATAACATCCTCGAAGTTTATAAAAATGTTATCGCGGGAAAATATTCGCTTCCCGCCATAACTTACAGGTTTGAACGTGGATTCAGAGATGAAGATGTACATATGTCTGTAGGGTGCATGGAGATGGTGGATGCTGTCGCAGGTGGAGTCATGTATTCAAGAAGCCCTGTTGATATGAGCGATGATTTTATATTCATTAACTCAGCCTGGGGTCTCCCAAAGTCAGTTGTGGACGGGAGTGTGGACTGCGATCTTTTCGTCGTGTCAAGGAATGCACCCATGTCGCTCGTGCACAAAGATATAAAAATAAAAAATAAAAAATTCATGTGTTTTCCCCAGGAAGGCATTTGCCGCATGGAGGTAACAGGAGATTTACAGACTCAGCCGTCTTTGAGTCCCGAACAGGCTTGCGCCCTTGCTGGACTGGCAGTTAAAATTGAAAAGTATTACGGCCTCCCTCAGGACATTGAATGGGCAATTACCGATGACGGATTTTATTATATGCTTCAATGCCGGCCGCTGCAAATAGTTGAAACCAGCAAAAGGATTATACTTCCTGATCTTAAGAAAAAAGACGAAACCGTTATAGTAAAAGGCGGTGTTACGGCAAGCCCCGGAGTGGCCTCCGGCAAAGTATTTCATGTTGACAAGGCGGTGGACATTCTGAGATTTCCCGAAGGCTCTGTTCTCGTGGCAAGGCAGGCTCTCCCCTCGTGGGCGCCCCTTTTGGGCAGGGCTTCCGCTGTAATAACAGAGCAGGGTGGTTTTGCAGGACATCTTGCCAATGTAGCCAGGGAATTTGGAGTACCCGCCCTTTTTGGTGTTCCAATGGTCTATGACAAGCTGAAGGATGACGACCTTATTACAGTGGACGCAAACGGGCTTTCAATCCATACGGGAAAAATCGAATCCCTTGCGGTTGATCCGGAAAAAGCAAGAAATCTCATGAAAGACAGCCCTGTTTACGATATCTTGAAAGAGATAAGCAGGCATATAATTACATTAAATCTTCTCGATCCTGATTCCCGCGATTTCAAGCCCTCTGGATGTAAGACGCTTCACGATATTACACGCTTTATCCATGAAAAATCGGTACATGAGATGTTTAACTTCGGGAAGGAGCACAACTTTGCCGAGCGTTCCGGAAAGCAGCTTGTTTACGATGTTCCGATGCAGTGGTGGGTATTGAATCTTGATGATGGATTCAGGGAAGAGGTTGACGGCAAATATGTCAATTTCGATAATATAGTGTCTGTTCCTATGATCGCGATATGGGAAGGAATTACAGCATTTCCATGGGAGGGACCCCCTCCGGTGGATGGTAAGGGCCTTATGAATGTCATGTTCGAGGCCACCCGAAATCCTGCTTTGGCAACAGGCGCACGCAGTGTTTATGCTCAGCGGAATTATTTCATGATCTCGAAATTTTTTTGCAGCTTAAGCTCGAGACTGGGGTTCCATTTTTCAATCATAGAAAGCATTGTATGCGACAGGTTAGGAGAAAATTACATAAGCTTTCAGTTCAAGGGAGGAGCCGCTGATCACGACAGGAAGTTAAAAAGGGTTCTCTTCCTGGCGGAAATACTTGAAGAATACGGGTTTAGGGTAACCGTTAAAAAAGACAGCCTCTTTTCAAGGATTGACAACAGAGACAGGGACTTCATGGAAAAGCGTCTGAAAGTTCTCGGGTATCTTACAATACACACAAGGCAGATCGACATGATAATGGCAAAGGACTCAACGGTAAATTATTACAAATCAAAATTTAAAAAGGATATCGACCAGATTATAGGATAAACCTTTTTCTTGAACCCTTGAATCCTCGAATCCTATCACCTCAATTATTTGATTCCAGTTTTATGATTTCATGATGATTGAGCAACGAATGCAAAAACTGCCTTGTGTGCATCCGCATACGCGACCGGAAGATTTCAACCACCCTTAACATAAGGGCGTGACCTGTTTCAAAATCTTCTACAAACAATTGACGCATTTCATGCCCTGAAACAGTAATGATTGAACTGGGTTCAGCGCAGATTGCAGTAAATGCACTTGGGTATACACCCAATAAAGACGAAACGCCGACCGTTCTTCCTGCAGAAACTTCATCCAGCATCAGTGATTTTCCTGAAGCAAGGCTACAGTTCAAAAAAACTTTCCCGGAAACCAGCATGAATAAATGGGTTTTCTCCTGATTTTGCCTAAACAGGATTTTCTCTTTATCAAATGTTTCAAGCAAAGCGATTGCGCCGACTTTTTCCAGCATGGCGTCCGGCAGATCTTTGAGAAATCCTATTTTTTTAAGCAGTTCATTCTCAACCATTATTAATACCTTCGTAAAAAGTTAAAAACGTCTTTTTACTTGGCGGGAAAGGGTTTCCCCTCTCCCGCCGCTTGAAGTAAATTCAAGCGGTTCCACCCTCACCTCAGGCCGGGGCTTACTCGCCCTCGGCCTGATGATGGACTTTTTAAAGTCCATCATTATTATTTGTCCTTTTAAATAACAAGGGCAAGATTTTCAATGTCATGGATATCATCTCTCAGTTCCGGATTTTCATCCAGTGTCTTCATGATCATCTTTGCGCGGTTATCCATGTTTTTTTTATACTGTCTGGCAATCCCTTGCATCATGTAATATGCCAGCTCATGATTTTCCTTGAACAATTCCATCATCCGCTCCCCTGAAAGGGAGATCGTCTCGCAGGGTTCCTGGCAAATGATTGTATAACCGGAAGTAGCTCCCTCTATGAATGCTGAGGAACCGAAAGAAGATCCGGATTGAATATAATCAAATATAATATCTATTTCAGGGTTGAGAGCCTTCTTCACCGCCACCTGCCCCATTATCAGCATATAAAATGAATCAGTTTTTTTATGAAAGGTTGCAAGTTGGGCGCCTGTACCGAAAATGGTTAAACTGGCTTCCCCTGCTATGATTTCAAGCAGATGTTCCGGGAAATCCCTTAACATGTTGATCCGCTTCAAATCTTCTACTTTTACCATATAAATACCTCTGGACTATGTTAAAACGTAACTACTCAGGAGTCAGAATTCATGAGCCAGAATCCAGAATAGAAGCAGCGTCTGCCGTAAGCTTCTTAATGACTTCTTCAAGTTGAAACATTAACGCCAAACTATCACCACAACCAAGATCTTTCGTCAGAATTAGTACCGACGCTCTTCAAGAAAATCTTGCGGTCTCGAAAATCCTGGAAAAGGGTTTTCTTTTCATTCTGACTCCTGAATTCTGGTTCCTGACTCCTGAGTAGTTATGTTAAAATAAACATTAATAAAATAAAGGATATGGCCACCGCAGCGCCTATACCAATGGGCACGGTGCCTTCAAAAAAATCATTGTAAAGTCTTTTTTTCTTTATTTCGAGCCTTTCATCCCGGTAACCCTGTAAGAGCCAGATATTTACCGAAAAAAACAGGGCGATATTTACGGCTGCCTGACTGAAGAAGGAGGCAACACCTTTGACAGATCCGATTAATACTCCTTCGGTAAAACGGTTTAATGAATTCAAACCTTTATCCAGAACATTATATGCGCCGCGTCCAAGCTTTCGATAGAACCAGTCAACATCCAGGTTAATGGATTTGACTTCCGGAGGATAATATCCGGAGAGAATCAGAAGCGTAAACGCCAGTGCGCCGAACATTAAAAGCTGGAGCTGGCCGACGACATGTGCACCGGTATACGGTACATAATCAACGGCAAAGGGCAGAAGATTATATAATGGCTGGGGATAAACCCCGATAAAGATACATGCAAATGCCGATATACCCATTGCCAATAGCATATTCCATGACGGATCCTTGGCCCTGATGCCGGAATCATGCCCAAAAAAGGTGAAAAAAGGAACCTTGATCCCAGCATGATGAAACACACCTGCAGAGGCAAATTGCAATATCAGGTAAACAAGAACCATTTTTTCATTGGCCGATGCCGTAACGACCATGGATTTTGAAACAAACCCTGAAAACAATGGAAACGCGGATATGGACGCGGCACCCACAATACAGAAAAGGCAGGTCAAAGGCATTGTTTTATAAAGCCCTCCGATTTCCGTGCATTTGATCTTGCCGGTCATCTGAAGAACAGATCCTGCCGCCATGAAGAGCAGGCCTTTATAAAGAATATGGCAAAAGGCGTGTGCAACCGCGCCATTCAGGGCGAGCTGGGAGCCGATACCGGTGCCGACCAGCATAAACCCGATCTGATTCAACAGACTGTAGGCCAATACTCTTCTGATATCATTTTCCAGTACCGCATAAAATATGGGCACAAACACCATAAATGCCCCGATCCAGATAAGCAGTTCGGCCCCGGGAAAAGTTCTTATCAGAATATATACGGCTGATTTGGTCGTAAATGCGCTCAAAAAAACGGAACTGGTCGGGGTCCCGTTTGGATATGCATCGGGCAGCCATGCATGAAGTGGGATGGCCGCGGCATTCAGAGCTATGCCGATAAAAATCAGGTAAGAGTCAATGCCTGAAAGTCCGATATAATCAAAGGCAATAGTTCCGGTTCTCTGGACATAGAGAACAATTCCGGCCAAAAGGAAGAGACCGCCTATCAGATGAAACAGGATATACCGGAAGCCTGCTTCCCTTGATTCTCTGGTTCTGGAAGCGATAATCAGGAAAGTCGAACAGACCGCCATGATTTCCCAGAAAAAATAGAGGGACAGAAAGTCACCTGCCAGAACAACCCCCAGAGTCGCGCCGACATAAACAATTCCGGCAACATGTTGAAGGTCATCTTTAACTTTCAGTGCAAACAGAATACCCAGAAAGGCCATGATGATGAAAATATAACCAAACACCACCGAAAGCTTGTCGATTCTTCCCATAATCAGGTCATAGCCCCAGAAATTATATGTCCAGATATTCCCATGGGGAATATTCATCAGGACATAAAAAGCTGCCGCAGGGATCAGCAACATATAGATGGACTTGATCTTTCCTTTTAAGAAAGGGACCAGGATTGAACCTAAGATAAATATTATTGCAGGGGGAACCATGCTATTTGTCATAGTAATTCTCTTTTTTCATCACGACCAATCTGAGAATTTTAGCCAGAAAAATAAGAAGCACACATGAAAAAAATCCGTAGACAGCAGAAAACCCTTTAAAATACTCAAAAGAAAATGCCTGATGAGGATGAATAAAGAGTTCCGAAATCAATAAAATGACCAGCGAACAATAAAAGCAAATCAATAGTTTTTTAACATTTTTTGGACTATCAAAAAGGGTAAGTTCTTTTTTCATTATTCTATCCTCGTGTAAAATTAATCATTCCCCACCGCACCGTACCCGGCCGGTTAATGGCCACCTCCGCCACCTGTTGAAAAGGCCAGTATTAAATAGATCACCGAAATCGCGACAGCAATATAAAAAGCGGTTTTATATCCCGGTACAGGATCATGGCCCAGGGTTTCCCATTCTTCATCTTTTTTCGGTTCATGGTTATGATTCATTATTCAACCCCTGCGTTTCTTTATGAGATACCAAAACCAACTTTGACCAGGTTGATAAATATTGTCGGGTAAAAGAATAAAACAATTGAAATAACTGCCGTAATGATCAGGGGGATGAGCAGGCATAAATTTGCTTCCTGTATTTTAACCGGTGATTCCGCCCCCTCATCATCGCTTTTTCCAAAAAACCCGTTATATACAACGGGTAAAAAATAAAACGCATTCAGAAAAGAGGATATCAGAAGAACCACTATGAAAATGGTCTGCTGAGCCTCAAGAGTGCCTAAAATCAGGTTCCATTTGCTGTAGAATCCTCCGGTCGGCGGAAGACCTATAACACTGAGGGAGCCGATGAAGAATGCGGCAAAAGTAAACGGCATTTTTTTGCCGAGACCGCTCATCTGGCTGATGTATTTTTTTCCTGTCGCCACAAAAATGGCCCCGGCACAGAAAAAGAGGGTAATCTTTCCAAAAGCATGCAGGACAATGTGTATAACCCCGCCCAATAGTCCCTGGGGCGACAGAAGAGCTACGCCGAAAACTATATAAGACAACTGGCTGACAGTGGAAAAAGCAAGCCGCCGTTTTAATTCATCCTGGGAAAGAGCGATGCAGGAGCCCACAAGGATGGTGACAGACGCTATAATCATCACCATGATCCCAAGGTTATAGGCGGATAAAAGCCCGACGCCGAAAATACCGGTCATAACCCTTACAATCGAGAAGACACCCACTTTTACGACGGCTACCGCATGCAGAAGTGCGCTGACCGGTGTGGGCGCGACCATTGCCGCCGGAAGCCAGGAGTGAAAAGGCATTATACCGGCCTTGGCAAACCCGAAAAGAAACATCAGAAGTAATACTGTGGCTGCTGGCCTGGACAACTGCCCTGTAAAAATACCGGCGGTGGAGAATTCAAGGGTGCCGGTCACATGATAGCAGTAAATCATGGCAGGCAATACGAGAGCAATCGATGTTCCGAGAATAAAAACAAGATATCTTCTTCCGGAAATTTTTGAATTCTCATCCTGGTGATGAGTCACAAGAGGATATGTGGCAAGGGATAAAATCTCATAAAAAAGGTAAAGGGTCAGGAGATTGGCCGAGAAAGCGACTCCGATTGTGGCGGATAATGCGAGGGCAAAGAAGGAGACGAATCTTGTCTGACCGTGTTCATCAAGCCCTCTCATATAGCCTATGGAGTATACCGATGTCACGATATAGAGACTCGCCGCGACAATTGCAAACAGCATCCCGAGTCCGTCCACCCTGAACGCAAGTTCGGCGCCGGGAGCTATTTCAAAAAGGATTAAGGCTATCTGCTTTCCCTCGAGAATGACAGGCAGCATGGAAAAGACAAGGCCAAGCTTGATGATGCCCGCAATAAAAATCCATGCTTCTCTGACATTGGGTCTGGCGGAAGAAGATATCAGTATCGGGATGACAAAAAGAGTAACCAAAACTGCCAGAAGAGGTTTAATTGAAATAACGGTTTCCATTTATATGTTTACCTTTGTTCATCCCAGAAAAGGAAGAATGATCGTATTTACAATAGTTCCTGAGTAAAGCCCTGCAAAAATAAGGAAAAAGCTTACTATCCCTGATACAACCAGCATAGATACCGGGGCTTCCTCGATTATGCCGTGGGAATGAAGGTTTTCATGTCCATGGGGCATGGGTTCAAAAAAGCAGATTTCAAACACCCTGAAAAACAGAACAGCACAAATCAGACTCGAAATGATAAGCGCTGCAGCAAAGTGATAGGCGCCTTTTTCGAATGCACCCAGAAGAAGATACCATTTGCTGAAAAATCCGCATGTCGGAGGCACGCCTATAATACTCAGAGCTGCAAGGACGAATCCTCCCATAGTCCACGGCATTTTGCCGAAGAGTCCCCGCAAATCGGTCAGATCGACACTCTTTTGCCTGTAGATCATATTCCCCACCCCGAGAAAAAGGGCAAATGTCATTAAAGCGTCATTCATGATATGCAGAATCGCCCCTGTCATTCCGAGCCGGTTGCCGAGCCACGCCCCTCCAACCATATAGCCGATCTCGCAGACAATAATATAGGCAAGCATTTTTTTCAGGTTTTTCTGTGCCAGAGCCATGATCCCGCCCGCAAGGACGGCAATCGTCGCAACCCACACAACAGCATCGGAAATTTGTAATTTTTGAAAGAGATAGTCATATCCGAATACGGTTATCATGAGCCTGATCATTACATAAACCATCACTTTGGTCATCAACGGGGCGACAGCCCGTGAGAATACAACCGGTGAATATGAGTACGCATTGGGGAGCCAGACATGCATGGGGAAAAGCGCCATTTTTATCCAGACACCGAGTATGCATAAAATAAAGGCAACAAGGACCGTGGATGATCCCTGAGAATCCTTGATAATTACAGCCACATCGACCATGTTCAATGATCCCGTGAACATGTAAAGGTATCCTACTCCCAGAAGATAAAAACTCGCACCGATAACACCGATAAAGATATAGTTCAGGCTGGCAAGAGGACCCCTGTCCCTGTCTCCCATGGCAACCTGCGCGTAACTGGTCAATGATGTAATCTCTATGAGAACATAAAGATTAAACAGATCCCCTGTGATTGTTACTCCGAGAAGCCCGGTTACAAACAGATTATAAACGGTGTAGTAAGCTCCGGTCCTGTCGCTTATCTCCTGCTGAACACTCCTGTAGCTGGCGATCAGGTTCAGAAAAGCGACTCCTGAAACAAGACATAGAACCATGGCGTTCAAAAGGTCTATCCGGTATTCTATACCGATGGGCGGGGGCCACCCGGCCATGTTGTATTGAATTGTTCCCGAAGCGATAACCCGAAGCAGGACATTAACCGCCGAAAAAACCGAAACAGCAAGACCCGTAAGGACAATCGGATACGAAAGACGCTCCTCGATCCAGATGAAAAGTCCGGCAAAAAGGGCCGTCATAAACGGGGCGACAACGATTAAAACTGGGTAATTATCCATAGTTATTCCGATAAGCGCATTCTCAGTTCATCTTCCTCAAGTGTCTGATATCTACGGTATATTCTGACCGTTAGAGCCATGGCAAAACCGAAGGTCGCGACAGAGACGACAATTGCGGTAAGCATGAGGCAGGAGGTAAGAGGGTTGATATAATCAGCCGCGCGGACAACCATCCCATGGCCGGTATCAGCGCTTTTAATAATGGGGATGGTTGCATTCGTCTTGTATCCTATGGAAACATAAAAAAGGATAATAGCCGTCTGAAAAATGTTCATTCCCACAATTTTTTTTATCAGGTTGTTTTTTGCAATCATGGCATAAAGACCGATCATCATGAGGATCACATACAACCAGTAATTGTATTTAGCGATAATCAGGGATAACAAATCACTCATAACTTTACCTATAATCCTTCATCATGTCTGCCTACGGAGACGATATTAATATAAATGATGACCATTATGGCCATAACAGCGATCCCGACACCTATTTCAACGCCAAGCATACCGAGAGCCCGCACATGAGACCCGGCCGGTAACAGCGGGGCAAGTTTTCCGTAGTCGAGAAAATTCCCTCCCATCGGCATACAGATGGCGGCGATACCGGCGTATATTAATACTCCGGTTGCAGCAAGAATTCCGAGGAGTTTTTCCCTGATTCGTTCCACAAGGGTTTGCAGATCATAGGAAATGGCCAGAAGGATAAGGCTGGAACCGAAGATGACACCACCCTGGAATCCGCCGCCGGGGGAGTAATCACCATGGGCAACAACATACATAGCATAAATCTGGATAAAGGGAATCAGTATCCTGCAAGCTGTTCTGTTGATCAGATCCTGTGGGACCCAGTCCTTATCCATATATTCAAACTCTTTTCCGGTTGTAATCTTTTTTTTGCCGTCCTTTACATGAAGAATAACACCGGTGGGAATATGGCGGTAAAAGTATTCTTTTTTTTCTCTGAAATCCCTTAACAGAAGAAAGCATCCAAGTCCTGCGCAAAAAATGACGGCCGTTTCAAACATTGTGTCAAATCCGCGGTAATCGGTAACAACAGCGGTTACAAAGTTAGGAGCATGTGTCTCTTCATATGTTTTTTCAATGTAATAGTTGGATACATGCAGAGATGCGGGAGAATTCGGATCTCCCCAGTCGGGAAATTCCGCCGTTCCGTAGAGCAATAATGCACCCGTAAGAGAAACAACAATAAATGCTAATAATTTCAATCTTTTGTCCTCCTGCTTGTCCTGAAAATTGCGGCTACGAAAAAAACGGTACTGACACCTGCGCCTACCGATGCCTCGGTAAATGCAACATCAACAGCCCCCATAACCGTCCAGAGCAGGCACATTAAAAATGAATAGGCACTGAACAGGATGGCTGTACTGAGCAGATCCTTAACGGAAATGGCTGCGATCGCGCAAAAAATAACAAAAGTTAATACAATCAAATCTATAGGCCAGTGCATGATTAATCCTCTCGTTTCTTTTTGGTCCAATGTCTTAACCCCGCCCGCATTCCGGCGTCAACTATGGTATGCGTTGCGGTGGGGCTGGCTATAAATACGAAAAAAACTATTAAAAACATTTTAATAGAAACGAGTATTGATCCGATGGATACCTGGTGAAGATTGTATAAGGCAAGCCCCATCACCATTGCAAGAGTCCCCAAAGTATCCAGTTTGCCTGCCGGGTGAAGCCTGCTGTAAAAATCGGGCATCCTGATAATACCGACGGCACCGCCCAGGAATGAGAATAAACCGAAGATTAATAATACGATAACAATGATATCCATGATCTCTCCCGTCCGGCAGTCAATCAATAAAAGATTCTTCGTAGAGCCCTTTTCTCTTGTGGAAGTAACGGGCAGCACCGATTACCGCCACGAAATTCAACATTCCGTACGCGAGCGCAATATCGACAAACATGTCGATCCTTTCGTACAGTAACCCTATTAGAAGCAAAAGTATTACTGTCTTACTGCCTATCGCGTTGACTCCGATAAGCCGGTCAAGCACCTTAGGCCCGAACAGAACCCTGTACATTGAAAAAAGCATGAGTAAACATAAAGCAACAGAAACGTATAAAAAAAACTGGATCATAAGTCTTCTCCAAATATATAGGCAACTTTTTCAAGCATGGCACCGGGTAATCCCTCAGCCATTTCCCTGTCTATGGCATGAACCCTGAACACACCTTCATGGTCTGCTGTTACGGTAATGGTGCCCGGTGTAAGGGTAATGGAGTTGGCCAGAGTTGTGATGGCTATATCTGATTTTAAATTTGTTTTAAAGATGACAATCTGTGGATCAATCAAATCATGCATACGTGGATGAAAGACAAGATATACCAAGTGAAAGTTGGCTTTAATGATTTCCCAGGTCAGCCAGGGCAGATACATGATAAATCTGAAAAAGATTTTAATATATCCCGGCTCAAGGGATGGAAAGAGAAGATCCTTAAAAAAATAGGCCACAAGAAAAGACGAAAAAGCGCCCAGCCCCAGCAGTAAAGGCTCAAATATTCCTGAAAGCACAAGCCAGGTTGAAAACATTAAAATGAATGTGATTGAAAAGGAAAGTAAAGATTTAATAAATGAAGAGGATGGTTTCCCTTCATCTTTGGCAGCTTCATCACGTAAAACAGTCACTTAATTACCTCCCACGAACAGATTAAAACTTAGAAGGCTGAAAAATTATTTTTCAACGCCATAAAGTTTGCGGAATTTTCCATATAATCTTGTTATAGCGCCTTCATTTCCGGCTCCTTTCTGGGAACCGTCTTTTCCAGAGGATAATTGTTCCTGTTTAAGTCTGAAATCATAAGCCGCGTTTATGGTTTCAATCAGGGTGTCCATATCAACCGGTTTTGAAAGAAATTTAAAAGCATTATATTTGCCGCTTTCCAACGCTTTTTCAACGCTTCCATGGCCGGTTAGAACAATGCAGGGTAGTTCCGGCTGCAGGGCCTTAAGCCGTTTCTGAACTTCAATCCCGTCAATTCCAGGCATCTGCAGATCCACTACAGCAACATCAAACCCTTCTTTTGCGGCTGCTTCAACTCCTTCTTCACCGGAAAAAGTCGTCTTGACCTTAAATCCGTCAAGCGCAAGCCGTTTGGCCAGGTATTTCAAAAATGTCTGTTCATCGTCTATGAATAGTAGTTTCATGCCGTATCCTTTAACCGTAACAGCTCACTAACCCCGTAGCTTACTG
>JBFYVZ010000094.1:0-2953 GCA_041298995.1 Desulfobacteraceae bacterium
TGAATTAGGGCCGTTTTAGACCTTTATTCTGGTTTCTGCGGTATAAACAGCCTGCTCGGTTTCGGCAATTTTATCTTCAAACAATATTTTTACATTTCCGGTTGCAATAATGTCTTTTATCGATTCCCCCCCCTTTGAATTCTTCTCCATGCCGGATGAGTCCTTTTTATAGAAAATCTTCAATTTATTAGATGTGATAACCGTTGTCTCCTGGACTGCTCTGACGTTTCCGATGAATTCGGCATTGTTTGAATTACCTTCCGCGATCAGCCTGTCTGCTGTTATATGGATTTTTTTTTCACTTTCGTCTTTTTTCGGCTTTTGTATTTTCTCGGCTGAATCGGCATTTGTACTTATTTTTTTTACACCTTCATCCTTATTTTGCTTTTGTATTTTTTTGGCCGCAAAAGCAGAGTCAGGATGAAATAAGAATAACAGGGAAACTGCGAAACAACAGATTAGTAAGCAAGAGAGTAATCTATTGAACTTACTTATTCCGTTTATAGGGATTAGGTGAAGGCAATGCCATTCTTTAAAATGAAATTTTATCACCGATTATTCCTTCCACTTTACCGATCAACTCGGCTTTGTTTGTGTTAAGATCTATAGTCATGGAACCGGCAACAAGGTTCAGGGAGTCGCCTGAAATTTCAACCGGAACTCTTGAGAAAATAATGCGTTTATCATGTTCATAATTGATTTTTTCAGTTTTCAGCAGATACTCATCATTCTTTATTCTTATGCTGCCGGATATTTCTATGTCGTTTAATTCGGTTTTTAAAATGCCATTATCGGCGGTAAGTAAAATTTTCTGATTATCTTTAGTGAAAAAAGTTATAGACAAATCCTTAAAAAAAGCCTCTTTGTTGTCTGCGCTGTACGTGGCGTAACTTGCATCAAGATTCCATTCAACAACTCCATTTTTGGTCGAAGTCTGATGTATTTTTTCAATTGTTATGCTTGATCCTTCAGCAACAACGGGTATAACCTTTTTGGTGTTTTTTGAAATATACCGGTATCCGATGAACACGGCAACAGTAAGGGCGATTGTGACAACAATAACCGAAATCAATACAATTTTAATATTTCTGTTTGCCATATTTTCAGATATGAATCTTATAATCTTTTAATAGCAGCTTCCCATTTATCCTGCGCTTTGATAATGGCTTCACACACTTCACGGATAGCGCCTGCTCCACCCTTTGCCGATGTCATCATATGGGCAACTTCAATCACGTTTTCATCGGCATCGGCCACGGCAATTGGAATACCAACTTTTCTCATAATGGAAATATCAGGAAGATCATCACCGACATAGGCGATCTCATGATCTTTTACACCTGTTTTTTCTCTTATTTTATCAAGGGCTGCTGCTTTGTTTGATATGCCGTCGAATATGAGCTGAATGCGGAGATCTTTGCACCTGTGATATAAAGAATCTGAACTTCTTCCTGTTACAATTCCAACATTGATTCCGGATTCCATGAGCATTCTGATACCGAGTCCGTCCTTTACGCAAAAAACTTTGATTTCTTCACCGCTGTCATTATATATAATTTTCCCGTCAGTCATCACACCATCAACATCAAGGAGTAATAATTTTATATTCCTTAACCTTTTTTCCGTATCAGAAATTTTATAGATCAATATACACCTTTATATTAGAATACAGGAGTCAGAATACAGAATACAGAATAAAAATAGCACCATGAATATTCTGGCTCCTGCATTCTCATGCTTATTAAATTTTAGAACCGGAATTCAGATATTGATTGCGATTAAGATACGGCCTCCCTTATGGCCTTCAGTTTTATAATCAGGTCATTCAAGCCGTCAAGCCGGAGAGAGTTTGGCCCGTCACAAAGGGCCCTGTCCGGGTCCGGATGAACCTCCATGAATATGCCGTCCGCTCCCGCTGCAACAGCAGCCTGAGCAAGCGCCGGAGCAAATTTGCGGTCTCCCCCGGAACTGTTTCCTCCGCCACCCGGAAGCTGTATGCTGTGCGTGGCATCAAAGATAACAGGATATCCGGTGTCCTGCATTATCTGAATGCCCCTGAAATCAACCACGAGATTATTGTATCCGTACATTGTGCCGCGTTCAGTTATAAGAATATTATTATTGCCGGTTGATGTTATCTTTTCGACAACATTTCTTATGTCCCAGGGTGCGAGAAACTGCCCTTTTTTTATGTTTACAGGCTTTCCTGTCTTTGCGATTTCCAGTATAAAATCGGTCTGTCTGGAAAGAAATGCGGGTATCTGAATTATATCTAAAATGCCGGCCGCATCTTTGATTTCATTTATTGAATGAACATCAGACAGAATTGGAAGTCCAAGCTCGCTTTTTATCTGCTCGAGAATCCGGAGCCCGCTGGTAATTCCCGGACCCCTGAAAGAATTGATAGAAGTCCTGTTTGCCTTATCATATGAAGCCTTGAAAATTAAAGGAACATCCAGTCTCTGCGCAAGCTCCTTCAGATAACGGGCGATATAAATTGTGGTCTCTTTGTCTTCAATTACACAAGGGCCTGCTATTATAAGCAGGGGAGACCCGCCACCAACAGATATATCATTGACTTTTATTGTTTTTATCATGGCTGATACCTTCATAATAAGTCAAAAGATGACTTTTTACTTGAATGAACATTTCAAATTTCATTTACACATTTTGTAATCCTGTATATTCAGACATCTATCGGTTAGAGGTTTAAAAGTCAAGAAACGAAAAAGAGCCTTGATTATATTCCGGTTAACTGTTAATGCTTTACGGCCTGACTGGAAGAGGAAGGGCTGGTTTATTTACGAAACCATAAAGCATTTATCACAATATGAGAGCGTTGCATAACATATTATTAAAAGGTCTGAGGGGTAATGGGTTTTGGCATTTCGCAAGAAATTTTTATGATGACATAGCAACGCCCCCAGATATCCGACAGGTATCATACAGGCGG
>JBFYVZ010000117.1:0-3040 GCA_041298995.1 Desulfobacteraceae bacterium
TTTCTTGGCGGTGGAAAGGTAAACCAGGATAATATAAGTCTTTCTCTTGAGCCGAAAAAACTTGGACTTGCGGACGGGAAGGCTGTTCTGCGATTGGTCGCATGGGATTATTCCTGGCAGAGGTGGTGGAACGGCAACATAACTACAGTCGAAAAGGAAGTTGTAATTGATACAAAACGGCCCGATGTGAGCGTTTTAAGCGGGATACAAAATGTTAACCAGGGTGGCTCAGGTATTGTTATATACAGTTTGTCGGAACCGTGTGAGAATAACGGAGTTTATGCCGGCGGAAATTTTTTCCCGGGCTACAGCGGTTTTTTTAATGATAAAAATATTTATATGTCCCTTTTTGCCCTTGAGCATGACAAAGGTCCCGGTACAGAGGTTTTTGTCGAAGCAGTTGATTATGCCGGCAATAGTACAAGGAGAGGCTTTAAAGTATTCATAAAGGCGCATATATTCAAAAAAGATTCGATCAATATTTCAGACGAATTTCTTAACTCAAAAATGCCTGAATTTGATGCGGAAATCTTACAGGATTCAAACACATCTCCTTCGGATAAGTTCCTCAAGGTAAACAGAGATCTTCGCGCTGAAAATTATAAAAAAATAACGGAGCTTGTGAAGAATACTGAGAAGACTCAGCTTTGGGACGGGGTGTTTATAAGCTTCCCGAATGCAAAGAAGATGGCCGGTTTTGCCGACCACAGGGATTATAATTATCAGGGGAAACATGTAGACAGTCAGGTTCATCTCGGTGTTGACCTTGCTTCCGTTGCCAATGCGCCTGTCCCTGCCGCAAACAGGGGGAAGATAGTTTTTGCAGGAGATCTCGGAATATACGGAAAAACAGTTCTTGTTGATCATGGATTCGGTCTTTTCAGCGCATATTCGCACCTGAACAGCTTTGATGTCAAGGAAGGGGATATTATCGAAAAGGGCGTTGTTGTGGGCCGTTCAGGAAGCACCGGTCTTGCCGCCGGCGACCATCTCCATTTCAGCATGCTTGTAAATAATATATTTGTAAATCCTCTGGAGTGGTGGGATGCTTCCTGGATAAATAACAATATTACGGTAAAGATACAGGACGTTAAATCCGGGTTGAAATAGTGTCCATCCGGAAATGGCCCTTTTGAGCGATCTCAGTGTCAATCTGCGGGATTTCTTGTGCGGCATACATTGCGTATGCCTCCGCGCAATCCATTGATTTCCTTGAGCTTGCCCAAAATTGCCGATTTCCGGATTGGAAACTCACTGTTGTCCAAAATTTGTTTCCGGATGGAAACTAAATAGGAGATTAAGAATGAAGGAGTATAAGGTAAAAAAGACTTACAAGGAGATCAACGAGAAGATCAAATCCGGAAAAGTTGTGGTAGTTACGGCCGGAGAGATGATTGATATAGTCAAAAAGAATGGGCCTGTCCAGGCTGCAAAGCAAATTGATGTAGTTACCACAGGAACTTTTGCGCCCATGTGTTCTTCAGGGGCTTTTATAAATTTCGGACATACAGTTCCCACAATCAAAGCGTCAAAAGTCTGGCTTAACAATGTGCCTGCCTATGCCGGAATAGCGGCTGTTGACTGTTATATAGGAGCTACGGAACCTTGCGAAGATGATCCTCTCAATAAAGTATATCCCGGTGAATTCAGTTATGGAGGGGGTCATGTGATACAGGATCTGGTTGGCGGGAAAAAAGTTCATCTGAAAGCTACTGCATATGGTACATCATGTTACCCGAATCGCCTGGTAGAAAAAGAGATTACCCTTGCAACCATTCCAAATGCCGTCCTTTGTAATCCAAGAAACGGTTACCAGAATTATAACTGCGCTATCAATCTTACAAATAAAATAATTTATACCTACATGGGAGCTTTAAAGCCAGGTGCGGGAAATGCAAATTATTGTTCGGCGGGCGAACTCAGCCCTCTTTTTAACGATCCTTACTATAAGACAATAGGGATTGGAACGAGAATATTTCTTGGAGGTGGAACAGGTTATGTAACGTGGAGCGGGACTCAGCATAAACCTTCTGCAAAAAGAAACGAAAAGGGGCTTCCAATAACTCCTGCTGGGACGATGTGGGTTATGGGCGATTTGAAAAACATGAGCCCAAACTGGCTGGTCGGTGTCGGTATTCAGGGATATGGTTGCTCCCTGAATGTGGGGCTTGGTGTTCCAATTCCGATATTGAACGAAGAGATGGCGGCATATACAGGGATATCGGATGAAGAAATATTTACCCAGATTATTGACTATGGTAATGATTATCCAAACGGAATTTCAAAGAGTTACGGCCAGGTCAGTTATGCCGAGTTAAGGAGCGGGTCAATAATTATCAAGGGGAAAAAAGTACCAGCCGTTCCTCTTTCGAGTCGTGTCAAGGCAGCAGAGATTGCCAATATTTTAAAGGATTGGATTTCAAAGGGAAAGTTTTTGCTGGGTGAACCACAGTTTACCCTTCCGGCTAGTTGAAACCTCAATCATGGCCGTTGGGTAATTTTGTAATAATTCAGTTGATGAAATTTTTAAAATCGAAATTCAGATGGCAAAGTAAAAAACTCATTATGCAAGGCGCACGAATCTTGAGGAATGAAGCGTACTTTTCGTACGCTGCAATGACGAAAGATGAAGTGCAACACAGCAGAATGATTTTTTAAGAAGCCATCAGGTTTGGTTATATTCTCATGTCAGATGCCATAAGAGCTTTTGTAGCTCTGAAACTTCCGGAAAGCATAATATCTTCCATTAAAAGAATTCAGGAAGATTTGAAACTATGCAGATTCCCTGTGAGATGGGTCAGGCCTGAAAAGATACATCTTACTATAAAGTTTTTCGGGGAAATTACAGAGTCTGACATAAAAAACAATGGGGCTGCAATGAATAATTGCGCCGGCAATTATGCGTCTTTGTCTCTTTCAGCCAAAGGAGTTGGAGTTTTTCCAAGTATAACTCGTCCCAGGGTAATATGGACAGGCATTTCCGGCGAAGCATCTTTGTTGTTTGCCATCCGGAATGATCTTGAAAACAGATTTGAGGAAA
>JBFYVZ010000134.1:0-4203 GCA_041298995.1 Desulfobacteraceae bacterium
ACCTTGTTTCCCGCGTCTCCGAACTCGCGTTTTACAAGTATGCTGTGAAGGGCATCAATTGCTTCCTTCTCTGTCGCGCAAATGATGACTCCCTTTCCGGCCGCAAGCCCGTCTGCCTTTACAACCAGCGGAGCGCCTGTTTTGCGAATGTAGGCTTCCGCTTTCCTATAGTTTGTGAACTCCTTTCCCGCGGCAGTTGGAATCCCGTATTTTAACATCATGGACTTTGAAAAGGATTTGCTCGACTCAATCTCAGCAGCTTTTTTTGAAGCACCGAAAATTCTTAATCCCTCTTTTTCAAACAGATCAACAATCCCGATTGAAAGAGGGGCTTCAGGACCGACAACAGTAAGTCCGATCCTCTCTTTTTTTGCAAACTCAAGCAGCTTTCCGATATCATCAGACCCGATCGGAACGCATTCAGCCAAACCTGAAATACCGGCGTTCCCCGGCGCGCAATAGATCTTTTTCACCATTGGGCTCTGCTTTATTTTCCAGATAAGTGCGTGTTCCCTTCCACCGCTTCCGACAACCAGAATTTTCATAAAAACCTCCTGTCAAAAAAGATTTGTTGGAGATGATCTTCTTTTTATAATACTCTCTATGACTTCCTCTTTTTTCTTATCAAGCTCAACCCTGCCTATCTCTGCGCCTTTTATTCCGCCCTCTAACGCAATTTCTGAAAGATAATATTTTCCATCTGAGGCGATATGAAGGTCAATATGGGCAAAGGGAAACCTGCCCCGGTCCATGATCGACCGGCATAATTTCTCTCTCTCTTCATCAAGGAGAAAGGGGCTGCTTGAACCGCCTGCCGCCATGTTCATCCTGAAATTATCCGGATTATGCCTTGTATAAGCCTCAATATAATCACCCGCCACCACAACGCGAATATCCGAGAAGTCTTTCACAAATGGCTGCAAAATAAAAGGATATGATGATTCCGACATAGAGACAAAGCTGTAAAGGGTCTCAATCGAGTCCCACTTTCTTATTCCGAATCCGCAATGCATCCGGTCTTCTTTTGTAACAACGGATTGTATCCCCAGGCGGTTGTACAGGCTTATCGCGTCTATGAGATTTTTCCTTCTTGATATAACGATGGTATTCGGAAGCATCCACTTATTTAATAAAAGCGCCTGGACTACCTTTGAACCACTGATTATCTGCGAAAGAGGAGACGGAAGGCAGCATACACCCCTTTCAAGAAGATCAACAAGCAAAAAACTCTTCAGTTCGCCTGCGCCCAGTTTTCCGACAAATATATCGCTCTGCTCCACCTCATTATACCGGGCCATAAGTTCTTTTGTGCTTCTTATTATCACTCAATCACCTTTCTGTTCCGCTTCTTCCTGCGCCCGTCCGTGCTGAGTTCGATAAGCCTGTCAAGAAGCTCACCAAAAGATATGCCGGCTGCCTGCGCTGCAAGCGGCAACAGGCTCGTAGCGGTCATTCCCGGTATGGTATTTGTTTCGAGAACGTAAATATCCTTGCCCGACAGAATCATGTCTGTCCTGCTATACCCCCTGCAAAAAAGCGCCTTGTGAGCCATTTTCGCAAATGTCCGGGCTTTTAATGAGAGCGCCTCATCAATTCGCGCCGGACATATCTCCTTTGATGCACCGGTCGTGTATTTTGCCGTGTAATCAAAGAACTCAAATTTTTTATCCGGTATTATTTCAATAATCGGCAAAGCAGTGAGCTTTTCATTTCCTATGACCCCGCCGGTAATTTCAATACCTTCTATAAAAGCTTCTATCAGGACGGCATTATCGTGAGCAAATGCTGTCTTTAAAGCTTCCTTGAAAGACTCTTCCGATCTGACAATCGATACGCCAATACTCGATCCGCCTGAAACAGGCTTTATAACAAGAGGCATGCCGAGCATTTTGATGCATGTTTCAGGATTGACCTTATCTCCTTTTTTTATTATGAGATAGGGGGGAACCGGAAGTCCCGATTGCTCATAAAGCTGCTTTGAAGCGACTTTGTTCATGGCGATAGCGCTTCCAAGCACACCTGATCCCTGATAGGGAATATTGAGAAGATCCAGAAGCCCCTGGACGGTTCCGTCTTCCCCATACTGGCCGTGGAGTATAATCAAGGCAGCATCTATTCCCGGTGAATCGGATACAAGACGCAACAGGTCTGTTTTGGGATCATATCGGACGATATTATATTTCGCCTTATCCAGAGCATCATAAACCTGGTCACCGCTTTTCTGAGATACTTCTCTTTCAGACGACACACCGCCCGAAAGAAGTGCAACAGTAATTTTTTTCATGACATATGTTTCCTTTTTTACATGATAGGAACTTACCGGTTTCCCATGCCGGAGTCCGGACTACTTCTGCCCGAGTTTGTCGATAAGTTTTCCGGCATAGTGCTCTGATTCCTCGAACATAACAGGGGTGTTCCGCAAAAGGTTTACTTTCATTATCATATAATTAAGTTTCTTCATAACCTTGTATTTTTCAGCGGTATCTTCCATGCCGGCAAGCAGTTCTTCCGTTTTACGGATCTCTTTTTTAAGTTCAAGCTCGGGTGGAATATAGTCGGCATTTTTCAATATCTTGTATGCAATGCGAAGATCTTCCGGGACGGAACCTGAATCCTCTAAAACAAGCGGTTTTCCGGCCCCCGGCAGGTTATCGAATTCGCCCTTTCTCTGGGCATCCAGTATTCTTTCTTCAACAATTTTATCAAAACCGGGCAGCAGCATGGCTCAAATCATCCTCAGACAAGCAAACTCATAACAGATTGAAAATAATGAAATAAAAAATAATTTTTATCATTCCGCGCAATTTGGGTAAAAATAAATCAACCTAACTGTTATTACAATCATTATTTTATAACATAATTATTTTATGACGGCTTCATATAATGTCATTACGTTGTGTTGGTGAATAATAAAAGGCCCCTTGAAAAACAAGGAGCCTTTTATCGGATCAAAAATGGTGGCGATCTTGGAGCAGGTTACTTTCGATAGAAAACTGATTGAAACATTATAATATTATTTCAATCCGTTAAAGCTGTATTTATATATGGATATAGAATGTCCCCCATATTGCCACATGGCTTTTTTAGACAATCTGCTTCTGAAGCGTGAGTATGTTGAATGATCAGGAGCCTGATTACCGAAGGGAAGAGAGGGGAACTTTTTGAAGGATAAACGGTCGTTGATCTGGTTTTCGAGTTCAGAATCGGAGTTGATATGAAACCATTTTTGGAGAAGCAGGCATTTAAATAGTGTCCATCCGGAAACAAACTATAGACACTATTGCGTTTCCAGTTCGGAAATAGGCAATTTGGGGCAAGCTCAAGGAAATCAAGGGATTGCGCAGAGGCATACGCAATGTATGCCGCACAAGAAATCCTGCAGATTGACACAGAGATCGCTCAAAAGGGCCATTTCCGGACGGAAACTAAATAGAAACAAAAGAGGATAATCATCGGCGCCTTCTGAGCTTGCGCCGGCGGCATAATGATTTAGCAGAATGGATTCGACCCTTGATCAGTTAATGGCTTTATCGATGTTTTCCATTATTACGGGGCTGCGGTTATGTTTGAGGGAGTTAGCAAGGGCGAGGTCTGCGAAATTAAGAGATCTATCCATTTTTTTAAAGCCCATAGTATCCCCCATAGAAAGTGGTTAAGTTATGGTGGAAATATGGCATGAAAATGCAGTGATGACAAGCAAAATCAACATGTTAAATCAAAATAAATGCTTTTTTTATGAGTTTAGGAAGTAAGAAAAAAGTTGCTGTAAAACACTTTTTGGGTAGTTGTGCAAAGTTCTCGCTGTATAAGCCTGCATGGGGGTTTTTTGTATGCATCCGTTCGATATAACTTTAATTTGCCTTCATTAATTCATTGTGGAACAATAGTTGTTTATGCTATCGGTATTCAGAACAAACGTACACTGAATATTTTTGATATCGAAGCGTAAACTCACGCATTGTATGATGGCAGAAGAGGCAGACGGATGAGAATCAGAAAAAAGATAATTTACAGTTTGTTTTTGTTTATGTTTATAATGGCTATTCCTATGTTTGTTTTCGGAAGTGAAGGCGGCTCTTCCAGTGAGCATATCAACCTGGGTGAAGTTCTTCCTGTCTGGAGCTGCATCCCGTTTGCCTGCATGCTCCTCTCCATCGCCCTCTTTCCATTGCTTGCCCCGAATATCTGGCATCATCATTTCGG
>JBFYVZ010000155.1:0-2926 GCA_041298995.1 Desulfobacteraceae bacterium
CCGGCAAGCTGTTCATTAGCCGATTTGAGATTATCTTCGCCCGATATCACCGCGATTCCACACCTGTCATTTTTTCCCGTGAGATACCTGCCGGCGGCATCCATCACTTTTTCGCGTGTAACCGAAAGCACACCGCTTTTAAATCGCATCCTCAAATCATCAGAAAGATTTACGATTTTTCTGTAAAACGCTTTTCTTGCGGCAGGCCCAGGAGGGTCCGGCCTGTCTGTTTCAGAACAGACCTGGAGGATGGCTTCTTTAACATCTTCGTCCCCGATGTTTTCCGGTCTTATGAAAGCAGGAGCTCCCTCATAAATCTTAAGAGTGTTTATTATGTGCGGGTCCCTGTAAGAAGCATATGAGAAGAGGCCTTCTTCTGAATTGTAAATTGAAAAACCGCCATATGCCCCCCCTTTTTCACGTATTTCACGGTGCAGGTACATTGATTTCAGCAGCTTGCTGATAACCGCAAGCAGAGGAGCATCCTCATGCTCCAGTCGAACGGCGTCAAAAACATATGCCACGAAAGATACGGAGGTCGAAGTGCTCCACCCTTCTTTCGGCAAATCGTCATAAGTTAAAATATTCCCCGATGAAAACCCGCTGCGGCCTTCATCGGCAAGTCCTTCGAGCATGGAAAAAACATGGGGAAGCGCTTCTGTGAGCGCAGTATTATCACCGATAAGGGCTGTTTTCAAATTACTTCTTGTCATGATCTCTGAAGTTACCTGGGCGAGATCCAGCGCAATTCTTCTTAAATTGTCTTCGGAAAGATCTTCGGTCAAATTCTTAATATACAGAAGCTGGTGAATTCCATGCCACTTTTCACTCAAAGCGGAAGTATTTGAAAAATTCCTTGAAGCCAGAGAAATAGCCAGCCTGTGGCCGCCGGGGACGACCATTGATTCAAGCCCCGCTCTGTATTCAAGAAGCAGATTTTTTAAACGGGTCAGATCGGAAAAATCATATTTCAACACAAGCTCGCTTATTATATCAAACATCATGCCCGTGTTCCTCTCAAGGCATTTTCCGTTAAATGAAACAAACGGAACACACGTTCCGGACATCCCGAAGCCGGTCCGGGCATTTGCCGAAAGGCCTATGCCGCCGGTATACGCATCAATACGCCGGGCCATATCCGAATAATCCCTTAAGGATGTGCCTGCTTTCGAGAAAGCGAAACAGAAAAACGGGACAAGAGGCATCAGATTAACATCCAGATTTCCTGTTCCGGCGGCAGATGTGAAATAGAGTATACCTCCCGTGGTCTGCTCGTAACAGGAAACAGGGACAGCCCCGTACGAAGATGCCTCCTTTACCGACTGGACAGACGGAGGAATATCTGAAAGCGCAAGCGTGGGAAGGCATGAGAGGTTCTCTTTTTTCCCCTGCAGTGCTTCAAGGCTTTTAGAATCATTTTTTATTTTTTCGATACCGGCTTCTGTCAAACCCCTTAACACGCTTTCAAGTTCAAGAGCAACCCTTTCGCTCTCCTTTTGTTCCATCTCATGGTCGGGGGCAAGAGTTAAAAGGACCCGGTGAGGATTATTTATAAAGTGCTCTTTTATCCTGTTTTCAAAAAGCGGCCCTTTTGACATTTCCTCGCGCAGTCTCAGAAGATCAGCATCAAAATCGAGGATCCTTGCGGGATCTCCGCCATGGAGCCAGCTTCCCGCAAAAGAAGTCAAAAGTTTTATCCCGTAAGGATATGGCGTATTTGTCACCTCCTTGCGGTGGAACTCTATCTGGTGAAGAGCCGATTCTATAAGCTCTTTGTCTATTCCCTTTTCCGAAAGATCTGAAAGAACACCTGATATTATCTTCTCAATTTCTTCGGAGTCCTCTTCTTTTACATCCTTTAAACCGCAGACAAACATAGTGTCCCTGTTTCCCGGATCATAGCCCGCGGAATCGCAAAGGGAAGAACCAAGACCCAAATCTATGAGGGCTTTTCGCAGCGGAGAAGCTGAATTCCCCAGGAGAATATGCTCAAGAATCACAAGCACAAGGACCTCGAACGAATCTGTTATGTCTGATGTCAGCCAAGCAAGGCATATCTGGTTTTTTTTGAGAGTATCTTCGCTTTTCGCCAGAGGATAAAAATAACGGCATTTCCGGGATTCGTTCCATCGCGGATGGGAAGGCACGTCAGTTGCAGGATTAATTCGCTCAAAATTCCTCAGAACTTTCTCATTAATAAAAGAAAGGGTATCCCGCAAAGGAAGATTCCCGTATGTGTAGAAATACGCATTGCTTGGATGATAATGCCTGCCGTGAAATTTTTTCAAATCGTCATATGTCAGTGCCGGGATTACGGCAGGATCTCCTCCTGAATTGAAACTGTAAGTTGTAAGTGGATAGAGGGCGTTTAATATTGAACGGGACATAACCTGTTCCGGTGATGACATGGCGCCTTTCATTTCATTATAAACAATCCCCTTATAAATGAGCTTTGAGCTGCCCCCGTTTCCGTCTTCTTCTTCAATTTCAAAGCGATACCCCTCCTGCCTGAAACTCAGCTCGTCAAGAAGCGGATAGAAAGCCGCATCAAGATAAACCTCCATAAGATTATAAAAGTCTTTCTGATTCTGCGTAGAAAAAGGATACATGGTCCAGTCCGATGCTGTAAAAGCATTCATGAACGTGTTGAGGCTTCTTTTGATCATTGAAAAGAAAGGATCGCGCACCGGAAATTTTTTTGATCCGCACAACGCGGTATGCTCAAGGATGTGGGCAACTCCGGTTGAATCGGAAGGCACAGTCTTGAAAGCAACTCCGAACGTATTTTCACTGTCGTCATTGCTTATATGCACATGCCTTGCGCCCGTCGCAGAATGCTCAAGTTCATAAAAAAAAGATTTTATCTCTTTAAGAGGTATGACACGCCTGACAATATAACCGGATATGACATCCCCCGCGCGGATAC
>JBFYVZ010000160.1:0-4849 GCA_041298995.1 Desulfobacteraceae bacterium
TGTTGATAAGGGTTTTGATCCAGTATGGACTGGCCATAAAACAATCCGTTTCCTTGTTTAAATCAAAAGAATTCCTCGAAGCTCTGCTTCAGGGTAAGAATCCAGAATTCAGAATCCAGAATCCAGAAGAGGGATTAAAATATCTTCAAAAAAAATTCTGACTTCTGACTACTGTATTCTGTATTCCAGATATCTCGCAGCTCTGCTGCGGGGTAGTTCATTCAAATGGCAGGTGACATTTACTGTTTGTTGACAGGAAATGTCAATTTCACATTTTATAACCCTTCTCCCTGAAAAGTCTCAGGCACGTATCCACAATCTGGACATCATAGAATAATCCTTTATTCTTCTCAATCTCATCAAGAGCTATCTCTATGCCAAGGGATGGACGGTAAGGACGATGAGAGAAGATGGCCTCAACCACATCGGCTACGCTTATAATTCGGGCTTCAAGAAGTATCTGGTCTCCTTTTAAGCCCTGCGGATATCCTGAACCATCCATTCTCTCATGATGCTGAAGAGTTATTTCGGCTATGGGATAGGGCAACTCAGCATCTTTTAATATGTTATAACCAGACTCAGCATGAGTCCTTATAAGGCTCATTTCTATATTTGTCAGTCTCCCGGGCTTGCTTAATATTTCGGCAGGTACCGCAATTTTGCCGATATCATGGATTGCGCCTGCCATCCTTATATTGTCAATGGTATCTGCTGATAATCCTATCTCCTGCGCAATTGCGCGGGCAAGTTTCGAAACCGCTTTCTGATGGCCTGAAGTATAAGGATCCCGCGTTTCTATAGTCAGTGATAAAGTTTGCATAGTCCCTATCAGGTTCTTCCTAAGCTTCTCCGTGGTCTTATTCAATTCATGCTCAAAAAGTTTCCGTTCGGTAATGTCGACAACAACTCCCCTGATATCTCTTGGTTTGCCCCAGAGAGTACTTATGCTTGAAATGATGATAGCCGGAAAGAGGCTTCCATCTTTTCTCTTTAAAGTGTATTCGGCGCCTTCGGTTTTCTCTTCACTCAGCAGTCTTTGAATGCTTACTTCAGATTCATCGACATCTTCTGATGAAAGAATATGCCGTGCATTCAAACCCTTTCCGATATCCTCTTCTTTATATCCAAAAGCTTTAAACATTGCTTTGTTGACAGAAGTAATATTGGCCTCCAAATCCATTTCATAGACCGGAATAGGCAAAAAATCATAGAGATCCCGGTATTTCTTTTCACTTTTACGAAGCGCGTCTATTGCATTCCTCCGATCGGTAATGTCATGAAGAGTTTCGATAGCTCCGATCAGTTCACCTTTACTGCTGTATATCGGCGCCGCATCAAAAAATATGTAACGTTTCTTTCCGCCTAAATTTGCGTACCATCCCTCTGCCTGCAGGCCCTCCTCTGCAAAAGCAGATTTCTTATAGTTGCCGTAATACTCTGACATGCTGCCTGGTGTCCGATCTACCACAATGTCGGCAACGTGCGGACGTTTATGGTCATAAAAACCCCTCCAATGATTATCTGTCCCTATCATTTCTGCGGCTTTAATTCCGGTCAGCGCTTCACACGCTTTATTCCATATAATAATCTCATGTTGCGTATTTATCACAAAAGTAGGCACAGCCGAGTTCTCGATCATTTTCTCAGAAAAATCCTTCTGTTCCGCCAATGCCTGTTCTGCTTTTTTGCGTTCGGTAACATCATTCAGAATCACAATGATGGAATTGTGCTCTTCGTCATTAACCGGGAAAATACTCAGGGAAACCATTTTGCCTTTCAGCATTACCGGCAGGTCTTCGGAAATTTCCTGAGGATCTTTATCAATAAGATGAAGCGCATCTGTTACTCTCATCTTATGGGAATCTTCAAACAGCCCCGTAAAATATGAACCTAAAAGATCTTCTTCCCTGATGTTGGTCAGCAACTGTGCAAAATGGTTGGCGTAAATCACCTTATAATTATGGCTGAGTTCTAAAATACCTTCAGAAAGATTATTCAATATGGCTTCAGAATGTCTTTTGAAAAACAGCAACTCTTTGTTAATATTGCTTGTACGGACATCTTCAAGCCCTTTTGTTTTTTTTGTTATGTCATCAGGAATTTTGCTGTTCACACGGCCTAAGACATCGAGAACTTGTTCGGCCATCTTATTAAAAGACTCTTTGGCTATGCAGGCATTGGCGCCAATTTCAGTTATATCTATTTCCTGCTCAGCGGCGATCGCCGATAAAATAATTATATAAATACCATTTAGTTTAGTATTATTTCTGATTGCCCGGCACAGTTTCTCACCGCTTATATTCGGCATGACAAGGTCAACGAACATGATGTCAGGAATATATGTTTCCAGTATCTCCAGGGCTGAAAGACCATCTTTTGCTGTTTTAACCTGGTGTCCATTATGTGCAAGAAGCTCCGACAAGAATTCCAGCATCATCGTATCGTTATCCACCACCATGATCTTATTCATATAACTAATCCCTGTTAATATTGCCGTATCAAGTTAAAACATAATAAAAAGTCGTCCGGCTTTTTTTAGATTAAGTCAAAACGGAAGCATTGTTATCTTTATATTACATAAGTTTTCTACAAATCAAGCATACAACAAATATTCACAATCCTTATTTGACTCTTAATTGGTGTCCATCATTGAGCAGTCAATGTTCAGTAAATTGTATTATGAGTCAACAATTCCTTTAAAATCATGCTTTAATCAAAAGAATGCCTCGAAGCTCTGCTTCGGGGTAAGAATCCAGAATCCAGAATCCAGAAGAGTGATTAAAATATCTTCAAAAAAAATTCTGATTTATTTGAAGCATTCTGCGCTCAATCGCGCACTTAATCATTGATATTATTTTTAAAATATGTGATATGGGAACCGTTTCTGTTAGAGAGCTTTATCATAACATATTATTTAAAGGTCTGCGGGGTAACGGGTTTTGGCATATCGCAAGAAATTTTTATGGTGACATAGCAACGCCCCCGGATATCCGACAGGTATCATACAGGCGGATACTGTATAAGGCTTCGTGACTATTCATCCTTGGGGCTGTCAACATCCTAATGGATGCGGATATGCCAAAACCCATTACCCTGCAGACCTATATTCAAGAAATTCAAAGCTCTCTATTAAAGGCCGGAGCAACATGGAATTTTCCTGAGATAACTTGAGGCTTCCCGTGACACAACTAAAACTGCTTATTAGCCAATGGATAGCTCACGCTACCAGAAGACTGAGTAATAACTTTTATCTTTATCTGGCCGCCCTGCTCACCCTCTTTATGCTGCTTGATGCTGGTGTATTTCATGTGGGTGAAAACATGCGCCAAAAGACGTTTGATTTCATGGTGCGCAGCCGCGTGATTGTTCCTAAGCCGGACAAAGAGATTGTGATTGTGGATGTGAATGAGGCCAGTTTGGCTGCTATGGCGAAGGAATATGGACGCTATCCATGGCCGCGTCAGGTGTTCGGCGAGTTTTTAGAGAATATAGAGGCACAAAAACCCAAAGCCATCGTATTTGATATTTTATTCAGCGATGCAGATATAACTAATCCCGATAGCGATGCCTATTTTAATGACACCATCGCCGACACAAATAATACTTTCTTCCCTTTCATACGATTGTCGGAAACCCAGGACAAACTTAGCGCATTGAAGCCTGCTATGATGCCTGGCGTAACTGAAATAACCAAGGGGCAAGCGGATAAAAATGCCGCAATTGCCGTGATATTACCGCACTTTACGGCCGCAATCAATTCAGGCCGTTTAGGGTTCAATAACATATACCCGGATAAAGACGGTATCGTACGCGAATATCGTCTCTACAGGGACGATTATGGCTGGAAGCTGCCCTCACTATCGCTGAGCGTGGGTAATCTGCTGGGCTACAGCGTGCCGGAAACACAAAGCGTGTTGATCAATTGGCGCGGAAAACCCTTCACCTATCAATACGTCACTTTCAGCGATGTGCTGCTGGACATGAGCAGTAAAGTGAAAAAACGTCCGCAAGATGAATTCACCGGAAAAATCGTCATCATAGGCTCTACTGCTCCCAGCCTGTTTGACCTCAAGGCCACACCAATGGCTAAAATTTATCCGGGCGTGGAGATTTTAGCCAGCGCTATTGATAACGTCAAACATGGTGATTACCTTCACGTATGGCGCGGTGCTCTATCCTATGTGATGATAAGCTTATTACTTATATGGCTGACGACCGCAGCTTTCTATAAAAAGGCGGATCGCGACAAGCTGAACAGAATATTCAGCGCCAGCCAGATCGGCTTGCTGGTGATTTCTTATATCGGCATTAATATCACCAACACCTACTTGGATTTCAGCGGTCCGGTTATCTGGGCGATTGCGTATTTCAGCGTCGCTAAAGCATATGCGCTGGCCACCGATCTTGCGCTGCAACGCTGGTTGGCGTTTGGCGTAAAAAAGGGCGAAGGCGGATCGCAAACTCTTATCATGCCGATACTGATTGAAAGCAAAGAACCTTTAGGCGACGCTCTGCTTAAAAGACTGAAACGACAAATTGAACTGAACTGCCGGACACCCAATAGCATTGACGTTCTGAAAGGTTCGCAAAGCGGGATTTGGGGCTTATTCGGCGATATGGCCGTCGTGAGCTGGAATTATGCCGAAACGCAGGAAGAATATGCACAGCAAGCAAAACTCGATGCCGACCAATTGGCTGATAAATTATCCGCGATATTGAAAAATGTCGGCTTACCCGGCGATACTCAGGTGCATTACACGATGCACAAAGGAGGATTGGCAGGAGATAAGCCGTTGGCAAACCAATGGCGCAGCTTGTTTGCCCAGGCCATCCTTAAATTAGAACATAT
>JBFYVZ010000183.1:0-3026 GCA_041298995.1 Desulfobacteraceae bacterium
ATTATAGCAGGCTGATCGAAGGGAAAGAAGGATGCATGGCCAATAATGTTGTTTTCCCGAGGGACTGCATCTATTGAGCGCTGAAGGATATCAACACCCTGCCTGGTTCCGGATGTCAGCAAAACTTTGACAGGTCTGTCGGATTTAAATTTATTAATAATTGCTTCAGCCAGATAAGCTTCACCCGCTGATGCGGCCTGAATCCATATGTCAGCCTTTGAAGGCGCATCTTTTTTTAAAGCCCGCTGATCATAGCCGTCCGCAAGCCTGCTGTTTAAGCGCAGAAAAGGCATGATCATCTTCCAGATGAGATTATATTTGAAAAAAGCGGATTTTATCAAAAAGCCCTTCGGCATATTCTTCATCCTCTTTCAAACGGTTACAATTTGTAACCGACTCAATTGCTTATCTCCTATACCCGGCCGACTTGGCCGGGATACGGAATGTTACCTTGAAATCATTAAATATTCAGATTGTAAACTTTGGATGTAAAGGGCGTCACCAATATTCCCCCCAAGTTATAATAATCCAGTGGGCGTTTCACATCCCGCCCTCCTTCCCGGCGAACTGACAAGTATTTCTTGTAAGTTGCCTCCGGAGCTAACTCGCCTTCTTCGTAGATATTCTGGATATGTAGACTGATGTTCTGTTAAGAGGTCTGAAACAGGTCGGCCATGAGCTGTTGGATTAACCAGACCGTTTCATTTTCCAGCCGCACGTCGATTTTGACTTTACCGTCTTCCGCTTCATAGACGAGAAATTGACCCTTGCCGGAATTGGGGCTTTTGGTGGTTGCCAAATCCTTGCTCATGACTGCACTGCCTCCTCAATAAGTTGCTCCACATGGGGTTTGTCGAACGGAGACCATACCGCCCCCAGCACCATTATTTTTTCTGGTGATCATTTTCCAAAAGCTCAGGATACAGTCTGTTTTCGCGGTCAATGATTGCCGCCGATAAATATCCATCTGGCGCAATTTACCATCGGCAGCAACCTGTGCATTTTTTGCACAGGTTGTCTTACGCTCAAGTTCACCGGTTGCATAGACATTTCGAATATGCCGGACGATCACTGTGCGATCCCGGCCAAACAAAGCCGCCATCTGATGAGCATCGAGCCAGACCGTTTCACGATCAAGGCGCACCTCCATGGCGGGCAGTCCTTCCGGCCCTTGGTAGATGACGATCTCACCCCTGTCTGGAGTCATTTTTTTCAATTCATCATTCATTAATTTTCATTTCTATGATGACACATAGTCCCTTTGTTCCGATTTTAGGCCGTGCCGTATCGTTATTTCCCGGATACGAGAAGTGATTTCACGGATTTTATCAAATAGACACCAGACCGCCCCCAGGACCATTACTTTCCGGTGATCATTTTCCGGATGGCAGGATTCATCACAATACACATTGAATGTATCTCTCATTATAACACAGCCTATCTCGCATTAAAGTCAACCAAACAGAATGCTCAACGCTATCATCATAATACTCAAATGCTGAACCAGTATTAAAAGGAGGGTCTATGTATATGCACTTAATCTTTCCCGCAAAATCCTGTTCCAGGGCTTTTAAGGCCAGCAGGTTGTCGCCAAAGATGAGCATATTTTCAGCGGTCTTATCACCGTACGACTTTTCCGGATCTTCGATGAGGATGCGGGGCTCAAGAATCGGCTGCTTGTCTTTGCCGATCCAGGTTAGCTCAAGTTTCTGTTTTTTATTCTGCATTTTTACTTTCCGTTGCTTTTGTGCCCGGTAATTTTCCGGTATTCCTCAGGGATTTTTTATCCTCGGCTTTTACTCTTCGTTCAAGTTTCTTTATATCTTCTTCGGGTGGAAGCTATTCCGGCCTGATGTCGCTTTTCGCAAGCACGTCTCGTACGTCCAGGTTATTCTTTACATGTTCATTTGCAATGCGCGATTCACCGAACAAATTATTCTTTTTAACATTGAAATTAGTGATCTCGGTGGCCAGATCTTTGGCTTTAATAGTAATTGTCGGTAGAAAATCAGCAAGCGGGCGATTTTCCGGTATGCCAATTTTCTTCTTCATTTGCAGTGTCGTTAATCCGCCAAAAAGTGCTTTGTCTCTCATGCTGCGTATGCGACCGAATCCTTGACTATCCAAACCGCGTTCGAAAATAAGCTTTGAAAGTTCTGTTTCTGTTTCGACAAGCTTTTGTCGAGCATGCAACCTTTCAACAAGATTGATACGCTGTTCCAGCATTTCCTGCTTACGAGTCTGAAGTGCGAAATAGCTCTGTGCGAAAGCGATCTGCTCTTTGCGCGGGTCGCCGTTCTGCGCAATAAGGTAGCAGGCATATCGGGTAAGCATAATATCATCGATTTCTTTAGTTGCACTTTTCGGCATAGAGATCGTTTTGCTGACGTAAGCAAAATGATCTGCAACAATCTGACCGCTATTTTTGCCTTTTCAATAACCTGCTCGAAATTTCGCCATTGAGTGTAATCCAATAATATTTGCATATTACGCGCAAGCCAATATTCCACCCCATTTTCTTCATAAGCCGTATCCTCAAAATTTATTCTGAGCCTTGCAACAAATTGTTTTTCCATGAGATAGCCCTCTATTTAAAAAGCTGAGTAATTTGTTGACCTCAACAAAATAGTTAAACGATTAATAACACATTAAACTAGTTGCCATCGTATCATAAACAACTCGGTTTTTTCAATTTTTTGCTTGAGACGTGCATCTATCTCCTCAATCAGTTTTTCCTTGCGAACATCAACTTCATCCTGAGACTGAAACAGATTCATGCGCAGGGCATTTAGCCTTTTTTCCATCTCTTTGATATGACGCTGGACCTTTACCTTTTCTTCAAGGCTTAAGATTTTTTTGGCTTCTGTTTTCCGGAACTTTATCTCTTTGTTCAATGCCTTAAGCTCAATTTCAAGGCTGCCTTTAACATCATCCGCCCACTTTTGAGAAATAACAATCCCGGCCTCTATGGTTTTTCCGAGCCCGACCTCATCGGCAAGGATGGCACCCTTCGAAAGAGGGGATTT
>JBFYVZ010000199.1:0-3473 GCA_041298995.1 Desulfobacteraceae bacterium
TTTTTAGGAGCCGAATATAGAATATCGAGAAAGATAAGCTGTTTGAACCGCCAAGGCGCTAAAAGCCGAACATCGAATATCGTACATCGTAAAAAAGAAACGAAAAACTGCAAAGTGTTTTAGACAGGATTAACAGGATGGACAGGATTGTTGCCTGCGGCAGCATCATCCTTTCAGATTATTCACCATACGTTTAATGCCGACTTTCATCATTGTCACGTTCTAGTTCATAAGAAAGACAAAGCAAAAGAATATAATCTTGGCGAATCTTGCGTCTTGAGCGAAGCAGGCGGTTAAAGTATCTGAACTGCAAGGGTTTGTAAGGTCGATTGCCTGGCCCATAGACACTATTTTTTCTCATTTAGGGGTACCTGGTTTTTTAGCCTGTTCCAGAGCGATCTCACTTACAGCTGAAAGCGTGCGGGCTCCGGACGCCCCTTCGATGGCTTTCAATGCAATGTTCTGCACTTTTTCATTAGCCGCTGTCAAATCCTGATTCAGGTGCTGGAGCTTTTCCTCCTGCTGTTTGACAGTTGATTCCAATGTCATAATTTTGAGTTCAGCCAACCGTCGCTCCGTCTCCTTATCCTTAGCAGCCAGTTGCGCTTCAATTTTGGCCTGATCAGCGGCCTTTTTGTAAGCCGCTGCCTCGCTCTCTTTGACTGCCCTGGAAAGTTCTGCCGGGAATGACTCCACTTTCTTCGTCAATTCATCAAGCTGCTTTTCCCTTGCCGCAATTAAGGCCTCTCTTTCTCCCAAAGTCTTTTCCTGATGGACTCGAATCTCTTCGAGACTCGCCAGCAAGGTCTTCTTTTCCTCTTCATAGGCGTCCTTTTCCTTTTTCCGCAGCAGGGCCAGATTATATTGATATTCTTCCTCTTCACGCTGCCGAACTTTCTTCAGCTCGGATTCCTTTTCTTTCCGGGCCAGTTCATGCTCTTCCTGTTCCTTCTTCCAATCCGTTTTTTTTCGTTCCATATCCAGGCGGAAGACATCTTCTCTTTCTTTCATTTCCGATTCAAAATTCCGACGTCTTTCTTCGTGCTCCCTCACCAGGGCGGATAATGTATCTGCAGCCAGATGAATATCGTGCAGTTCCTCCAGGTTGGCTTTTTGTACAACAATAGCCTGTTGAATCTCTTTAAGTTTGCCTGCCTCTCCGATCAGTTGCTCGGAAAGCTCCGAAAATGCTTTACCTACCCCCAGATTGAGATCGGCCAGATCTCTCACAATGGATTCCACCGTATATGTTAATGCTTTTGCGACAACATCTTTTTCAATCTTTTTCTGTTGTTCAAACTTTTTCTCCGGCAGACCGGCCTCGGCTTTCTCTTCTAATTTTTTCAGCAGTTCATTATAAGCCTTGATCATCTCTGCCTTTGTCTGTCGTGCGTTTAAAGGCTCGTATTTAACCGGCATGGCGACCTCCTTCGCTGAGAGCTTTGCACAACTCCCGGAAAATTGTTTTTTGTTAACTTATTTTTATTTCCAAAAAAAAAGTATTGTTATCCGTTTTTGCATGTTGTGTTTTAAGTTGTTGAACCTCTATAGAAACAAAATGCATCAGGTTTCGAAAAAAATTGTGGATATTTCTTTGCCGCAAGCAGCGAGGGATGCGATAGCTGTTTCGGTTCAAAAAGTCTCATATTAGAAAGCTGTTGTTGCCACATCAGTTAAAAACCTTTTAATTTCATCTTCATGAACAACTTTGGATATAAAATCGACTTTTTCCGAATAATCAACATCCTGAAAATAGCAAATCTGTTCCCGGAACAGCTTCTCATTATAATACGAACCGAAAATATATTTTGCTTGCTCAGAAATCTGCTGGCGAGAAAACCTGTCCTTAAGTAGAAAATAGAGATCCACGTAATCTTTCCACTTTGCCCTTCCCCCAAGAGCATATGCCTTCATGGCAGATAGAGTTAATAGATCCGGAATCTTAATTATTTGTTCAAAATCTACAACGGCATTTACCGGGTAAGGAAAGGAATAGAATGTAATTTTAACACTGTTGATTACGAAATGGATTTGCTCCGAATCTTCAAAAAGAATATGCTCAACGGGGTATCGGTGAAGGTCGATCTTTCTTTTAATGGATTGCTTTTTAATTACGGCGGATGTCAACAGATCGAAATCGACGGAGCGCCGATGTCCCAGATACAAAGCGATAGCCGTGCCGCCGACAAGATAATAATCCGAAGAAAATTCCCTGATCAGGGGCAGGAGATCAATCTGTTTTGTCGTTAGAATATCTTTGTGCATGCCGCTGAAAGTAATTCCGGAAAAAATGGATCGTTCGTGGTCTGTAATTGGTTCGTTTTCCTGATGTCTGACGATAAAAGAATTCGGCGACTTTTTCAACTCCAAGAATATCAAAAAGATGCCGCACAGCCTTTTCATTACCATTGTTGAGCACGGCCTCAACAACAGCGTCAACGCTAAGTTGCGTTAATTTATTTTCGGGCACCCACCAGAATAAATGTTTCTGCTGTTCAATGATGGATGTCAGACTGCTTCTTTGTAATTTTTCAATTTGCTGAACGCCGGGGTCAATATTTTCCATGTGTCACTACCTTATAAAAACCATTTTCTCCCTGCTTATATTCCTGAAAAACTCATCATTCGGATCTTCATCGGTGTAAAGGAGCCTGTCATAAGAAAATTCGGAAAGACGCTCCGGATGTTCGATTTTCAAACCCAGAAACGAGCTTCCGGCTTTATCGATGTCAAATATCGCAACAAGCTTAATATGTGTTTCCTGCAAAGAAAGAAAAGCGATTTCCGCAAGGTCTGTAGCTCCGTAGAAAGCAATCTGTTTCACATCCTGTTCCGAAAGTTCCGAAAAGAGTCGTTTAAGTTTTATCCGCGCATCTTTATAGAAATGATAAGAGTATTGAATATAGGCGTATGTAAGGCGGGTTTTTTCCACAGCGCCTCTCGGTGTCAGAAGATATTTTACTCTGTTGCTCGGAATGCTTGTAATCTTCAGATAGCCCTTGCGTACGAGACGCTTTATGAAGGAATTTACGAGTCCAAGAGATATGTTCAGATTTTTGGCAATATCCCGCTGGCTGGGGACTTCTTCCTTTCCTATCTCTTCAAGAATCTTGAGGGTGTTTATCTCTTGATTATTCACTTAAAAAATGGGCTCTGGTTTATGGTTTCTGGTTTTCAGTAAAAGAACAGTGGTGTTCTATTCTTGTTTCCTGTCAAACGGCTTTGCTGTTGTAATATGCGGTTTATTGATTCCGAAGGAATTATCCCCGGCAAACAGGAAATCATCTATGACGGAAAAACTCCTTTGTTTTTTCGTGAAAATCCTGATGTTCATTCACAAAATAATCAAGAACATCGCTGTAACGATGCCCGAGATAGAACCTTCCCAAAGCCGTTCCACCGGTAAGGTAGAAATCACCCAGTCGGCCTGTGAGCAAAGTCAAAATTTTATCTTGCTGATTGTATAATCTTTT
>JBFYVZ010000205.1:0-9806 GCA_041298995.1 Desulfobacteraceae bacterium
AACTTCATCTTAATTCCTACGGCTACGTAAAAAGTCACAAAACGGGATATTTTTCACCACGAAGAACACAAAACCATCAATTTTGATTCCTTCGCAAAAAGGCAAAAACCGGATGGCAAAGTAAAAAGTTCAAGTTCAAGGCGTCACGAATCCCATGTGATGAGGCGAACATGTCGGTACGCCGCAATCGCAATGGGATGAAGTGCAACGAAGAAATCGGACTTTTTACAAAGCCATCAATTTTGGCCGATAATATGTATGAATATATCCTGCATAGTAGTTTTGTTGTATTTCTGCTTTAGACCTGTCGGAGATCCAAGCTCGATTATTTTCCCCTTGTGCATGATCGATATCCTGTTGCAGTATTCGGCTTCATCCATGTAATGTGTTGTTACAAAGACTGTTTTTCCGTTTTCTGCTATTTCATATATTATTCGCCAGAAATTGCGCCTTGATATCGGATCAACACCTCCGGTCGGCTCGTCAAGAAAAATTATTGACGGGTCATGAAGCAATGAAGTGCTTAAAGCCAGTCTCTGTTTCCATCCAAGAGGCAATGATCTTGTTAAAGTGTTTTTCATTTTATCAAGATTTAACTCTGAGATCAGTTGATCTGTTTTGCCGGAAATCTTTTCCCGGGAGAGTCCGTATATGCCGCCATAGAATTCTATATTCTCTTTAACGGTCAGATCGTCATATAGGGAAAATTTCTGACTCATGTACCCGATATTTTTTTTTATCTTTGCGGTTTCTGAATTGATACTGAACCCTGCTACTGTTGCATCTCCCGACGTAGGTTTCAAAAGACCGCAAAGCATTTTTATCGCGGTTGTCTTGCCGGCTCCGTTTGCGCCGAGGAATCCGAATATTTCACCCTTGTTGACCTCAAAAGAGATTTCATCTACGGCAATAAATTTTCCGAAATGGCGGCTTAGTTTTGATACGCTGACAGCGTTGTCAGTTTCCATACCCGATTTTCCCTTCGATAAGGCCTATAAAAACATCTTCAAGGGATGGAGCAATACGTTCAATCTTTAATTGCTGACCGAGAAGGTCATAAATCTTTGAGCGGATATCTTCGCTTGAAAAGCCGGGCGGAAAAGTAAGGTGCAGGCTGTCTCCGAAAGATTGAACTGAAATTATCCCCGGAATTTGAGAAATACGAGTTGACTGCAGGACCAGGTTATGTCCGGATATTTTGTAGATATGATTATGCATCAAACCGGTAATTTTTTCGGGCCTGCCGACAGCGAGGACTGAGCCTTCATGCATGATTGCTATTCGGTCACATAAAAGCGCTTCATCCATGTATGGTGTTGAAACAAGAATAGTAACGCCTTCTTTTTTTAACTCCTGTAAAATTTCCCAGAATTCACTTCTTGAAACAGGATCAACACCGGTTGTAGGTTCATCAAGAATAAGCACGACTGGGTTATGGATAAGCGTGCAGGAAAGGGCCAGTTTCTGCTTCATTCCTCCTGAAAGCTGACCCGCGAGTCTTTCTGAAAAAGGCTCAAGGTTGCTGAACTTAAAAAGTCGTTTTTTCCGTTCGGCTATCTCCTTTTTAGGAACTTCAAACAGGTTTGCGAAAAAATTCAAATTCTGGCTGACTGAAAGGTCAGGGTAGAGAGAAAATCTCTGGGGCATGTATCCTGTTATGCTCCTTATTTCTCTTACGCTCTTTGATACGTTCAGGCCGTTTACTGAAAGTTCTCCGGAGCCAGGTGAAATGAGTGTGACAAGAGTCCTTATTGTCGTTGTTTTTCCGGCTCCGTCAGGACCTATTAAACCGAAGAGTTCGCCTTTTTCGACATCAAGGCTCAAATTTTTTACCGCTATGTTTTTACCGAATGATTTTGAAAAGTTTATAATGCTGATTACAGGCGGCATCATGTTTCCCGTTGTACGATTACAGATACAGGCATACCGATTTTCAATATTCCTTCCATATTCTGAACCGAAACTTTTGCGGAAAATACCAGGGAAGCCTTTGTTTCTTCGGTCATTATTGTTTTAGGAGTAAATTCGGATTTGTCGGAAATCCAGGTTATCTGCCCTTCGAGTGTTTTATCTTCAATCCCGTCTATCTTTATCCGGACCTTCCGGCCAAGTTTTATAAAGGGAAGGTTCTTTTCATCTATGTATATTTTTGTCCAGAGAGAAGTTATATCTGCAATATCGCAAACAGGGCTTCCGACGGCAAGGAGTTCCCCGCTTTCAACATAACGGACAAGAACTGTCCCTGAAACAGGAGCCGTGATTGTTGATTCTTTAAGCTGCTTTTTTATAATCCTGGCGCCGGATTCGACCTGATTTTTCCTGCTTGTGACTGCATTTACGGAGGATTTAATATACCTGATCCGCTCGTCTGCCGCATCAAGCTGTGTTTTCAGATCGTCCACACTTTGCTGTGATGTGGCCTTTGACTTAAGGAGAGCAAGGAACCGGTTATATTTTATACTTATATTTTCTCTTTCAATTTTTGCGCTTTCAAGCTGCGAAAGAGCGGCGCTGTGCTGGTTGTTGATCTCCTCAATTGCCGAGCGGTTCTGATCGAGCTGATATCCGAGTTTTTCAGTTTCTATGGTTGCAAGCACCTGCCCTTCTTTAACTCCCATTCCCTCGTCGAAATTGAGCTTCGTTATTATGCCGCTTGCCTGAGAACTTACCCGTGTTGTATTGGCATCCATTATCCCTGAAAAGTTCATTTGAGTTTCCGGCTTTTTGGAACATGAGAATATGGCAAGAATAAAGAAAATAAAGACAATTTTTTGAAACCGGACAAGAGATGATGGAAATTTTTTCTGGCTTTTCATATAATTTATTCCCGGTTCAGTTTTTATTTTTTAGTATTACAAAAGGGCAGATCCTGATGAATTTACCAATAAGATACTATATAATCAGCTTTTTAGTGTCAAGGAGGATGTATCTAAAGTTATTTTATATTGACATTTTAGCTTCTTCCTGCAAAATATGCATCACATATTAGCCATGCTTTTTTATCTGTCGCCATCCTGCAACTATGGCGATTTTTCATTCTGAACTGAATTAAGATCGTTTGACGGGGAGTAACCGGACTATGGACATGAAGCGGGATTATTATGAGGATGTTAAACTATTTACCTCAGGTGTTGTCTTTTTCTGGTTTATGGTCCTTATGGTTTTCCTTGCCGCGTATCCATTTCTTGTGAAAAACTATTACGTTTACGTGGCAAATTACATTGCCATAAATATAATTGTCGTTATCGGCCTAAATATTCTTGTAGGCTACACGGGCCAGATATCTTTGGGTCATGCAGGATTTTTTGCCATAGGCGCCTATGGGACCATTATCCTCATGACAAAGTTCCATTTTCCTTTTCTTCTGGCGCTTCCTGTATCAGCAATGATCGCGGCTTGTTTCGGCTTTCTCCTCGGACTTCCGGCTTTAAGGCTTGAAGGGCCTTATCTTTCAATAGCAACGCTCGGTTTCGGCCTTACGATTACCCGTGTAATCGGAAAAATCGAATTTTTTGGCGGAAGGCAGGGGCTTCATGCGCCTGAGCTTGTCATAGGCCCCTGGCATCTCAATACAGACCGGGATTTTTACTATCTTCTTATGGTTATTACGGTGCTGATGACCGTCGGCGCCCGAAATCTTATCAAGACCAGGGTCGGAAGAGCTTTTGTTGCTATCAGAGATGCCGATATTGCGGCGGAGACGATGGGCGTCAATCTTGTATTTTACAAGACTCTTGCTTTTGCCGTAAGCGCATTTTACACCGGAATTGCGGGGGGGTTGTTTGCCTTTGTTCTTCGCTTTATAGAGCCGGAAGTCTTTTCGCTTTTCATTTCGATAATGTTTCTTGCGATGGTTGTTGTGGGCGGGCTCGGTTCGATCATGGGCTCCATCGCGGGAGCCTGCCTTCTTGGCTGGCTCGATTTGCAGTTAAGAAATATTCTCAGCCTGCCGTACATCGGATCATGGCTTGAGAGCCTTTCCAAAAGCTATTTTTCATTAACCGGCGTTTCAAATATCCAGTTCATTCTGTTCGGTTTAATAATGGTTCTCATAATGCTTTTTGAACCTCTGGGAATATTCGGAATCTGGATCAGGACCAAGAAGTACTGGAAAACATGGCCGTTTTAAATAAAAGAGGATTTCATGCTTGATTTTCTTCAGATGGTTGTGAGCGGAATTGCGGTAGGAAGCTCCTATGCGCTCATGGGGCTTGCTATGGTAATTATATATAAAACATCGGAAGTGCCGAATTTTGCCCAGGGCGAGATGGCGCTTATATCGGTCTTTTTTACCTTTATGCTTCTTGATCATTATGGAGTGCCGGGCTATATCGCTTTCCCGGCAACTCTCGTTTTTGCGGCTGTTCTTGGGTTCCTTCTTGAGTTTACTGTTTTAAGAAGGGCGAAAAACCCGAATGTGCTCGGCATGATAGTAATAACCATCGGCCTTGAGATGATACTTCTGGGGTTTGTTTCATGGAAGTTCGGCGCCGATCATAAAGATATGCCGTTTCCTATTTCACCCTATGAAAGTTTCGCGATAGGCAAAATGTTTGTCAGCACGCTTGAGGTTCTGACCCTCTTTGTGGCTCTTACTATGATGGTGACTCTTTTCCTTTTTTTCAGGTATTCAAAGCTGGGTATGGCCGTGAAAGCTACTCAGCAGAACAGAACGGCTGCCCGGCTTATGGGGATAAGAACCAACCGGATAATGATGCTTACATGGGGTATATCTTCCGTTGTCGGATGCGTTGCAGGACTGCTCCTCACACCTGTTTCTATGGAACCATTCATGATGTGGGATCCGATGTTAAAAGGCTTTGCTTCGGCTGTTCTGGGCGGGATGACGTCTCTTCCGGGCGCTGTTTTCGGAGCATATATGCTCGGTATTATTGAAAATCTTTTCGGCGGTTATGTTTCAATAGAATTCAAGTCGGTTGTTGCTTTTGTTATAATTGTTCTTGTTTTGTGTGTGAAACCGAGCGGGCTCTTTGCAAGACATTATGTGAAAAAAGTATGACGGCTTCGTAAAAAGTTGTTCTCACACAAAGACCACAGGGACACAAAGAGAAACATGTATGTTTTCGATAAAACGTTCTTTGTGCCTTTGTGTCTTAGTGTGAAAAATAGAATTTTTATGTAACCATCAACTGTAACAATAAAAAAGGGAGGAGCTATGAAAAAGAAATTACTGAGTATTTTACTTGCAGCAGTCATGGTTTTCGGCATTACAATTTATGCAATGGCTGAAGAGGGAGTCACGGATACCGAAATCCATATAGGGCAGTGGGGGCCGCAGACAGGTCCTGCAGCAGCCTGGGGGTCGGTTGCGCGCGGAACGGATGCCTATTTCAAGATGATCAATGACGAAGGAGGCATAAACGGCCGCAAACTGGTCCTTCACATGTTCGATGACGGTTATAACCCGGCCAAAACAATGGCAGGAGTCAAAGAGCTACAGGAAGGAAAAGGGATGTTTGCATGGGTTTCAGGGGTCGGAACTGCCACGGGTCTTGCGGTAAAGGATTACCTTATGGAAAAGAAGATTCCCTGGGTAGGCCCGGCATCGGGTTCGCAGGTATGGACTAATCCTCCCAGTAAATATCTCTTTGCTGACTATCCACTGTACTTTATTGAGGCAAAGGCTCTTTGTAACTACGGCGCAACAAAGCTTGGAAAGAAGAAATTCGCCATGGTTTATCAGAATGATGACTATGGTAAGAATGGATTGGCAGGAGCTCAGGAAGAGCTGGGCAAATTAGGTATGAAACTCGTTGAAGCTGTTCCGGTTGAAGTAGCAGATACGGACATGAAACCCCATGTAATGAAGCTGAAACAGTCTGAAGCCGATGTCGTGCTGTTGTGGGTTACGCCGTCTCATGCCGTACGCATTGTCGGAACTTCGGCAGCAATGCAGTTTGCGCCACAATGGATGAGCACAAGCACATGTTCCGATTTTCCGTTCATGAACACAATCAGCAAGGGGCTGTGGACAGGCGTGATAGCTGCAAGTTTCGGTGAAGTTCCCGACGCTCCCCATCCACTGATGCAGAAATACAAAAAAGCCCATGAAAAGTATGCTGCCAAAGAGGAAAGATGGGGCGTATTCTTCTATGCCGGATTCGGTTTTGTTGAGCCCGCAGTTGAAGCTTTGAAGAGATGCGGAAAAGATGTAACGCGGGAGCGTTTTGTAAAGGAAATGGAAGGGCTGAAAAACTTTAAGGGAATCCTTGGAAAGGTCAATTTCAAGCCTTTTGATGTAAAAGATCCTTCGAGCAGGCAGGGAACTAACGAGGTCTTTCTTGTTCAATGCACTGATACCGGTGGTTATAAGCAGTTGACCGAATGGACGAAATACGAGTAATGACATAAGGGTCCAAGGGGTCAAGGGTTCGGGGATTCGAGTGGTCGGAAAAACAAACACTTGAATCCTTGAACTCCTGAGTCCCGTCACCCCCTTTCACTTAATTTATAAAAAATACAAAGAAACCAATGCCATTTTTTAATGTTGATAAACTTTCTATTTCTTTCGGCGGACTGAAAGCTCTCCAGGATATAAGCTTTGAAGTCAACAAAGGGGAGATTTTTGCAATCATCGGACCAAACGGCGCCGGGAAGACCACCCTGTTTAACTGTATAAACGGTATATACAAACCTGACTCCGGGAACGTTGTTTTTAAAGAAACAAAGATACAGGGCAAAAAGCCGGATAAAGTAGCGCGTTTAGGTCTGGCCCGCACTTTTCAGAATATCGAGCTTTTCAGCCATATGAATACCATGGAAAACATCATGCTTGGCCGCCATATTTATATAAAGACAGGCATTTTCCATGGTGCAACAATGTGGGGAAGGCGCTCACATGCGGGAAAAGAGGAGATAACCCACCGCCGGAAAGTTGAAGAGATAATAGATTTTCTGGATCTTCAGTCTGTAAGAAACAAGTTTGTCGGGGCTCTTCCTTATGGCACGCAGAAACTGATTGAGCTCGGGAGGGCTCTTGCGCTTGAACCTGAGCTTCTTCTTCTTGATGAACCGTGCGCGGGAATGAATTCGGAAGAGAAGCAGGACATGATTTTCTGGATCAAGGACATTCAGGACGAGCTTGGAGTTACCATGCTTTTAATCGAGCATGACATGAACATGGTCATGGATATTTCAGACAGGATACTTGTTCTTAATTTCGGAAAATCAATCACCGAAGGTACACCTCAGGAGGTGCAGCGGCATCCCGAGGTCTTAAAGGCGTATTTAGGGGAGGATGAAACCGTTGGGCACGATTCTTGAGATAAAGAATATTGAAACCTATTATGATCTGATTTATGCCATACGTGGAGCCTCTCTTTCAGTTGAGGAAGGAACAATTACGGCAATTCTCGGAAATAACGGAGCCGGCAAATCGACTGTTTTAAAAACCGCGATGGGCCTTATCGAAGACCAGCCCGATAAAGGCACTATCGAGTATATGGGCAAACGCATCGACGGGATGGATACGGAAGAGATTGTGCGGATGGGCATCTCTTATGTTCCTGAAGGGAGAGAGGTTTTTAAAGAGCTCTCTGTAAAAGAAAACCTTCTTATGGGAGCCTATGTAAGAAAGGATAAATCGATAATAAAGGAAGATATTGAACGGGTGTATAAAAATTTTCCGATATTAAAAGACAGGGAAAATCAATGGGCCGGAACGCTTTCCGGCGGGGAACAGCAGATGCTTGCCATCGGAAGGGCGCTTATGAACAGGCCAAAGCTCCTTTTTCTTGATGAGCCCTCCCTCGGCCTTTCCCCGATTCTTGTCAGGGAGATTTTCAATATAATTAAAGCGATCAATGCCGAAGGAGTAACCATTCTTCTTGTGGAACAGAACGCAAGAATGGCGCTTTCGGTTTCAGACGTTGGTCTTATTCTTGAAAACGGCCGGTTTGTTATGAAGGGAAAGTCAAAAGACCTGATGGAAGATAAGGATGTCAGGGAATTTTACATGGGAGTTCGATCAGAGGCTTCCGCAAAAGGATATCAGAGGTGGAAGAGGAAGAAGCAGTGGAGATGAAAAGCATTGAGTTAGATACTGTCCCGGGGATTTTTAAAAGCACCGTATCAAAATATGGCGAAAGAGTGTCCATGCGGAAAAAGGAGTACGGACTGTGGCATGACATCTCCTGGAACGAATATTATAAACAGGCCGGATATGTGGGCGCCGCCCTGATATCGATGGGGCTTGAAAAAGGCGACTGCGTTTCAATCATCGGGGATAATTGCCCGGAATGGGTTATTGCGGACATGGGCATACAATGTTCCGGAGCTGTTTCAGTCGGAGTCTATGCCACCAATGCCTGGCCACAGGTTGAATATGTAATCAACAATTCGGAATCGAAGTTCTTTTTTGTCGAAAACGAAGAGCAGCTCGACAAATGGCTCATGTTCAAAGAGAACGTTCCACAGTTGATAAAAGTAATAGTGTGGGAGACTGAAGGCCTGAGGGCTTTCAAAAACCCTATGGTCATGACTTTTTCCGAACTGCTTGATCTGGGGAGTAAAGTCGCAGCCGAACAGCCGGATCTTTTTGAAAAAAGAACTGAAGAAGTCCGCCCGGAAGATCTGTCCGTTCTTATTTATACTTCCGGAACAACAGGACCGCCCAAAGGGGCAATGCTTTCGCACAGGAATGTAACATGGATGGCAAATGCGGTTTCCAAAACAAATGAAGTCTATCCTTCGGACGAGGTTCTTTCCTTTCTGCCTCTATGCCATATCTTTGAAAGATTATTTTCAGTCTTTGTCCATATAACTTACGGGTACATTGTAAACTTTGTTGAAAAACCAGACACTGTTACCGATAACATGGGAGAGATTTCTCCAACATTAGGCTATGCCGTGCCCAGGATATGGGAGAAGTATTATTCAGCTATTCTTATAAGGATGTCCGATGCCACATGGTTCAAGAAGGCGGTTTTTTTCACGGCACTTAAAATAGGGCAAAAAAGAGCGGCCCTCCTGATGGATTTTAAAGCGGTGCCTTCCTATCTTGAACTTATGTTCAGGCTTGCCTATTTTGCCGTTTTCCGGAAGCTTAAAGAGAGAATGGGCTTCGACCGCTTCCGTGTCGCATATTCGGGCGCTGCCCCGATATCTCCCGATGTGCTCCGTTTCTTTCAGTCGATAGGAGTTAACCTTATTGAAGGGTACGGGCAGACTGAAGGAACAGGCGTCACAACCATGTCGAGAATCGGAAAGGTAAAATTCGGAACTGTCGGGCCCCCGCTTCCCGGAACAGAGATAAAGATAGCTGAAGACGGAGAAATCCTTGTAAAGTCACCGGGCGTATTCAAAGGGTATTTTAAAAACGAAAAGTCAACCGCCGAAACGGTCAAGGATGGTTGGCTTTATTCCGGCGATGTCGGAGCAATAGACAATGACGGTTTCTTGAAAATCACCGATCGGAAGAAAGATATCATAGTTACAGCCGGCGGAAAAAACATCACTCCCCAGTATATTGAGAACAAGCTGAAATCGAGCATATACATAAACGACGCGGTCGTGATAGGAGACAGAAGAAAATTCTTAAGTGCTCTTGTCATGATTGATGAAGACAACGTGGTAAAGTATGCGCAGGATAAGAAGATCCAGTTCTCGACATATAAAGACCTGACGCAGGCACCGGAGATACAGGAATTGGTAAAGGGTGAGGTAGATAAAGTAAACGAGACTCTTTCACGGGTTGAAAATGTCAGAAAATTCAAAATCCTTCCCAAGAAGCTTTACGAAGAAGACGGTGAAGTTACGCCTACCATGAAGGTGAAGAGAAAGAGCGT
>JBFYVZ010000227.1:0-9891 GCA_041298995.1 Desulfobacteraceae bacterium
CCGGATCATTCAGTTCCTTTATTGTAATGCGGGCAAGAATATTTCCATAAATTAACGGAATATTCTTCGTTGAAGCGTAGAACGGATAAAAATAAACATAATTTTGATAAACTACCGAGGCTGTTGCAAAAGCGATTATACCTTCCGGAATTCCAGGTGATAAGTCTATGTAATCCATGATCCATCTGTCTGGTTCTGTCATTTCAAAATTTGTTATCTTTGCTATCTTATGTCCCGCGATCTTGAACTTGAATGGTCCCTCCATGTCCGGTTTTGCTTCAACAACCAACAGGGGAACATATAACGTACTGTTTGCTATAAAGGGATCCTGCGGCCACAACCATCCATTTTCACTAAATGACGATATAAATTTTTCGTTTGTTTTTTTTACATAATATTGAATTTCAAATTCATCATTTTCTGAACAGGTTGATATTCCCAGAGTTGTTCCAAGTACAACGTCCATGCCAATCCGGTCCTGTCTGCCTTGTTCACCTGAAACAAACGTATCTCCAAAAATCCACAGGGTTCGCTTTTCATCCAATTTTATCGAGTATGCGCCATCGCCGCCATACCACCCGTCTTTATAGGAAAAAGATGGAATGCAATCGGCTGATATGGAAGGTGAAAGCGAAAAGAAAAAGATACTTAACAGCAACAGGGCAAGCCATGATGATCTTTTCATAATATCCCGTGGCGTTTTATATCTTGCAGTAATCATTATATTTTAATTTTTCAGAAGGAATGCAGTCATTACGTCGGTAATAAACTTATCATTGTTCCAGGCTTTTCTAACCGAGGTAGCTCCGAATCTGACAAGCACCAGCTTTTTTGACGGAATCACTATTATCTTTTGTTCCTGGTAACCGTCTGCGGAGTAAGCGTCTGCGGGAGAAGACGGCCACCTTCTTTTTCCGGAATCCGAAGCTGGGCCTGCGTTCAGCCAAAAATGGGCGCCGTATTCGCCTTTCGGAGCGCCTGGTGTCGGGGTCGTGGTATAGCGGACCCATCCCTCAGGCAGTATTCTCTCTCCATTCCACACCCCATCCTGAAGGTAGAGCAGGCCAAAACGTGCCCAGTCACGCGGGGTAGCAAAAGTATATGAAGAGCCTACATAAGTTCCTGAAGGGTCCGGCTCAGGCACAGCGCTTTGCATGCCTATCCTGTCGAAAAGCTCCTCTCTCATGAAGGTAAAAGAATTGCGATAATTTTTATCTGCTTCCATGCGCACAATCCTGCTTATGATATTTGCGGTGCCGCTCGAATAGCTCCATTTGGTGTCAAGAGGAGCCGCAAGAGGTTTTGACGCTGCATATGCTGCAAAATCGTAGCTCCCGTAAAGCATTTTGGTGGCATCGTAAAGCGGTTTGTACACTTCTTCAAATTCAAGCCCGCTGCTCATCCTGAGAAGCTGGTCAAGGGTTATTCTCTTCCGCGGGTCGCCTTCTTTCTGCCATTCCGGAACAGGCGCAGGTTCTTTTAAGCTGAGTTTTCCATTCTTAACCAATATGCCGACAAGAGCGTTTGTGATGCTCTTGCTCATGGACCATCCGAGCAGGGGCATGTTTCTGTCAAACCCAAGGGCATAACGCTCGGCAATGAGACGCCCGTCGTAAACTACAAGAACCGCCCTTGTGTATTTAAGCTTTTTTGAACCGCTTTCAGCAAAGGCATTATCAAGAGCCTTTGAAAGCTTTGCCTCGTCAACACCTGGCGGAAGAGGCCGGGCTATCTCCCCGTTTCCTTCCGGCCACGGAAGATCATCCGGGAATTTTTTTTGAGAAACCGCTGCCGCTATATCCTGCTTTCTCAGATCCTCTTCACTCGCGCCGACCGCAAGAGTGCAGCCGCAGCCTTCACGATATACTGCGGCTGCCTTAAAGAGTCCGAAAGAATCAGCCGTAACCCGTTTATTAGGCCGGTCAATATTCAGCGATACAACAGCAGCAAGCGGATTAACCGGCGCAACATCTTCCCTGAAAACAGAGTCCGGATTCCGTCCTGATATGAAGATCGCCGAGCAGAGGTATTTTGCGACATAGCCGGTCCCGATGGGGATCGCCTGTGTAAGATACCAGCCCGCTGCAGTAACTCCGGCAGCAAGAACAATCCCTGTAACGGTTAAGATCCGCCTGATCAATGGTCTCATCTGTCCAAACCTCCCTGCCTAACTATTTAGTTTCCAACCGGAAATATAATTTGGATACATTTGAGTTTCCAATTCGGAAATAGGCAGTTTTGGGCAAGCTCAAGGAAATCAAGGGATTGCGCGGAGACATACGCATAGTATGTCGCACAAGAAATCCCGCAGATTGACACAGAGATCGCCCAAAAGGGCCATTTCCGGATGGAAACTATTTCAACTGGCCGTTTGCGTACATCTGCCTTAAGCCCTTTTTATCGAACTTCATAACGCTTGTCTTAGGCAACGCGCTGATGAAAGCAAACTGCTTCGGTATCCAGTATGAGGCCTTAACCCTGCCCTTGAGATATTCCTGCAATTCAGCGGCTGTGAGGGTCTCTCCCTGCTGAACCACAATACATCCGAAAGGGACCTCCTGCCACTTGGGATCGGGAACGCCTATAATAGCGGCTTCCAGCACCTTCGGATGTGCCATTATCATATTCTCAAGATCGACCGACGATATCCATTCACCGCCGCTCTTTACCAGATCTTTTGTCCTGTCAACTATTCTTAAGTACCCCTCCCCGTCGATCGTGCCCATATCCCCGGTATGGAACCACCCGTCCACAAAAGACTGACGGGAACGCTCCGGATCTTTGTAGTATTCATCGGCTATCCACGGTCCCCGCAGATAAATTTCACCCATCTCCGTACCGTCATTCTTCACCTCTCTGCCGGTAACAGTATCCACAACTTTCATATCGACGCCGAGAGCGGGCAGACCGGCGCTGTTTCTCACACTGTAGAGTTCGTCGGGAGAAAGATCCGTCATGTAACTTTTTTCAAGTGCGGCTGTCGCAAGGGGAGACGTCTCCGTACCGCCGTATGCCTGCCTTATGGGGAAATTATATTTTTCATTCAATCCCCGCATCAGAGAGAGCGGACACGCCGAGCCTCCGCTTGCTATAACCCTCAGGGATGAAAAATCGTGCCAGCCTCCCTTTTCGAGATAATCGTAGAGCATCAGCCATATTGTAGGCACACCGCAGGTAACGGTAACCTTTTCGTCCGCGATCACCCGGCAAATCTTTTCCATATTGAGCGTTTCCCTGCCGGGCAGTATCTGTTTGAAGCCCATCCCTACACCAATGAAAGGCATTCCCCATGCATTCGCATGAAACATCGGAACGATATGGAGGGCGCAGTCGCTTTCGAAAGTGCCGAAAGTCACGGCCCCGGCATAACTGTGCAAAACGATGCTCCTGTGAGTATAGACGACACCCTTCGGATCTCCGGTTGTGGCTGAAGTATAACACATCATCGCGGGGTCCTTCTCATCAAGGTCATCAGGGAAATCATATTCGGCCGGAAATTGCGAGATCCAGTCATCATATAAATAAACAGGGGAAAGGCTTGTATTCGGAAGCTTGCCGCTTTGCGAGAGAACAACAAAATGCTTCACTGTCTTCAACTGGTCTTTTATCATATCTGCTATGATAAGGAGATCTTCATCGATGAAGAGCACCTTGTCTTCTGCATGGTTTAAGATATAGGAAAGGTGTTGGAGAGGCAGCCTGAAGTTTGCAGTATGAAGAACAGCTCCCATGCAGGGAACACCAAAGTAGAGCTCAAGGTGCCGGTGATTGTTGAGTGCAATGCTTGCAACCCTGTCGCCTTTCTTAATGCCGAGGGATTTAAGCGCATTGGCCAACTGGCAGGTTCGTTTGAAATAATCCCCGTAAGTATAGCGGAATATCTCATCCGGGAAAATTGATAATATTTCCTTCTTCGGGAAATACTTTGCCGCTCTCAAAAGAAGTGTTCTCATTAATAACGGATAATCCATCATGGTTGGTCGCCCTCCTTATTCTTAGTTATTGGCATTGCCATGTGATTCTTTGATTTCTGTCACTCGAATCCTTGAATCCTGCCGAAGGCCCGCCAATCTTTATGGCGGGAACCCTTGAACCCTACTTTAAACTCTCTTGCGCTCCGTCAGGATTTCCATGAAAGCATCTATCCGTGTCTGGAACTGTGCCATGGAGAATTTTCCTCCATCCATATGATCCCCGTCAAACATTACACCCGGCACCGAAAGTTCTTCCGACAAGACCTTCATTATGTCCATCTGTCCCATCGAGATCGGTTTGCAGCTCCTGTTTGAATGAAAAATCGCCCCGTCTATTTTATAATCGACAACCGCTTTTCTGATAAGCTCAATACGTTTTTCAAGCGATACACAGGATACGAGAGGATATGAGACAAGCGATTTATACGCAATGCTCTCCAGGGGCTTATCCGGATCCATTCTGAGAGTCCATGCCGAGGTGTATGTTTCGGCAACCACCACGGCATTCCATTTTTCAAAGTAGTTGAAGAGTTTCATATTGTACCAGAGGGGAATATTGTCCCAGAAGAGCCGTATCCGCTCGTTTGGAATCACGCCTTCGCCTCTTTCAACCTTTCCCCTTACCTCTTTGAGAACATCCTGCAGGAAATCAACAGCGATCTTTGTGCCGTGTCTTGTCACCATGACAAACATGATCCCGATCTCCGCGGCCGAAAACGGAGACGGAATGGTCCGGCGTGCATCCATGATTTCATCCCAAACCCTGCAGGCAGCGTCTGTGTATGCAACGGCCTGCCTCAGCCTGTCTATATCAAACCTTTTTCCCGTGAGATCTTCCAGAAATTTTATCAGCCTCTTTATCTGTATGACCCCGTACTGAATATGGTGTTCCCTTATATCTTCCATTGCAATCTGCGGAAGATCCGCCCTGAAGACGGGTACGCGGAAATGATCGCAAAGCACCTGAAATGTCTTCATTGTGGGTACGCAGCCTGCTCCGAAAGAGATCAGAAAATCAGGCTTGGGCAAACCGTCAAGAGGCTGATTCGCCTCTCTGATTCCATCCAGCGCATATCCTACGTTGTTTCTGAAATAGCCGCAAAGATCGCCTGAATAGCCCTTCTTCTCAGCGTAAGCAAAGTTGTTCGTATTGGTCCCTATCGCCGCACATATCGGAGCCCAGTTTTCGGGAAAGATCGGATGAATATCCATGGCATAGAAGAGTTCTATGAGGCCGTTCATGGGCGGAATCCATCCGACCGGACGACCTTCGGCCTTTGCCCTGTGGGCATCCGCATAAAAGTCCGTAATAATCTGCCGCAATGCCTTGTTCGCATGAAGCCGCTTAGTCGTCTTTTTCTCCTCCGTCATCTTCTCTCCAGCATCTCAAAGAAGCTTTCAATCCGCGTCCGAACGGAACCGGTAAACCCGTCCCCTTCCAGTTCCAACTGCATATGCGGTATTTTGGCCTCATCAAAGATTTTCTTCAAAAAGGGATGGTCGGAGAGGTGCGGATCGCAGAACTTCTGATGAATAAAAACTACGGCGTCTATATTAAAATCGGTCAGTGTTTCAAGTAAATGAGTTTTCCGGGAAGGGAAATCAGCCCTTGAAGCGCACGGGGGTCTCGCAAGGTAATATCCGGCAAGTGATTCAAGGGGATCTCCTTCGGGTATTACATCCCGGAGCGTGCGCAAGCCTATGCAGGCGTCATCGGCAACAATATTACCGCCGACCTCTTCTATAAAGTCCATGAGGGATGTATCTGAAATAATGCTCCCTGAGATCAGAATCTTAAGTTTTCCCCTGCTCCCGCGCTTCTCCTCTTTAATCGTTTTGACATACTTCCTGAGTTCGGCAAGAAAATTTTCCGCGGGAAGCGTCTCACAGCAGATATTCATGGCGCAGATATCAGAATAACTTATCCGAAATCCGCCCTTTCTCAGATAATAAACCTCTCTCATGAGCGATCTTACTTCGTTGTATAGAGTAATTGATCTTTTCAGGCTCTCCGGAGAAAATTTTTTTCGGGTAAAAGATTCGAGCTTGCCTATTAAAATTCCGAATTCGGCAATTGTGTAAGACAATGCTTCATTAATGTCCATATAGGGAAGGCTTATGAGGTGGGAGAATCCGGGCTTTAAATTCCTGACCCAGATATTGAACAGCCCGCAGGTCGCATCGCAGGTATAGCAATGAACAATCCCGTCTAAAAAATTATAGTGGCCCTCAAGACCAAGGGCCATAAGATGACGCACCGGAGGACAAATAAAAGTCTGAAGCAGGGCATCCGCTTTGTGGAGATTCTCAGATTCTCCCCAGATTCTGAGAGGGATAATATCAAATGAATTAAGAATTTCTACCGGCGCATAGGAGCATAGCGTCCCTATAACAGGGCAATTATCCTTCGCTTTTTGCTCTTTAACAATATCAAGACGGCGCTCATATAGCTCTCTTATATTCATACTCAATCAGTCAAATCGGTATATTATCGCCCCCCAGGTGACTCCTGAACCAAGTCCGATAAAAAGAACCGTACTCCCCTTTCCTATCCTCTTCATCTCGATTGCCTCATCAAGAGCAATCGGTATGCTTCCGGCGGTCGTATTTCCATATCGTTGTATGTTGTGAAATATTTTCTCATCAGGAAGACCCATTGCGCTCTGGTAGGCCTGGTTTATTCTGAGATTTGCCTGATGAGGAATGACAAGATCAATATCATCCATTGTAAGTCCTGCTTTCCCAAGAACCTCTCTTGTTATTTCAGGAAGTCTTCTTACGGCAAGCTTGAATATCGTCTTTCCGTCCATAACCGGATAATGCTTTCCCTGCTCCAGCATTTCAACCGTCAGCCTCGGGGTAACTCTTGATGCGGGAGCTTCAGTCATGAGGCTCATCGCAAGTTCTCCCTGGGCATGAAGCGAAACGCCAAGAACGCCGATATTTTCTTCCGTTTCAACACCTTCAAGGCAAACAGCTCCGGCTCCGTCACCAAAGATCACGGTCACATCCCTGCCTTTGGTCGATATATCGAGTCCGCCGCTGTGAATCTCTGCGCCGACAAAAAGAACACGATTGGCAAGACCACTTCTTATGTATGCGTCGGCTGTTGCTATGCCATAATGAAAACCGGTACACTGCTGCCTGATATCAAGAGCGGGCGTGGTTTGAAGGCCGAGCTTGTGCTGCAGAAGACATCCTGAACCGGGGAAAAATATATCGGGGCTTAAAGTCGCAAAGATTATAAGATCAACATCCTCGGGTTTCCATCCCGCCCGCTTCAGGGCTGTTTTTGATGCTTCAAGTCCAAGGTCCGAAACACCGATCTCCTTGTCGGCAGGCACCCAGTAACGCTGCTCAATACCTGTCCTCTGACGAATCCACTCATCAGTGGTGTCCATCCATTTGGCTAAATCGTTATTTGTGACAAGGCGGGTTGGAAGATAACGGCCGGTCCCTTTTATGATTGTCTTTTTCATAGATATTAATCCTTCCATAACGCATCCCGCAGACCCGATGCTCTTTCGGTTTTTCTTGAAATTGCCGCTCTCAAAACACTTTCCGTTCCCAGCAGGGTAATCTTTCCGGTTGTTCTTGTAAGACCTGTATAAATCAGCTCTCTTGACAGAACAGGATAATCTTTATCCGGTAAAACGAGAACAACTTCTTCAAACTCAGATCCCTGACTCTTATGGACTGTCATGGCATAGGCGGTATCATGTTCTGGAAGAATGCCGGGCTTGAACTTTCTTGCCTTCCCTGAAGCTCCATAAAAAAATGCATATACATTATCATCGGAATTCTGCTCCGCCATTATTATGCCTGTGTCGCCGTTAAAAAGCCCAAGGCTGTAGTTGTTTCCTCTAATCATGACCGGTCGTCCCCTGTACCATTGAGACGAAGGACTTATAAGTCTTTTTTTGGCCAATACCGATTCGGCAAGACCATTAATCGCATCAACACCGAATTTTCCCTTATTTATTGCGCAAAGTATTTTAAACCGGCTGAATGAATTAAGGGCTTCTATCGGATCATCAATAGCCTGGTAAGCTGTATAACCTTCAACTATCTTTTTTTCAAGCGAGGAATACAATTCTTTTGCAGTTTTTATATCTTCCCAGTGAATCCTTTCATCTTTTGCTTCTCTCAAAATGCTCAAGGCGGTATCAGCGTCACCTTTGTTGACTGCACTGCTCAATCTGCCGATACCGCTTGTTTCTGAAAAACGGTAGTTCTTTTGCAGAACAACGAGACAATCGCTTAAAACCTGTTTGCAGGTTATTTCGGCTCCCTTAACCGGTTTACTTCCGTCCACCAGCCTTTCATTTAATTTCACAGAATGTACCGGGGCGTTCCCCCTGTTGCATATATCTCCCAGAACCGATCCTGCTTCAACGGATGAAAGCTGGTCTTTGTCCCCCACTAGAATAAGTCTTGCCTTATCCGGCACAGCTTCCACGAGTTTTGCAAGCAATGCAAGGTCAACCATGGATGCTTCGTCAACTACAACGACATCGGCCGGAAGTTTATTTTCAGAATTATAATAAAAGTCTGAGGCGCCGGGAATCGCTCTGAGCATTCTGTGAATGGTATATGCGTCTGACGGCAACATGTTTTTTGTCTCTTCGCTGCAATCAATAATATTTTTAGTGCGCCGGACAGATTCTCCCAGCTTTGCGGCAGCTTTTCCCGTAGGTGCCGATAAAAATATCTTGAGTTTTTTTCCATGCTCAATTTCAATAAGGAGGGTTAAAATTCCGGCAATTGTTGTTGTCTTGCCAGTCCCCGGTCCTCCGGAAATGACACATAATTTTTTAAATACTGATGTAAGAGCAGCGATTTTATGAAGGTTTGATGTTCCTTCCTCATCTTCAGGGAAAAGCCTCGGCAGCGAATTTTTTACAAGTTCAATGTCAATTCCTTCAATATCATCTCCTGCACGCTTTTTAACAGCTTCTGAAATGACCTTCTCGTAATTCCAGAACCTGTAAAGATAGAGCCTGTTTTTGTCATCAAGTATCAGGGGCCTGTAATCGCCGGGTCTCCCGACAACATCGGAATCTCCCAGTATTTTAAGCCAGTTTTTCAAGGACGGACAAATGACAGGATTTTTGCCATCACCTTCTTCAATAATCACTTTTTCATCAAATGACCCGAGATCGAGGCAAACATCTCCGTTACCTGCCGCATTGCTCACAAGGGCGGCAGCCAGGAAAAGATCCGTATCTTCATTTTTGGCAAGTCTGTTTATAAAGCTTCCGAAATGAATATCGATATGCATCAATATATTTTTATTATATAAGTATGTTATGTATGAATTATTCATGTATGACATAAAAGAACCGTTCCTGGTTCCTGGTTTGTGGTTTCTGGTTTCTTTCTTTTAAACTTGTTCATTTTCCCCTGCCTTCCCCAAGCACTTGAACCCTTCAATCCTCCTCTTTTCACTTTTTACTTTTCACTTTTCACTATTCACCATACCCCGGAATTAGAGCTTTTCCGAGCCTGTTTATCAGAGAGACATCCGGCAAATCATAAAATATTCCGGAACCCCTTGTTTTCGAATCATCGACTCCGCGCATGAATATATAAAATACGCCGCCAAAAGAATCTTCATAATTATAAGCGGCGGCTTTCAAACGCAGGTACTGATGAAGGGCAAGAACATATAGATGGTATTGAAGAATGTATGATTCCCTTTCCATCACTTCATTGATATTCGGTTCTCCGTAATGAGTTATGGAGTTTCCAAGGTAATTGGATTTCCAATCAACAAGAAAAAAACGGCCTTCATGGCAAAAGACCATGTCCATATAGCCTTTCATGAAACCTTTTGACGGTGAAAACATAAGGTTATCAATCCAGTCTGAATGATCGTCGTTTACTACGACTTTTCCATAATCCTGAAAAACTTTTT
>JBFYVZ010000238.1:0-6023 GCA_041298995.1 Desulfobacteraceae bacterium
CAAACAGGAAACATTTATGACTTTTACTATAAGGAAACGAGGAAAAGAATGGATAAAATAGTTGTTGAAGGAGGATATCCTTTAAAAGGCGAGGTCAGGATAAGCGGCGCGAAAAATGCGGCGCTTCCCATTCTTATCTCCTCGTTGCTTGCCGACGGATACTGTACCTATTCCAATGTTCCGAATCTGAAAGATATCGAAAGCACAAGGGAACTGTTAATAAACCACGGAGCAAAGATTGAAGCCGAAGGCGATACGGTTAAAATCGATTCCGGAGGTCTTAACAACCACGAGGCGCCGTACGACCTTGTAAGAAAGATGAGGGCATCGATCCTGGTGCTGGGGCCTCTTGTCGCAAGGCTGAAAAAAGCAAGAGTTTCACTCCCTGGCGGATGCTCGATAGGCGCGCGTCCCATTAACCTGCATCTGAAGGGCCTTGCAGCGCTGGGGGCAAAAGTTGAACTGGTGCACGGATATGTTGAAGCAAGCGCTGAAGTTTTAAAAGGCGCTGAAATATTTTTCGACACGGTCACAGTGACGGGAACTGAAAATCTCATGATGGCCGCAGTTCTTGCCGAAGGGATTACTCTCCTTCGCAATGCAGCACGAGAACCGGAAGTTGTTGCCCTCGCCGAAGTTCTGAATAAAATGGGAGCGAAAATCGAAGGTGCAGGCACATCGGTATTGAAAATAACAGGCGTTCCCTCCCTTAAACCCGTAACCGTATCCATTATACCTGACAGAATAGAGACCGGCACATTCATGATATCTGCAGCCCTTTCCGGAGGAGATATAAAGATATTAAACTGCGAGCCGTCACATCTTGAATCTGTTATTCACAAGCTGAAGCTGACCGGATCTGAAGTTAAAATAGAAGGCAATACGATAAGCGTAAAGGGAGGAGATAAAATCACAAGTATAGATATAAAGACTATGCCCTATCCGGGATTTCCCACGGACATGCAGGCCCAGTTCATGGTACTGATGTCAATTGCGAAGGGTTTCAGCGTGATATCGGAAACCATATTTGAAAACAGGTTTATACATGTAAGCGAACTGAAAAGACTGGGAGCTGACATTAAGATTTCGGGAAATACGGCCATGATCTCGGGTGTCCCGACGCTGATGGGAGCTCCGGTAATGGCAACAGATCTTCGTGCGAGCGCATCCCTGATACTTGCGGGTCTTGCCGCCTCAGGAACAACAGAGATCAGCCGTGTATACCATCTTGACCGAGGATACGAGGCGATTGAGAAAAAATTTGCTTCCCTCGGGGCAAAGATAAAAAGAGTTAAAGCATAAATTAGGCCGCCGATTTTCGCCGATATCCGCAGATGTTAAGTAAAAAGGGTTCAAGGATTCAAGGATTCGAAGGGTCTGGTGAAGATTGAAAAACAGCCGACGGCCTAAAAGGCTTCAGTCCAAACTTCTGTGTTCATCTTTGTCCCCAATAGAAGTTTCTCAACTTATGCAACCGGAAGGTTGAAGCATGATAAGCGATATTTACTTTCGCCCTCTGATTCCTCTCCTCTTGTCCATGATTGCAGGCCTTTCATGCGGCCTATGGGTTCCAGGGCACGGTGCGTGGGCCTTTTCCGCGGTAACCTGCTGCGCAGGAATCGTGCTCATAAGGATTATCAGAAAAAAACCGGCGCTATTTCCGCCCTTGTTTCTTTTTTTTTCTCTCGGTTATCTGTCCATTCAACCATGGTTCCCTGAATCATTGCCTCCCAATCATATATCCCGCTTCACCGACACAGGTCCCGTCGAGATATCAGGCAGTGTGACCGAAAGCCCTGAAATCAGGAATAACAGGTTGTCCTTTGAACTATCGGCGCGAACTGTCGGCATTGACGGAAAAGCCGTCCCTGTTTCAGGCAAGATCAATGTCAGGGTTTTAAACAACATCCCCGACGTATCGGCAGGCGACACTGTTTTTTTCAAAAGCGGGATCAGGTCTGTAAGAAATTTTAACAACCCGGGAGGATTTGATTATAAGAGGCATATGGTATTTAAGGGCATATCGGGTACGGCATATGTTGCCGGGGATGAGATCAGGATTGAACCGAATCAGGATTATATAATATGGGAAAGAGCGATTGAAAATGTACGCAAAAAATTTTCCCTTCTGATAGAAAATTCCGCCCCTTCCGATGAAGCAGGAGTGTTAAAGGCCCTGTTAATAGGAGATCAGAATTTTATTTCCCCTGAAGTCAGGGGGAATTTTAACCGCACGGGTACCAGCCATGTCCTTGCTATTTCAGGGCTTCATATAGGAATTGTTGCAACAGTCTCGTTCCTGCTGTTTAAAAAAATCCTTTCTTTTTTCAACCTTTTTCTCAGGAACGCATGGACAAGAAAAGGAGCGGCGGTTCTGTCCATTATCCCTGTTATAATATACGGGCTTCTTGCCGGTATGTCGCCTTCGACCCAGAGGGCGGTCATCATGGTTTCGGTTTTTCTTATGAGCTTTTTAATTGAGAAGGAACATGACGTATTAAATACTCTTGCTGCTGCTGCAATGCTTATTATTGCTGTTCATCCCCCCTCTCTTTTTCTGATATCTTTTCAGCTCTCTTTTTTATCGGTTTTATTCATTCTCCTTGGATTGGAACAGACGCTTTACAGGAAAAATAAACAGATTGATCCGGATGAGGGATGGCGTCTCAGGATGCAAAAAAAGACCGCCGCATTTTTTCTTGTTTCATTTTTTGCAACAATCGGAACGTTTCCGGTTGTCATGTACTATTTCAATCAAGTTTCACTTGTCGGTCTGGTTGCAAACTGCATTGTCGTGCCATTGACCGGTTTTGCTGTTGTGTCGGCAGGGCTTCTCTCTTTTTTTATTTATCCGGTAAGCAGCCTTGTTTCCGTATGGCTTATAAAAGCAAGTTCGGTAATTTTAGGAATTTCACTTGAATTTATAAACTATTTTGCGAAACTGCCCTTTGCGGCAATTAAAACTGTAACGCCGTCATTTTTTGAAATGACCTGGTACTATTTACTGCTGGGAACTGTTTTCGTTATTTTAAAGAGGAAAAACAGGAAAATTGAAAAAGAAAGAGAAAGAAATGTTTTTGAACGGGTTAAACAAAGAGCGCCGTTTATCGTAATAGTACTTTTGATAATTGCCGGGTATGCGGATATATGGTACTGGCTTGATAAGAGATTTCTGCAAAAAGACCTTAAAGTTTCGGTCATTGATGTCGGACAGGGAACTTCCGCGCTTCTTGAGCTTCCGGGCGGCTATAATGTTCTTGTTGACGGAGGCGGATTTTCAGATAACTCTCTGTTTGATGTTGGAGAAAAAATAACGGCTCCTTTTTTGTGGCGCAAAAAGATAAAGAGCGTGGAGACTCTTGTTCTTTCACATCCGAACAGCGATCATTTGAACGGCCTCTTGTATATCGCTGAAAATTTCAATGTAAAGGAGATTTGGTCAAACGGAGAAGCGGCAGATACTTTTGGATACAGAAGACTGCTTGAGATAATTAAAAAGAAAAATATCAGGATGGAAGAATTTAAAGAGATAAAAAGGGACAGAATGATAAACGGAACCCTGTTTCAGATTCTTTATCCCGAATCGGATTTTAAAGAAAAAAAAGAAAAATGGCGGAAAGGAGATAACAGTTCGATCGTTATAAAAGCCGTATTCGGATCAAAGTCATTTCTTTTTACGGGAGATATAAAAGAAAAAGGTGAATCCGATCTTGTCAGGCTGTCCGGAAATCATTTGAAGAGCACAGTTCTGATTGTTCCGCATCATGGAAGCAGGTCTTCCAGCTCGGATAAATTTATTGATATGATTGACCCTGAGATTGCGGTCATACCGGTCGGGTGGAAAAACAGGTATAAATTTCCCGCTCCCGAAGTACTGGAAAGATATAAATCAAGAGGATGCCGTATATTCCGTACCGATGAAAACGGAGCTGTGATGATATCCACGGACGGGAAGGCGCTTAAGGTTACCCCGATGATTGTCGATCAAAGCTGACGGCTTCGTAAAAAGTCCGATTTCTTCGTTGCGCTTCATCTTTCGTCATTGCGGCGTACTTTTATGTACGCCTCATTCCTCAAGATCCGCGACGCCTTGAACTTGATCTTTTTACTTTGCCGTCTGTATGTGGAGTTTTTTTCAAAGGTATCAAAATTGTGATGAATATAAAAAAAAACCTTGATAAGCTTTATCTGAAATATAATAAAAGAAAATATGTACATCCCGATCCGCTCGAATTCCTGTATAATTACCGGGATGTCAGGGATCGTGAAATCGCCGGTTTCGTAGCTTCTTCGCTTGCATACGGAAGGGTTGCCCAGATCCTTAACAGCGTTTCAGGAGTTCTGGATAAAACAGGTTCTTCTCCTTACGCGTTTCTTCGTAATTCGACATTACGCTCGTTGAGAAAAACATGTGGCGGGTTTAAACACAGATTCGCGACGGATGAAAACTTGTATGCAATGTTAACCGGTATAAAATATGTTCTGGAAGAACACGGATCCTTATACTCATGTTTTTTTAAGGGAGTCGGCCAAAAAGATGAAACGGTTTTAAACGGTCTGGAATTTTTTACGGGGAAGATAATTTCAGGCTGCTGCGGAAACCCGGGACATCTTATCCCGCTCGTAACAAAAGGGAGCGCCTGCAAACGGCTTAATCTTTATTTGCGCTGGATGATCAGAAAGGATGATGTCGATCCGGGAGGCTGGGATAAGATTCCGCCCTCCATGCTCATTATCCCCCTTGATGTTCACATGCACAGGATAAGCCGTTTAATCGAATTTACGGACAGAAAACAGGCTGATATAAGCACGGCTCTTGAGATAACATCATGTTTCCGTAAGCTTGTTCCGGAAGACCCCGTCAAATACGATTTTGCATTAACCCGTTTCGGAATAAGATCCGACATGAGTATTGACGACTTTTTAAAAAGTCTGAAATAATTTCAATATGTGGATCCCAAGGAATCCTTCCTCAAATCAACAAACTTTCGATTTTCGCTTTAATAGTAGATTTCTGATGTAAATCATGATAGTTGATAACCCAACCATAATATCAGATATTAAAATTCCTGAACCATTCAACCTTTCATGAGGATGTTATGGACTGAACACTAAAACCCCGTTTCTTCAGACAGCTCGATAGATACACCGGCAGGCATACATAAGGAATAGATTTCAATGTTTGAGCAAACCTTCAAAAATATTGACGACATCCTCTGGAAAGAGGCGGGTTGCACAACTGAACTTGATTACACCGAGCAGACTTCCTGGCTGCTTTTTCTTAAATATCTCGACGGGCTGGAGCAAGACCGCGCAGATGTGGCCGCCTTGGATGGGAAAAAATACACTTACATCCTCGACAAGCCCTACCGCTGGGAAACATGGGCAGCGCCCAAGGGCAAGAACGGCAAGCTGGATCACAACAGCGCGATGACCGGCGATGACCTCCGCGATTTTGTCAATCTGAAACTCTTTCCCTATCTTCACGGCTTTACACAGAAAGCTACAGGCGCGAACACCATAGAATACAAAATAGGGCAGATATTCGCGGAGATAAAGAACAAGATACAGAGCGGCTATAACCTCCGCGAAATCATCGACCATATCGACGAACTGCGATTCCGCTCCCAGACTGAGAAGCACGAACTGTCTCACCTATATGAAGCAAAGATCAAGAACATGGGCAATGCGGGAAGGAACGGGGGAGAGTATTACACTCCTCGCCCACTAATCCGGGCTATGGTGAAGGTGGTTAAGCCCCGTATAGGCGAGCGCATTTATGACGGCGCTTGTGGCTCCGCCGGCTTCTTATGCGAATCGTTTGTTTATATGAAAGCAAAGGGAAGCCTAACGACCAAGGATCTCACTACGCTCCAGACCCGCACATTCTATGGCAAGGAGAAAAAGTCTCTTGCCTATGTAATCGCGATTATGAACATGATTCTGCACGGCATCGAGGCTCCGAATATCCTGCATACCAACACGCTCACCGAAAACCTTGCCGATATTCAGGAAAAAGACCG
>JBFYVZ010000244.1:0-2968 GCA_041298995.1 Desulfobacteraceae bacterium
AGAATAGAAAAAAACGAAAGGAGGATATTGCCATGCCAGGAGGAAATGGAACCGGACCCATGGGAATGGGTTCAATGACTGGACGCGCAGCAGGTTTCTGTGCAGGATTCGGGACGCCTGGATATGCTGACGCACCGGCAAGACGCGGTTTTGGCGTCGGTTATGGCGGGAGACGTGAACGCAAAGGACGCAATAGCGGTCGTGGATTTCGACACATGTTTCAGGCTACAGGATTGCCGGGATGGAGGCGCTTCGGAGGGTGCGACTCACCATATCAGGACCCCGATCCCAGCCTTGAAAAGCAGATGTTAAAAAGTCAGGTTAAGGCCATGCAGTCGGAGTTGGACTTCATAAAGAAGCGCCTTTCCGAAATCGAAACTGAAAACGTAGCGAAATGACTGCTAACCTGCCTTTGCATCTGTGCCTGTCTGAGTGTGATTCATATGCAGGCAGCATGGCGGGCAGGTCGACCAATTCCATGGTGAGCGCGCCGATCCGTTGGTCGGCGCGCTCATTTATTGCCACGAATACTTTATGTAGATCTGTCTCGGTTTGCGGCCGGGGCATATTAAAACTTTTACGGTTTCTTCAGCTTATTAAAAAAGGAGTTATTACATGGAAAAAATTCTTATAATTGGCTGCAAAAAAGCAATGGATGACGTCTGTATCGGTTGTTCGCGCTGCATGGTGGGGTTCAACCGGAGAGAGGGTGAGTTCAAGCGTTATGCTGTTAATGATGCCGAGCTGATCGGACTTCTAAATTGTGGCGACTGCCCCGGTGCGACTATCGTTACGCGTCTGGCGCAGGTAAAATTATGGAATCAGCCGATGCAGGAAAAAGTTACCAGGATACACATTGGGCCATGCATAATCGATCATTGTCCTTATAAAGAAACGCTGATCAACAAAATAAAGGCCAAGGCAGGGGTGGAGGTTGTGGAAGGCGCGCATCCGTATAAACCGGAAAATATTTTTGCTTAGGAAACCAACATTCTTTGGTAATTTGTTAATAAGAAGTTTGCAAACGGATAAAGGAGATTATGTTTATGCCAGAACATGACGGAACAGGACCGAAGGGACTAGGCCCCATGACCGGCAAGGGCGGTGGTTACTGCCTGCTGAAAATTCCTCGCATCCCTGATGAGCCTAAGACAGGATTCGTTGGTCTATCCGGTAAGCCGGTGGCTATTTTACCTAAAAGACCAAGATGCAAAAAAGTAAATGTTAAAAGTGTTGGCAAGGAAGATTGATCGATGGGAGATGAAAAATATCTGTTTGGCCCTGTGCCTTCCCGCCGTTTCGGGAGGTCGCTGGGCGTTGACCTGACCCCTTACAAGACATGCAGTCTTGATTGTGTGTTCTGCCAGTTGGGGCGGACCACGAATAAGACGGTCACCCGTGAAGAATATGTCGAAACTGACGCGGTAATTACAGAACTTGATGAGTGGCTGAAAAGAGACGGTCATGCGGACTACATTACCCTCGCCGGTTCCGGAGAGCCAACGCTTCATTCCCGCTTTGGGGAAATTCTGGAACATATACGTAAAAAAAGCATGATTCCTGCTGTTCTCCTGACCAACGGCACGATGCTGCAATTTCAGGAAGTACGGGATGCGGCTGCCTGTGCAAACATAGTAAAGATCTCACTGAGTGCCTGGGATCAGGCTTCTTACGGTTGGGTGAATCGTCCCCACCGACAATTGCAGTTTGATCAGTTGATTGAAGGACAAAAGGCTTTCCGTGCTCAATTTAATGGACAGTTGTGGCTGGAGGTTTTTCTGGTGGGAGGGATAAATTCGATTCCTGCCGATGTTCGAAAAATCGCTGCTTTTGCAAAGGAGATAAATCCGGATCGTATCCAGCTCAATACGGCTGTCCGTCCGCCGGCAGAGGAATTTGCTGCGGCCCTGTCCAGAGAACGTATGGAGGAGTTAATCCATCTGTTTTCCCCTGCAGCGGAGGTTATTACGGAGTTTGAGACAAAAGAGGCAGACCATGTGCAGGTTAGCCAGGAAGAAATATTTTCCATGTTGAAACGACGACCGTGTACGGCCAAACATATTGCGGAAGTATTCGGTATGCATCTCAACGAGGTGTCAAAATACCTCGGCAATCTGATGCGTACCGGTAAAATCCGTATGGAATTTAATAACACATCTGTGTATTACGCAGCTAAAAATCAGGAATAGAAAGGCTATATCTGCGTGTGAGTGTAAAAACAGGAGAAAATAAAGATGAAAATTGCTGTAAGCAGTAATGAAAAAGATTTAGATTCACAGATAGATCCGCGTTTCGGCAGGTGTGCCTATTTTATAATTGCTGAGACAGATGATATGAGTTTTGAAGCCTTTGATAATGAGAGCATTGCTCTGGGCGGAGGCGCCGGAATTCAATCCGCACAGTTTGTAGCATCAAAGGGTGCGGTAGTTGTAATAACCGGCAATTGCGGCCCCAATGCCGTTAAGGCCCTTTCTGCCGCCCGCGTTGAGATTTATTTAGGGCAGTCCGGGACAGTCAGAGAGTCTATAGAAAAGTATATGAAGGGCAATATGAATTCCACAAGCAAACCCAATGTGGCCGATCATTATGGTATGGGAGGCGGAGCAGGTATGGGCCGCGGTATGGGTAGAGGCATGGGGAAGGGCGGGGGCAAAGGAATGGGTGGGGGCAGAGGCCTGGGACGTGGAAATAGCGGTTCCAGAACAAAAAACGGAGGTTAGGAACTTATGGCAAAAGGAAATAGTTGTCAGCAGGACCAGCATCAACAGCAGGATGTAGAGATAAAGGAAAGATTGAACCGAATAAAAAACAAGATATTGGTCATGAGCGGGAAGGGGGGCGTGGGAAAGAGCAGTATTGCGGCCTATCTCTCGGTGGCTTTGGCGAAGAGGGGCTATAAAGTGGGTCTTATGGATGTGGATCTTCACGGTCCCAGTATCCCGCACATGCTTGGTCTTAAAGGAAGTGT
>JBFYVZ010000259.1:0-4186 GCA_041298995.1 Desulfobacteraceae bacterium
GGAAAAGTCACTGAAGAGTATTGCTGGCGAACTCTGTGTCAGCGAAAAAATGGTCAGCTCCTACCGCAGCCGTGTCATGGAAAAAATGAAAATGAGCACCAATTCCGATCTGACCCGCTACGCCTCGGAACACCACCTTGTATGAATATTTTAGCCCAACAGCCATCTGCTTAGGGGCGTCACGCTGATCTTTATATCGTCGCTGATGATTTCGGCGATGTCATCGTCTCTCGTGATGATCAGCCCCGCCGGCAGGCGGAGGGCGCGGCAGCATTCTAGCAGTCCGCGGATTTCCCGCTTTTTGACGCTTTCTTCTTCAAGGGATGTGGCGACCTGGATCGCCTGAACCGCATCTCGCCCTTCTTTCAGAACAAAATCACATTCATAGCGTCCCTTAAAATAATAAATATTCTTTTCTTTCCTTTTTAGTTCCAGAAAAACTGCTTGTTCCAGCGCCTTGCCAATGTCATCAGAAAAGCGGTAATGGACGGCATTCAAGAGGCCATTGTCGATAGCGTAAATCTTTTTTTCACCCAGCTCACGTTCCACCGGAGATGAGGTTATCTTCCGGCACAGGAACGTCAAATGAATATCCTGGCAGGCATCAAGGTATTCATAAAGCTGGTTTTTCCCGATTTTATGTCCGGCGGATTTCAGATCGTTGTATATCTTGTTGACCGAGAGCTGTTTGGTCGCCGACGACAGGACTCTTTTCAAAAAGAAGCGCAAAGCCTGGAGATTCTTTATTTGATAACGTTCCACAAGGTCGCGATAGATCATGACATTGAAATATTCCTGCAGGATACGCGTGCGCAGCTCAGGGGATGCATTGATGATTTCCGGAAATCCGCCCCAGCAAAGATAGTCGCCGAGGGCGCTGTTGAGAGCGGCCTTGCCATGGGCGGCATATAATTCCGGCGCGATTTTTCGATAAGACAGATACTCGCGAAAGGAGAAAGGAAATATTTCATAACTGACTGTGCGACCCCGCAGGCTCGTGGCAATTTCGCTGCTCAACATTCTGGCGCTCGAGCCTGTGAGCAGGATATTTTTCGTCTGTGTATCATAGATGCGGCGGATGAACTTGTCCCAGTTGTCAATGTTCTGAATTTCATCGAATAACAGGTAACACGAGGAAATGTCAATTTGCGGATACAGTTCAAGATAGGCTTGCAGGATCAGATCGAGTGTTTCTGTGGTCAGATCCAGGCGTTCGTCCTCGAAGTTGATATACAGGATACTTTCCCGGCTCAGGCCACTTTTACAAAGTGCTTCTGAGATATTATAAAGGCAGGACGTTTTACCGCTACGCCTGGCCCCGACCAGGGTGATAATTTTACCTGAGTCCAGGGGAATGGAAAGTTCCCTCCGCAGCAGATCCTGAGGAACGGAGAATTGCCATTCCCTGATGACTTGTTTGATGGTTTCTTTCTTCATAATAAGGATAATTATAGATGAAAGTTTCTTTATGTCAAGGAAAAATAGGCATAGCCCCTTTCCCTTTGATGCCTTTTGATACTTCTTCCTTACCTTGCCTGATGATTTCAACCCATTCAACACGCCTTCCTGTAGGGATTTCCTGACAGACAAAATAAGGTTTCCCTGACAGACAAGCTCCCTGAAAGTGATATTGTAAAATAAAAAAAGAGCATCTCCAAATATATTTATGCTCTTATGAGGGTTCAAGGGTTCAAGGATTCGAGTGAAAAAACCGCCTGAGTCAAAAAGGGTTGAAGTGCCACGAAGCGAAGAATGGATCATAATCGGGGAGGAGGCATTTGATGATAAGAGTTATCATCGTTGATGACCACCCTGTCGTGCGGCGCGGCCTGAAGCAGATTATCGGAGATGAACCGGATATGGAAGTCGTCGGGGAAGCAGAAAATGCCGGGGAATTCTTTTCTTCTGAATTCTGACTCCTGTATTCTCACATGTATCTTATTTCGCTTGCCGATTTGGATAAAATTGTATATGCTGCCGTCAAATTACGGCGTAAAGTGACGACATGGTGTACATATGATGCTCAGCAGAATATTCAAAGCCCCGGAACAAAGTTTCTTTCTTTTGGGACCTCGAGGGGCGGGCAAGAGTACGTGGCTCCGAGCTACTTTTCCGAATGCCTATGTCATTGACCTGTTATCTGAGGAGACCTACCAGAGGCTTCTGGCGAATCCCGGTCACTTCGCAAGCGAATTGCGTTCAGTTAAAACCGGCCATTGGGTGATTGTGGACGAGGTGCAGCGGCTGCCGAACCTGCTGAATGAAGTACACCGTTTTATTGAGGAAAAACGGTTGCGTTTCGTCCTGTGCGGGTCGAGCGCCCGCAAGCTGAAGCGCGCTGGTGTCAACCTGCTTGCAGGGCGTGCACTCCACCGATCCATGCATCCCTTTGTCCCGGAAGAGATTGGCGACCAATTTGAACTGGAAGAGGCTCTTCACTACGGGTTGCTCCCAATTGTCTGGGACTCAACCGCCAAAGTAGAGACACTTTCCGCATATGCACAGCTCTACCTGAAAGAAGAGATCCAGGCAGAGGCGCTTGTCCGAAATTTACCCGGATTTGCCCGTTTTCTGCCTCTTGCAGCACTTTTCCACGGCCGAACTATCAATGTGAGTAACATTGCGAGCGAAGCAGGGGTGGCCAGGACTACAGCAGCAGGGTATCTCGACATCCTTGAAGAGACTCTTCTGTGTTTCCGGCTGCCGGCCTATGAGGCGAGGCTGCGTGTAAGGGAACGGAAACTGCCCAAATGGTACTGGTGCGATCCCGGCGTTGTGCGCGTTATGAAGCGAACGACCGCCCCGCCTGCGCCTGAGGAAAGGGGCGCATTGTTTGAAGGGTTGGTAGCGCAGTTAATAAGAGCATACAAGGACTACCGTTTCATCTGCGACGAAATGTATTACTGGGCGCCATCGGGCCGGTCTGGGATCGAAATTGATTTCCTGCTTATCCGGGGGGCGAACCTTATGGCAGTCGAGGCAAAGTCCGGCGCAACATTCAGAGATGACTGGTGCAAGGGACTGCGTGCTGTTGCGCAGCTCGAAGGGCTGCAACGCCGCATTGTCGTTTACCCTGACGGACCGGTGATGAAAACGCAAGACGGTATTGACGTCCTGCCCTTTCGTCGCTTTGCCGAAGAACTGGCTTCCGATGCTTTATGGAAGTAGAGGTGAGAGGGAAAGGCAGATGTAAAGGCACTCAAATAAAATAGCTAGGCGCCGAAAGATTGGCTGTCGGCTTATCCGGAAGCCTCCTTTGATCTCATCAACAGGGAAAATTATCTTAAGTTTATAAGCTGACAGCCGTGATCCGTCCAAGTAAAAAATGGACACACTTATAAATCTGCGATTTTTGAAATATAAATTACTTGTTGCCGTTTTCATCATATATATTGACTTTATGATATTTTTATAATAGAATACAGGCAATTGAAGTTTATAAATGAACTTGTCTGATTGTCATATTCCTATAATTTTCCATCAACATTAGTCATCAGAGAGGTGGGGCAATGTTTAAGGGAATCGAGGATATGCCCGGCTTAAGCCCATTCCAAAAGCGACAAGAGCTACCCCCCCCCCCATCATTCTAACCTACTGTATATACAAAGTAATATCATTTCACCGCATCGGCAGTCCATACACGGACTCGGTTCAGCCGGCGTGGCTGTTGTGTCCGTTTCTGCCGCGTTCCTTACCAACATCCGCTCATCCTGCACCGCCATTGCGTAACGGGCAGCGTTTCTTCGCGGCGGCTGTCCTGCATGGGTCAGTGGTTATCCATGACGGATAACAAGGAGAAAGGAAAATAAAATGCCTGAGAAGATCACTTCAACTCAATCCTGGCTTATGGAACGCCGGTATTTCTCCCTGATTATCGTCTCGACCTTCATCATCTTCTCTGCAATCACCTTCTTCTTATGCTATCGGCATCATACGATCAACACCGAGCAGGTCTTAAAGGAGGACAGATCAACCGCAAATCTCCTTTCCCTGGTCCTGAATGAACATCTTCAAAAGATCGTTGGTGTAATGGAGTCCTACAGCAACCGACCTCTCCTGCTCCAGGCTGTCAGGGATAAGAACGTCAAAAATGCAAGTGTGCACCTGATCAACCTGACAAAAAGCAACCCCGACATTGACAGCTTGATCATTACAGACAGACAGGGAACACTCTGGGCCGCTTATC
>JBFYVZ010000260.1:0-4813 GCA_041298995.1 Desulfobacteraceae bacterium
CCGGAGGGCACGTGGACAAGGAAGATGCCGGCCCTCTTGAAGCTGCCTACAGAGAACTGGAAGAAGAATTAAAAATTAAAAAAGAGCAGGTTGAGTTGATGGGTTCGCTGGGCCACTTTCAGACTATTAACCGGAAGGATTTAAATGTTTTTATCGGGATATGGAAAACAAGAGAACGCGTGAGCTTTGATCCGTCAGAAATTTCAAAAGTATTCGAGATTCCATTGAAAAATCTTGTACAAACCCATATCGATTCAAAATTTCACGGGCGAATCCCGGATGTGCTGGAACTTTTGTACCCTTTCGAAGAAGTTGTTATATGGGGTGTTACAGCAAGAATACTCCATTATTTTATAGAGCTTGTCTATCCTATTATTGGGCCTATTATTGGGCCGATTATTGAAGATGATGCTGTTTCTGATATAACAGGGTTACCTCCAAATTAGATTGTTTCCGTCCGGAAACCAGGTTTGGACATATGTGAGTTTCCAATTCGGAAATAGGCAGTTTTGGGCAAGCTCAAGGAAATCAAGGGATTGCGCGGAGACATACACATTGTATGTCGCACAAGAAATCCCGCAGATTGACACAGAGATCGCACAAAAGGGCCATTTCCGGATGGAAACTGTTTAATGTGAAAGACGGGCAAGGTAATGCTTTATGAGGCGGATTGCCGCCGGCAGTAAGATTACCGTACTCATTATTGCAAGAACGACCGGAACCCAGACATAGCCGTTATATTGAGGCACTTCCCGAGCAACCGATATACCTGCTATGGAGAACATGAGTATGAGAAGCATGAGAATTATTATTACAATACACGCTGTCTCAGAGTCATAGAAAGGATAGATAATCTTTCTGAACATAGGTTTTGGTTGAAGTGTCATTTGATAACCTGAGCATTTTGTTGTTGAACCTGAGCAGTGAGCGCATTTCCCGCTGCGTTCGGCTGGAAATGCAGATAATATGCATTTCCTGATATTTAAATGAATATACAATGATAAATCAAGATGAATTAACAGCCGGCGGCGTAATTCCCAGAAACAAAAATTTTACTCATTTAATGTGCATCTGGCTTGCATTGACAATGTGCGGGTGCGCCTTATCCCCCAAAAAGCTTATGATAAAAGATTCGGTTATCAAATATTCTGAAGGAACCATCATTTCTGCCGGAACAAAAGCCCCTGTCTCTTACGATGAATTTGTGGCCGATCTTAAAAAGGCGCGCTTCGTTTATATCGGGGAAATACATACTGCAAAATCCCATCATGATATACAGTTAAAGATAATAAAGGAGCTTTACAGCTATAATCCGAATATCGCTGTCGGCATGGAGATGTTTGACCGGACTTACCAGCAGATCCTTAATGAATGGACTGAAGGGAGTCTTGACCGTAAAACGTTCATTAACAAAACCAACTGGTATGCAAACTGGAAATATGATTTTGACCTGTACAGTGATATCCTGGAATTTTTAAAGGAAAAAAAGATCAGAACCGTGGGTTTAAATATACCTTTTCATCTCCCGCCAAAGATTGCGACCGGAGGGATTGAAAGCCTTTCCGGTGATGAAAAAAGGTATCTCCCTGAAAATATCGATACATCAAATACTACCCGTAAAGAATATGTCGAAGAAGTGTTTAAAATGCACAGAATAAAAGGGAGGGACAATTTCGATAATTTTTACATGGCCCAGTCCGTATGGGATGAAACAATGGCCGAGACAGCATTTCTTAACGTAAAAAATGATGTTATGATTGTTCTTGCAGGTAACGGACATGTTTTCAGATTCGGGATACCTGAAAGGGTTTTTGCCAGAAACAACCTTCCTTTCAGAAATATTTTTCTTGCGCCTGCGGGATCGACTGCCGATATTTCTCATGTCGATTATATCTGGGTGACGGCTCCCCTGGGGAAACGCATTCAGAGATAATTTTACTGTTTGACACCGGGAATATTTTTTAAATAGATATGCCAACCTTGGATTAATATTGTTCTTGGATCGATATAGAGAGAAAAAACGGACATGAAAAAAAATATAGCTAAATGCCCTTCATGCGGGAAAGAACTTGCTTTGAGAAGAACCTGACGGAGTATAAAGCTGCGTTGCATGGATTGTGGCGCCGACTTTAAGCTTGAAAGCTTTGTCGATTCTATGAGCGATCTCTTTGATGAAGAGCTTGCAGAGATACGCTGTGACAGGTTGTGAACAGAAACAGCGAACGCATTCCCCTCTGCTTGCTACGGAATTGGATGCATTGATATTGGGGGTTCACTGACAGGGGATGCTTAATAATTTCAGACTCACGATAGAGTATGACGGCACAGCATACAATGGCTGGCAAAGGCAGAAAACCGGCCGCACCATACAAGGCGAGATTGAAAATGCCGTCTGTGTTATGACACGGCAGAAGATAACTCTGACAGGCGCTGGGCGAACAGATGCCGGTGTTCATGCGCTCGGTCAGGTTGCAAACTTTATTTGTGACACGACACTCGAACCGGGTGTCTTTATAAAGGGTTTAAACAGCCTGCTTCCCGGCGATATTATCATCAGAAATTGCGTTTCCGAAAAACAGGAATTTCATTCACGGTATGATGCTAAGAGTAAGATATACAATTACAGGATACTGAATCGTGAGATTCCGGCAGCAATAGAAAGACATTACACCTGGTTTATAAGGAAAAAAATTGATGTTGACGCAATGCAGAAAGCAGCTTTTCACCTTGTTGGAACCCACGACTTTAAAGCCTTTGAAGGAACCGGGAGTCCGAGGAAAAGCACAATAAGGAGTGTTTCAAGGGCAGGGGTATTATTAAAGAAAGATGATCTGATAATTTTTGAGATCGAAGCTGACGGATTTTTAAGATTCATGGTTAGAAATATAGTCGGTACACTTGTCTGTGTAGGCCTTGGTAAAATAACATCTGATGATTTCAAAGCTATTCTGGAATCGAGAGACCGGGGGAATGCCGGGATTACAGCTCCGCCTCAGGGGCTTTTTCTCATGGAAGTTAAATATTGACGGCTTCTTAAAAAGGAATAATGAGCTTTTTACTTTGCCGTCTGAATTTCGATTTTTTACGAGTCCATCAATCATATTTATTGCCGGAATAAAGCCTGTGGATTTTCCCGGGAAATATTTTGTTGAAATATGTTTCGAGCATTAATGAGCAGGCCGCAAGCTTATGAATTTCAATTCCTGTTTTGATATTCATCGATTCCATCATATTCACAGTATCTTCCGTTGAAATATTTCCGGACGCCCCCGGAACGAAAGGACAACCTCCCATGCCGGCAAGGGCAGTATCAAAATGGTTAATGCCGCATTCCAGGGCGGCAAAAACATTTGCGAGCCCGAGGCCGCGGGTGTCATGCAGGTGAATGACAGCAGGCAGGTTGCATATGACAGGAATCAGATGCTCAATAATATTCTTTACTGAAACAGGGTTTGCCATCCCCGTCGTGTCCGATACAGCTATCATGTCTGCGCCTGATTCTGCAAATATTTTAGCTGTTTGTATTATGCGTTCAACGGATATATTCCCTTCATAAGCGCATCCGAAGGCGCATTGAATTCCGGCACGGATATTCATTCCACGGGATTTTCCAGACCCGATCATTTTTATGGCTCCGGCAAATGCTGTTTCAAATGACATCCCTGAATTTTTTCTGCTGTGTGTATCGCTTGCCGAAATGGATATTTCAACATGTTTAATTCCGGCATTTTCTGCCCGTTGAAGCCCTTTTTCATTCAGGACTAGGCAACTGAAAACCGCGTCCTTATTTTTCGGTAGAAGATTTATCAGCTCTTCGGCATCTCCCATCTGGGGCACTATCGAGGGATTTACAAAGGACGTTACCTGGATATTCCTTATGCCTGCGTCAAGAAGCCCGTTAATTATCTTAAGTTTCAATTCTGTCGGGATGATTTTCTTTTCAAACTGGAAGCCGTCCCGTGGTCCAACTTCAATAATCGTCGCTTTTTCGGGGAGGTTCATATTGATTCCTTGCTTTTCATGAAAATATGTGAAATTTTTCACAGTCGTTTACTTTAGAATCTAAGTCGTTTGCGGGTCAAGGATAAAATATTCTTGAGACAGAAGGAAATAGTTAAAAGAGTTGGGCAAGGGATCGGAGAGCGGAAAATAAATATTCATATGGATGAATCGCAAAAACTGAAAATATGTCTTTTGAGTTACAGGAGCAATCCTCATTGCGGTGGGCAGGGAGTCTATCTTAAAAACTTAAGCCGCGCATTGAAAGATCTGGGACATCACGTTGAAGTTGTTTCAGGCCCGCCCGACCCCCTTCTTGATAAGGATATTCCGGTGCACCATATACCCTGCCTGGATCTATACAATGAAAAAGATCCCTTCAGGGTTCCGTCTTTAAAAGAGCTTTCGAACCCTGTAAATCTTTACGAGTGGCTGGGAGTTTCTACCATGGGTTTCCCTGAGCCGTTTACCTTTGGCCTCAGGGCATATGATTTTATGAAAGAAAGGTTTGATGATTACGACATTGTGCATGATAATCAGTGTCTTTCATATGGCATATGGGCAATAAGCAGGAAGATCCCAACAATTGCCACGATACACCATCCGATTACAATAGACAGGGATATATCAATTTCCACCCTCACCTCTTTATGGAAAAAAGCAAAGCAGAAGCGCTGGTATTCCTTTATAGGGATGCAGAAAAGGGTTTCAAGGAAATTTTCCCGTATAATAACGGTATCGGAGTGCGCCGGCATAGATATAAGCAGGGAGTTCGGTATTCCTCAAAACAGGTTCAGGATTGTCCCGAACGGCA
>JBFYVZ010000288.1:0-2724 GCA_041298995.1 Desulfobacteraceae bacterium
TGAGTTTCCAATTCGGAAATAGGCAATTTTGGGCAAGCTCAAGGAAATCAAGGGATTGCGCGGAGACATACGCATTGTATGTCGCACAAGAAATCCCGCAGATTGACACAGAGATCGCACAAAAGGACCATTTCCGGATGGAAACTAGTTGACTCTTCGCGGATATCCTGTTTCTATGACATCAGGAAGGAATTATGAAGGTACTCATTGAAAAAAAAGACTGTATATTTACAGTAATCATCAACAGGCCTGAAGCAAAAAATGCAGTTGATGGGCCAACAGCAGCGGCTCTTGCCGATGCCTTTCGTGAATTTGAAAATGATGATGCCTTCCCGGTCGCTGTATTATGTGGTATCGGCAATACTTTTTGCGCAGGAGCGGATTTGAAGGCTTTGGTTAGTCTGGATAAGAGTCTATTGAATAGACTTGAACCTGAAGGTGACGGCCCGATGGGGCCAAGCAGAATGATGCTAAAAAAACCTGTAATTGCAGCAATTTCAGGATATGCAGTTGCAGGTGGTTTAGAACTTGCTTTGTGGTGTGATTTGCGCGTAATGGAAGAAACAGCTGTTTTTGGAGTGTTTTGCCGGCGGTTCGGGGTTCCGTTAATAGATGGCGGTACGTTACGGTTGCCTCGTTTGATCGGTATGAGTCATGCTTTGGATCTGATTCTAACCGGCCGCCCTGTTGAGGCAATTGAAGCTAAAAATATGGGGCTTGCAAACAGAATAGTGCCGCATGGAGAATCTCGAAAAGCCGCTGAAGAATTGGCGGCACAAATCGCAAAATTTCCTCAGATGTGTATGCGAAATGATCGCATGAGCGCTTATGAACAGTGGGGGAAATCTTTAGAGGATGCGATGATGAATGAATTCCGGCGCGGAGTGGAAACACTTAAAAAAGGTGAAGCTTTTCAGGGGGCTGAAAAGTTTGCAAAAGGCGCTGGAAGGCATGGGAAGTTTTAACAAGCTCATTGTTATAAATAAATTCAGATAGTTGGATTTAATAAGAAGTCAACAATTTGCTGCACCAGAGCGTAAAAAGCTACTCCAGGTGCGCAATCCGTAATTCTCAATTGTGGCACCTCCGTCGTTGATTTCTGCCATAACATTGGTGTCCTCTTTTTTCAACATACCTCAACTACAGATCTGGTGCTTGTCGAGTTTGCCAATTGCCTCGCACAGCCTCCTTATCGCGCAACTGCGGTGGCCATAATTGAGAAGATACGTTCAGACAGTAATACTACTTTAATTTCTTTTGATTCTGAAGGAATGGAGAAAGCACTTGCCCTGTCCAAGAGACGTCATGATAAAGCATGGGGACTTGTGGACTGTTTTTCGTTTGTGGTTATGAAGGAAAGACGACTGAAAGTCGCGTTGTGCTTTGATGAGCATTTCAGACAGGCGGGCTTTGCCGTGCCTCTGTTAGAGCAATAGTTATCTTTAACGATTTACCATGTCCTCTTTTTTACTTTTTACGTCTGTTCGCTTTTAATCGCTTTTTCGCCTCACGACTCACGGCTTTTATAGACTTATATTTTGATGAACCCCTATTTTCTTGCCTGTCCGACTTCCGGTCGGACGGCAACAATCCTGTCCATCCTGTTAATCCTGTCTAAAATTCTTTGCAGTTTTTCGTTTCTTTTTTACGATGTACGCCGAAGGCCCGCCAATCTTTATGGCGGAATATTCTATATTCGGCTTTTTTAATTCTTAAATTTTTGTTGACTTATATATTGATGAACGTCCCCTATTTTCCCATTTTCCTTCTTGACAATGGCTATAAATATGGCTATTGTTTTTAAAAATGTTTATTGTGCTGCACAGGGAGATAAGAATCATGGAACAGCAATTTACCATAGTAGATGCCAAGAATAAGTTGCCATCTATCATCCACTCCGTGGAAACCGGGCAGGCTGTGAAGCTGACCAGGCATGGCAAGCCTGTAGCTGTTTTGTTGTCCATCAAGGATTATCAAAGGCTGAACCGGAAAAGAGAAGGATACTGGAGTGCATTGAATTCTTTTCGGAAGCAACTGAAAAAAGAAGGCGTATTTATTTCAGGGGAAGATTTTAAAAACATTAGAGATAAATCCTCAGGTCGGGAAGTTGACTTTTCATGATAAAATACCTGCTTGATACAAACGTCTTGTCTGAAGCTGTGAAAGCAAATCCCGACCGGTACATAATGGCAATGCTTGAAAAACATCAGGACGAAATTACGACGGCTGCTCCGGTATGGCATGAACTCCTGTACGGCTGCCTTCGGCTTCCAGTTTCTCGTAAGCGGGAGATGCTCGAAGCATATCTGGAGGATGTCGTACTGAATAACATGGATATCCTTCCTTATGATTTGCGGGCTGCAGAATGGCATGCAGAACAGAGGTCAAAGCTATCGATGAAGGGAAAGATGCCGTCTTTTGTTGACGGTCAGATTGCGGCAATCACGAAAATCAACGAACTGATTCTTATCACACGGAACACTCACGATTTCGAAATGTTTGAAAACTTACGTGTCTTAAATTGGCATAAAACGGATGGTGAATAATCTGAAAGAATAAAGCTGCCGCAGGCGATGGCTTATTGCCTGTCCGACTTCCGGTCGGCAGGCAACAATCCTGTCCATCCTGTTAATCCTGTCATAAATCTTATAATTCACAGTTACCGATTTCAGCCTTGAGCCGTTTTCGGTAATTAACCCCCCGATTCCTTCGTTACCGATTTCA
>JBFYVZ010000118.1:0-24579 GCA_041298995.1 Desulfobacteraceae bacterium
TTCTCAACCCGCCACATTAAGCCAGAAAGAAAATGTCACGGCTGATATGAGAGTGCTTGAAGAAATCGCCGCAACCGCAAAATCGGCGTCACCGCTCATCTCTTTTGCCATTATGTATGCAATCGTTGCTGTGGGTGATGCAAGAAGAATCAGGCCGGGCAGATATTCACTCGGAGAAATACCATAAAAGCCGTATAAAACAAATCCCATGCACGGAAGAAGCATGAGTTTAAATAAATTGGTTGAAATAACGGCAAATTTAGATAGGCGCATGACCTCAAAAGATAGGGAAGCGCCTATGACAAGTAACGCCATCGGCAGTGCAAGGTCGCCCAGGATATCCAGAATCCGGCCGATGACTTCAGGCACCGGCATTTCCGTAACAGAGAAGAATATCCCGGCCATCGCCGACAGTATTACGGGATTTCCAAATATCTTTTGTGCGAAAAAAAGGCCGTTCTCCCTGAAAGGAACATCCTTGCCGAACAGAACGAGAGCAACCACCGCAAGAAAATTCTGAAGGATCATTATAAAACCGCCTATTATTCCGGCTTTGACAAGTCCTTCCTGCCCCATGAAATAATAGACGACGGCAAGACCTATATATCCGAGGTTTCCGTGAATGGATGACTGTATATAGGTTCCAAGATTTTTTCTTCCTATCTTTGCCATCCTCCCCGCTATCCATGAGAGCGCAAAAACAGCAACAACCGAGGAAAGAGTAATAAGCAGTACGGTTAAATTGAACTGCGCCTTGAAGGAGGCTTTCGATACGGCCCTGAAGATCATTGCGGGAATGGCAATATAAAATACAAGCCTGTTTGCGGGCCCCAGAAATTCGGGCGGGATAAAACCTCTCGACCGGATAAACCATCCTATAATTACAATGGAAAATATCGGAATTATTGTTGAAACTATATGCATATCAAATCCTGATCCAAATTTGGTTTACGGATGGACACAATTTAACCGCTTGACATTCAAATCAATTTTAATTAATCAATTCAACAACGACGGCTTCGTAAAAAGTCCGATTTCTTCGTTGCGCTTCATCCCGTTGCGATTGCAGCTTACGATAAGTACACCTCATCACACGGGATTTGCGACGCCTTGAACTTGAACTTTTTACTTTGCCGTCGGAATTTTGACTTTTTACTGGAGCATCAACAATGACGCGCTCGTAAAAACCGGATTTTCTCTTTTTAGTCATTCCCGCTAAAGCGGGATTCCAGATTCTTCAACTATTTTCCGCCCGGGCGGATTTTCACGGAAGTGACGAGATGTTGGTATTTTTACGAAGCTGTCATGTATTGCTTTTTTTCATATCTTATTTATTTGAAAAATAAAATTAAAAAAATGAAAAAGCAGGCATATATAACTCTAAAGCTTTTTGCCACACTCGGAAAATTCACACCCGATTCGTCGGATAACTATCCGGTAGAGTCCGGAACATCTGTCCGCGACCTGATTGCCGGGCTTAAAATTCCTGAAGAGAAGGCAAAGCTGATTTTTATAGACGGCGTCAAAGGGGAGCTAGAATCCATACTTAATGGCGGTGAAAGAATAGGTATTTTTCCGCCGGTCGGAGGCGGATGATTTTGGGTATTGAACTGCAATATAAAATCAGAGCGCTTTCAAACAAGAAAGAAATTCCGGATAAGACACCCTATAACAGTATTTCTATCAATAATATTGCCGAGATATCCCGAAAGGCAGGTATAAGCTGCAGAGAAGTGGAGATAGCTTCTCTTGAATCTGAAATCATACCGGAACGGTATATCCGCAACATGAAATCCTTTTCCGCAACCGATCAGGCAATTCTTTTAAAATCGATGATAACCATTGTCGGTCTGGGAGGCCTTGGGGGAGTCGTTACAGAAATACTTGCACGCATGGGAATAGGAAGATTAAACCTGATCGACGGAGATATATTCGAAGAAAGCAATCTGAACAGGCAGTATCTCTGCAGGGAGAGTCTTCTTTCTACCCCGAAGGCCGATGCCGCCGCAAAAAGAGTAAAAGAGATAAGATCCTCCGTGACGGTGTTTCATCACCATAAATACCTGAATGAAGAGAATGCATCAGGCATTATTGAAAATTCAGACGTTGTTATCGACTGCCTCGATTCTCTTTCGGGCCGTTTTATTCTGGAGAAGGCTTCGAAAAAAGCGGGCTGCCGCCTTGTATCTGCTGCAGTCGCGGGAAACTACGGTCATGTTACCACGATATTCCCTGAAGATCCAGGTTTAAGGCTGATTTACGGCGAGGCTGAAAACGCTCCGAACAAGGGGGCCGAAACGTCTCTCGGTGCGCTATCTCACTGTGTTTCGCTGGTTGCTTCCCTTGAGGCTTCGGAAGCGATAAAAATTCTTCTTAATAAAGGTTCTCTTTTAAGAAACAAACTGCTTCTGGTTGATCTTGACGGCAATTCATTTGAAACCGTGCAGCTTCTTTAAAAGCCTTCTCCGGCCTCAGTTTTATACTCATTTTATCACTTCATATTTCGTATCCTTACTTCGACACCCGGCGCATCCTTCATCAAACTTACGATCCTTGATGTATCGGTATCCCCGTAATGGTAAGGATAGAGAATTTTTGGTTTGAATGCCTTTGCAGTATCCGCAACCATCTCAGGAGTCATTGTATAGGGAAGATTCATGGGAAGAAAAGCGATATCTATTTTTTCAAGCAACTTCATCTCTGGAATGTTTTCGGTGTCTCCAGCAATATAAATCCTCTTGTCTCCGAATTTAATCACATAGCCATTCCCTGCCCCCTTTCCATGAAAGGGAACACCCGCACTCCTCATATGGACAATATTATATGCCGGCACTGCATTGATCTCCAATCCTCCTACGGTTTCCCTGTCGCCGTTTTTTAAAACAATTCCGCCTTTTACTTTTGCGGCGCAGGCTTCAGTCATCACCAGGATTGTGGCATCCTTTCGAATGGTTTCTATCGCCTTAATGTCAAGATGATCGGAATGCTCATGGGTTATAAATATTATGTCCGCCTTCGGAAGTTTTGAATAATCGGCATATTGCCCTACCGGGTCGATATGAATGACTTTGCCGCTGAAATCAAACAGCAGTGTCCCGTGCCCGATAAATGTGATTTTAAGATCACCCGATGCCGTTTTTATTAGATCCGATTCAAAGTTTTCCTGAGCAAAAGCGGAAAAAGAGCAAAAGAATACAGACATGACTACCGACATAAACTGCTTATTCATCATGCACCTCCCTGAATGTGTGAAGTTCCTGCTCTACGAAGGACGGGGTTTAACGGTGGCTTTTTCCCATTCTTCAACCTTCTCTTCTTTTACAACCTCCTCCCATCCGGTTATCATTGCCCTGATGTGCGCAAAAATCGTATGCCCGGTAGTGGTCATATAAATATGAATTATAAGAAACTGAAATATTGCAAACGCCCCGGCCATGTGAATCACCGCCATCACCTCAAGGGGTATAAAGGCAAGACCCCATCCTGACCATGAATTATAACTCCAGTAGAGAAATCCGGTAAGCATCTGAACGGGAAGAAGCAATGCCGCTAGGCTCAAATATGTCAGACGCTGCAACGGATTGTGTTTGGCCTCTTTGCGCTTCGGAACCGGATGGGATTCACCCCTGAAGATGCCGTAGCTGTAATACCGGATTACTTCAAACATCTTTCTCGTGGTGGGTATATACTGCCGCCATTCACCTGTTGTAAAGAGCCAGAATACAAAAAATGCGAAACCGATCAGCCAGGTCAGACCGGCGAAACTATGCACATCAACGGCGGTTTTAAAGCCAAGAATTTTCCATGCTCCGTATACCTCCAGTCCTGTGGCCAGAAGCAGTATTATAAGGACGGCCTGAAACCAGTGCCAGAATCTTTCATATCTTGAATACAGATAGATCAGGATCATATTTGTGCCGGACATTACTTATTCTCCTTTCTCCCGTTTCTTGCCGCAAAAACACGGCCAAGACCATGGATTGTGACGCCGATAAGAGATCCAAAGACAGCCGCCCACCCGAGGATATTAATCCATCCGTTACGATCGCGTCCCGGCATGTAAAAACCGGCCAGATTGGCCAGTCTGCCGTCATTTCTCATGTGACATTCACTGCATTTAACCGCATTTTCCTTGGGAGCAACCATATGTGTTGTCGGAAAAACATAACTGGTTTCAACAAAAGCGTATTCTCCCGAAAAGGGAAGCCCGAGCGCCTGCTGTCCCCTGGAGAGCGCGGACGGCCAGTCGAGTGTTTTCCAGTACCCCTGCTCACCTGAAAGGATAGGGGCGAGAAGAGTTTTATTTACCTTGTCATAAGGCTGGCTGCCATAATGTACCTTAAACGGAAAGATCCGGCTGTTCTTGTCATCCCTGCTGCCCACGGGACGGCTGACCGCAACCACCTTGGACGGATCTATTGTATCTTTGGTCGTCACATCATCTATTGAGCCGTTGAACCAGAAATATTGAGGTTTGATGTTCTTCTCCCATTTCATCTGACCCTTTATGCTCAGGTAGTCTTCTTTCCCGTTAGCATCAAACGTTTTGTAGGGTTTACCGTCTTTTAGTTTGCCTGCCTTTGACCAGTCCCATGACATCTTGGTCGGGTTGACTCGTGCAAATGTCGGAATATGACAGCTCTGGCAGGCAACTTTATCAGTATGATCGTTCAGTTTTGATCCGGCTTTGTGCGGTGTAGCTGTATGGCATGATTCACAGGTGATCTTTGAAACCAGATCATCTTCAACAAGGCTTTTACGGTGTGTAGCCGCGGGAGCGGTATAAATACGTCCGGCTATACTGTGGAGTTTTGTTGTATGACACCTTGTACACTTGAAGTCCTGACCGTCCGTTCCCATATGCACGTCAAGAGCTTTGCTCGGAATCGCCAAAGAAGAGTCGAGGTCTCCATGCTTGACGCCGTCGCCGCCGCCACCGTAGAAATGGCATGAACCGCAGTTCTTTCGCCCCGGAAGCCCTACGCTCTGGGCGGCCGCCTGAATATTATTCCGGATCTCCTTTGCTATCTCCTGCTCTTCAGAATCTTTTGAAGCGGAAAACTCCTTGAGATCATTGAATGCCTCCTCCAAGTTGATATCTTTCTGCCCATGGCAGACAAGGCAGTTTATGGAATCCATTGATTTATTCCATCCGGGATGACAGGAGAGACACCCTTTGTCCTGCCTTTTGTTGGCTGAAATGCAGTAATTGTTGATTGAATAGCCGGCTTTGCCTCTTACATTGTCATCGGCTTTCCATGTCCAGTGTATCGTCTGATGAAACTGGGACTCGGCCTCCGTGTGGCAGGACTGGCATGCTTTCGTGATTTCAGGGCCGGAATTGAAAGGCTTGTTGAGGGCGGGCAGGCGGGAATGATCGACCGTGATGCCTGGTCTCTTTGTCTTTGTAGCCTGCCGTGCCATCTCACGGCCGGGTGCAGTAAATGATTCATCAGCCGCAGTGGCTGCTGCAATGTAAAACAGCAGAATGGCTGCAACTGTGACGATAAACCACAGCGTTAAATGTTGCCTCAAAAGCGTTTTCATATCAGGCTCCATCTATAATTTGTTAAGAATGAGCATACCGAACCGTTTCCACACAAAGGTCACAAAGCACGCCAACAAAAAACAGATTTCGTAAAAGGATCCTCTTTGCGGCCCTGTCTCTTTGTGTGAAAATTTACTTTTTTCAAAGCTCCCTCTCGTCTCGAGTTATATTTGTCATTATATCAGTATTATTTTGGTTTGGCAATCTCAAACGATCCGTCTTTTTTGAAAGTCATCCCCGCTTCAACATAATAAACGTTCTTCATTTCAGGACGGATATCCTGGACCATGTAAAATGATTCGCCGGATCTCGCGCCGGTTCCGCAAATAAATACTACAGGCTTATCGGAGGGAAGCTCTGCAATCCTTTTTTTTAGCTGGTCGACAGGAATATTGACCGCTGTTTTCGGGCTTCCTTTTGCAAATTCATCGGCATCCCGCACATCAACAAGAAAAAGGCTCTCCGGGTTTTCTTTAACGATTCTTTCAAAATCCGCAATGTCTATGCTTCCTTCCTCTTTCCCGCCTTTCGGTTTCACAGCGGCCTTCTTAGCACCGCCGGTTCCGGCTTCACCGAATTTCTCAACCCATTCAGGATAACCTGCCGAATAGACCTTTACGTTGGTGTATCCCAGCGCAATAGACCTCTGTGCTGATTTGTGGCTCAGCTTGCACGCATATCCCTCACAGTAAAAAATCAGAAGCTTGTTTTTATCCTGAGGTAACTGACCGGTCATCTGTTCGAATTCCGAATCAGGTATGCTTACTGCGCCAGGTATATGCCCTTTGTCGAATTTTGTCTTTTTGGGCCTTGAATCCACAAAAAGCATATCTGTTCCCGAATCGATCTGTTTTTTCACATATTCACCGGATACCGACGGGTAATGACCCTGCTCCTTCATCCATCCGGGAAATCCATCGGTATAAACCTTGATATTTTTATAGCCGAGCTTTACCGCTTTTTTTGCGCTATTGTGGCTCAGTTTGCATTCCGGTCCCTCACAATAGAAAATCAACAGGCCGTCTTTATTTTTCGGAAGCTTCCCTGCATTTTCGTCAAATTCCATATCCGGAATGCTTATTGCCATCGGAATGTGACCCAAATCGTATTTCGCTCTTTTGGGTCTGGAGTCAATCAGCGTTATATTTTCATCCATAGGCACCTGGACATGCTGCTTTACAAAAGTAATATCCACAAGGTCACTAAAAAACCAATCCGGCTTTGCCGCCGTGTCCGCCGCAGGAGCAAACCCGGCGAATCCAAGAATCATAGCTGCTGCCAAGATCAATACAGCTGAATATGTTTTTATATTTTTTGTTTTCATGATTTTTCTCCCGTCAGGATCTTATGAGATCTTTTTTTAATTACATTTTGCCGGAGTGCCTGAATCCGAAGCATGGGCATGAAGATACGAATATATATCTTTAAGCTGCTCATCGTTGAGCTTGCTCCATTCTTCCGCGCAACCGAATTCCGAAAATTTTTTCTCTTTAAAAATCTTGGTCCATTCAGCCTGGGTGTGGGCATCCGGATTTACTTTTGGCTTGGCTGTCTCCACCGCTCCGCGTTTCTGGCATGATTCGTAAACCTTCCGGTATGAATATTTCCCTTTTCTTTTATTTCCGTCTTCGGCCGCCCAGGAAAAATTTGTGAAACTGATGCCGACCACCAATGCCAACATAACAAAAAGCCCTTTCTTGAACATGATCTTCTCCTTTTTTTAAAAATTCCATATAAAATTAAGTTGAATTTTCTGATTTACTTTTGCGTTTAAATTATAGCAAAGGTTATGCCAGATATCACATCTAAAATATAAACATTAGATTTCATTAAACATATCTCTTATAAGCGGGATTTCTTTGCGGTTATGTTTGCCTGACATGTTAACTTTAGCCAGAACAGGTTAACAGTTGGAATTATATATCATAATATAAATGGATATATAATGCTTGATATACATAGATAAACGCATTATGTTAACAGTGTTAACTATAATGTTAACACTTTTTCCATTACCCAACGCAATAGAAATGAAGAAAATGGATTTAGCAAAACACTGGAAAACTGTAGTAGATACTCTGCAGGATGGCATTCTGGTCGTAGCCCCTGACGGAACAATCCAGGCTATGAATCCGGCTGCCGAGAAACTGACCGGTTATAAGTCTGAGGAATTGATCGGCAGATCATGCCGGGAGCTTGACTGTACAGGATGTGAAATTATCGGAAAAGGAACGGGCGAAAAATGGTGCGGGCTCTATGCGCGGGGAGATGTCCGAGCAAAAAAGTGCACTATCACCAACAAGGAAAACCGCCTGGTCAATATTTTAAAAAACGCATCCGTTTTGCGGGATGACGACGGAAACATCTTAGGAGCGGTCGAAACCCTGACGGATATGTCTGAAATCGTCCGGAAGCAGCAGGAGATTGTGGAGCTTCGTAAATCGCTCCATCTCGATGAAGGATACCACGGCCTTTTCGGCAAATCTATTATAATGCAGTCCCTTTATGAGATGATCGACAATGTGGGCCTTACAGATGCTCCGGTCATGATCTATGGTGAAAGCGGTACGGGAAAAGAACTGGTTGCAAGGGCCATCCACGAGGTCAGCAATCGCAATCAGGATCCCTTTATAAAGGTCAACTGTGCGTCATTGAATGAAAACCTTCTGGAGAGCGAGCTTTTCGGGCATGTAAAAGGCGCTTACACCGGGGCGGACAAAAGCAGAATCGGGCGGTTCGAGGCAGCACACGGCGGCACTATTTTTCTCGATGAAATCGGCGATATTCCGCTGTCCACACAGGTCAAGCTTTTAAGAGTGCTGGAAGAGAAAGAGATTGAACGGGTTGGCGACCATAAGCCAATAAAGGTTGATGTCCGCATCATATCTGCTACCAATCGGAATCTTGACAAACTCCTTGCTGAAGGCAACTTCCGGGAAGACCTCTTTTTCAGAATCAGTGTTTTTCCCTTAAGGATCCCGTTTCTAAGGGAACGGCGCGAAGACATACCGGCAATAGCGCAGAATTTCTTAAGACAGAATAACGACAAGACCGATAAAAAGAAACTGTCCATGACTCCTGAGGCAATGGATAAACTCATTAAATACGAATGGCCCGGAAACGTTAGAGAACTTAGAAACGCAATCGAGTACGCCTTTGTTCTCTGCGCGGGCGGAGGAATCGAAATTAAGCATCTGCCCGTAAAGATCGCATCCGGAGTAAAAGATGCCGGTAAACCTGCCTCACCGTCCCTCCGGAAAACTGACCGAAAAGAAGAACTCATAAAAATTTTAAGAGAAACGGGGGGCAACCGGTCGGAAACAGCAAGAAGGCTTGGTGTCAGCAGAGTAACCGTATGGAAACTGATGAAAAAATATAGTATGAATCATCTCTAAAAGGATAAGAAGGAGAACATTTTATGTTTAGACAAAAAGCATTCCCCTTTCTTTTACTGTCAGGAATTATCATCCTCTGGACAATCATATTTTTACTGTTTCCTCTTCAATCAGAATCCGGCGAAGTTTACAGCTATACTGATGAGAATGGTGTTGTTGTTATAACGAATACGCCTTTGCCCGATAAAATCAGAAATAAAGCCAAGAAAATCGGGAGTTACAAAGATATCACGGATAAAGATATGATACAGCCAAAGACGGATGAGAAGGGAAAACAGGGTCAAGATTCTGACAAAAAAAGATCGGAGGCAGGGGAAAAAACCGCGACAGATGCAGAACTATTAGATAAAATGAAGAAATCAGATGCGGAGACCGATAAATTTGTCAAATCGGTTAAAGAATCAAAAAATAAAGCTGCCGATGTTCTTAATACGCTGGCGCCTCTTAGAAAGTTTCCGTGAAGAGGCATTTGCATAACACCAAGCATCGAATATCGAATATCGGACATCGAATATCGAATATCGTTAGTAAATCGAAAATTTCTGGTTTTTTCTTTTAACCAGTAGCCATAAACCATGAACCTGAGCCTTAAATATCGCCTTCATTGTACTTGGTCAAAAATGGATGTTCTTCAAAGGTCTCATAACGTAATAAGGGGAAAGGTTGGTGTTTTTGTCACCGCCAGGTACAAAAAAGGGGCTACGGTGAAATACCGCAACCCCTTTTTATTTTCACTGCTGTCTTCAAAGAACGTTTTTCGTGATCTCGTATTACCTTGCGATGATTTCGACCCGACGATTTCCTGGTTCAGCAATCTCATCCGTTGTTTGTACCAATAGTCGATCCTCGCCGTGATATTCAATTTCAATCATTGCTTTGTCAACACCCTTTGAAGCAAGGGCTTTCGCTACAGAGTTGGCCCGACGCTCCGATAGCTTCTGATTATATTTATTGGATGCGACCGTGTCGGTATGGCCAACCACAACAACGTCTGTCGATTTTTGCGACTTGATCGTCGCCAGAATTTCCGGAATCAATTGCATGGACTTTTTTGTAGGAACGGCACTTCCGCTGTCAAAGTACATTACAAAGGATACAGGAGAAGCCGGCAGGGCATCAATAGCCACTTTAAACATATCGCTTACCGCTTTTTCGTCCATGATCTTCGGGTTGCCGGGGGCCTTATCAGAACAATCAACCTCAGTTGACTCCCTGGCCTCTTTCAGCGTTTGTGACCCAGCGGAATTGCTTACCTCGACCTGGCCGACTTTGCCTTCCCGATCAGGCAGGAGCACAAAGAGTGCTTTGGAAGCCTTGGCATCGGCACAAGGCTGGGGCTCAGCTTTCTGAACAACCGGTGGGGGAGGGCAACCATCCGCATCCACCTTCACACCCGCAGGAGTTCCGGGACACTTGTCCGGACGGTCGTCGGGAACACCGTCACCGTCGGAATCAAGTGGGCAGCCGTCTTTGTCCACCTTCACACCCGCAGGAGTTCCGGGGCACTTGTCCAGATAGTCGGGAACACCGTCGCCGTCTGAATCAAGAGGGCAGCCATACTTATCAACTTTGACTCCTGCCGGAGTAGTAGTTGGGCATTTGTCGTAATATTGAGGTGTTGCAAAATTATGTCGATTATCGTAATTATCGGGTACGCCATCCTTATCCGAATCGACAATGACCGGAGTAGAAATACCGGCACAAGAGAATAAAACAAAGGGAAATAATAAGGCTAAAAAAATGAATGATGCTGAAATTATTTTTCTCATGATATTAAGCTCCTTCGTTTGTTGAACAGAAACAGCGAGCGCATTCCCTGATGCTACTCTCCCTCAACAGCTATAACAAGATGGGTCCCGCGAAGGCCGCAGACAGCCGTGGGCGTGACGAACTTTACAGCCTTGCTGTCTCGTATTCCGATTAAACCGGATATATAGGCCAAAGTGCCGCGCACCATCTGGAAAGTACTGGATAGTTTTTTTTCTGCGGGATTGAAAACGAACTGGGACAGGATAAGCCTTGAATCGGAACCGCATGAGACCAGGCTGTTGTCATTTAAAACGGCTCCCATCGACCCGCCCTTACCTGTCACAATGGTGTCATTTTCAAAAAGCCTGTCGCCCGGTTTCGCTGGAATAGATGCTTTCTCACGTTCAATGGACACTGGGGCCTTGATATTTTTTATTACCCCGATTCCCTTGTCTGCGGCAACAGCCGGATTAGAAAAACCCACAAGCAAAAAAGCAAGAATGACAATCAATACTCTCATGGCACCTCCTATGGAGTTTCTCACTCCCCGGACAACCATAAGCCTGACAACACATCAAAGCTATCTGTTGTCCTGATTGGTTTGATTTAACATAAATATCGTTATTTTTCTTATATATAGAAGAATGTGTTCCTGAATGTCAAGACAATTTGGCTATAAAGTTTATATGAGAATACAGAAGAAAAACAGTCCATGGTTATTCTGGCTTCCGGCTCCTGACTTCTGTATTCTCATGCTTCATTCTGCCCGCATCATAATTATTTCTAACTATTTAAATGATGCTTCGAGCTTTTGAAGCATGGCTTTTTCCTGTTTTGATAATTTTGAGCCAACTCCAAGAAAACCGCCTTCAGCATTTGCTATATTATATGCATGGGAGAGCAGGGTCTTCTGTAAAAGCTTTTTTTCATCATCACTTATTTTTTCACATATCCCATTGATATAAAATGTCCAGGCTTCGAGTAATGCCGGTTCCGGTTTATGAGAAAGCCAGCTTTTAAGCAGTTCGCGGTCAATGTCGCTGTCCAGCTTTGCAGCCTTAAGAATTGCTTCATGCTCTTTTTCTCCGATAGTGCCATCTGCCCATGCTACTTCCACAAGCGGTATCATGGAGAGCGAAGCAACAATATGCGGGGGTATCTTTAAATCAATAAGTTTTTGCAGAACAGTCTCATTCTCGATACCTGAAACCTTTTTCAGGTTTTCTTTTGTTTCCTTCATTTTTTTCATTGCCGCAAGCTGCTCAGTAAGCTTTTTATCCTGTTTCAGGAAAAAAGCATTTTCAAGTTCGTTGCCCCCGGTCAAAATTTTTCCAACCTGTTCAGTCATGTGTCACCTTCCAGTTTAAAGAAAAGTTTAATAAAGCTGTTCATCAATAGTTATGAAGTACTTCTTTAAAAAGAATTAAAATGTGCTGTTTCCATCTCCTTGTAATTACATGGTAAATTGTCGACTTTTAATCGGTACGCCATTACTTTTTCGCGATGGGAGTATATGAAGAAGGATCTTTTGTGTCAAGAGGATTTTGACGGAGGATTTTGACCGAACCTATTCCCTGGCCTGAACCCTTGCCCCCTTCTATTCACTTTTCACCATTCACTGTTCATCGTTTTTTAAGCCTGCTTTGAAGATATGTATAACGCTTTTGCGTCCTGTTATTATTGATTGCGATTGCAAGAGCTTTCTTTGTGCCCACCATAACCGCAATCCTCCGCCCTCTTGTGAGTGCCGTATATATAAGATTTCGCTGAAGAAGCATATAATGCTGCGTATGAACCGGCATAACTACGGCAGGATACTCGGAACCCTGCGACTTATGCACCGATACGGCATACGATAAAATAATGTCATCCAGTTCATGAAAATCATACTCGATATGCCGCCCGTCGAAAGAAACAATCATTTTCTGATCTTCGGAATCGATCGACTTTATCCGGCCGATATCGCCGTTAAAAACATCTTTCTCATAATTATTTCTTATCTGCATTACCTTATCGCCTGTCTTGTATTTTTTTTCACCGCGTACAAGCTGGGCTTCACCCGGATTGAGCGCCTCCTGCAAAACCGCATTCAGGGAGGAAGATCCGAGAAATCCCCTGTGCATCGGAGTCATAACCTGTATATCATCGATGGAATCTAAACCAAAGCGTTTCGGGATACGCTCTGTTACAAGCACTCTGATTATTTCAACTATCCTTTCAGGATTATCCTGTTCTATGAAATAAAAATCGCCGCCGTTTTCATCCGATTTCCATAAAGGCATCTCTCCGCCGTTTATCCTGTGGGCGTTGATTACTATAAGGCTCTCCTTTGCCTGACGGAAGATTTCGGTGAGTACGACAACAGGGATAAGCCCCGATCCTATCACATCACTCAAAACATTCCCTGGTCCCACGGAAGGGAGCTGGTTGACATCTCCTACAAGAATCAAAACTGCATCTGGAGGCACAGCCTTGAGCATGCTGAACATCAGAAAGGTGTCTATCATGGAGGCTTCGTCAACAACCAGAAGATTACACTCGAGAGGATTGTTTTCATCTCTCTGGAACCCTCCCTTTTCAGGATTGTATTCGAGCATCCTGTGAATTGTTTTAGCCCCGTATCCTGTTGCTTCGCTCATTCGCTTCGCAGCCCTCCCGGTGGGCGCGGCAAGCAGGATTTTTACCCCGAGTCTCTTAAATATCTTTATGATGACATTTATGATTGTAGTCTTTCCGGTGCCGGGTCCTCCGGTAATTACAAGCGTTTTTTCGTCAAGCGACCTCCGGACGGCCTTCGCCTGTTTTTCTGCAAGGACGATGGAGAGTTGATTCTGCGCCCATTTGATAGCCTTGTCAGAATCGACATTCCTGAAAGATTTCGGCGAATCGACAATATGCTTAAGAAGTTTTGATATGCCGGTTTCACAATAATGATATTTTGCAAGAAAGACACCCTTTCCCTCCTCCGGCGCTCCTGCATCTCTCTCAAACTCTTCGATGACTATTTTACCCGACGCGGCTGCGGCATCGATCCCTTTCTTCACATCCTCTCTTTCAACACCCAGCATTTCCGCTCCGCTTTCGATAAGAGCAGGCAACGGGTAATAGATATGTCCCTCTTCGGAGAGGGTAAAAAGAAGATATATTATTCCGGATTCGACTCTTTCTTCCGAGTTTTTTGAAAAGCCGAGCTTTTCGCCGATCCTGTCCGCGGTTATAAACCCTATCCCCGATATATCGACGGCCAGTCGGTAAGGGTTTTCTTTCATTATCGACGCTGCCCTGTTTCCGTATCTTTTGAAAATCTTCACGGCGTGTCCCGCGCCAAGGCCGTAGGCATGGAGAAAAAGCATGAGGTTGCGAATCTCTTTCTGCTCATCCCATGCCTTTCTGATCATGGAAATCCGCTTTTCTCCTATCCCTTCAACCAAAGAGAGCTTGCCCGTATCCTTTTCTATTATATCGAGGGTTTTTATTCCGAATTTTCTTACTATCCGTTCGGCCATGATGGGCCCGATACCCTTTACAAGTCCGGAACCGAGATATTTTTCTATTCCGGCAGGGCTTTCGGGGGCTGCGCTTGAAAATTCTGAGATTTTGAACTGCTCGCCGAATTTAGGGTGTCTTGTCCATTCACCTTTCATAGTGAGCGTTTCGCCGGGAACCGGAGAGATGAGTTTTCCCACGACGGTGACGGAGTCTTTTCTTCCCTGAACCATTACCTTTGCAACCGTATATCCGGTTTCCCGGCTTGTATATGTTATCTTCTCTATCCGACCGTTTAAAAATATGGTTTCTGGTTTATGGTTCATGGTCCCCGATCCGTACATTGAACATCGTACTTGGCACATCGAACTCCAAAGTTCGCCCTTCGATATTCGATGTTCGATATTCTATATTCGGCTTTCGATATTCGGCTCTCACCCTTGACCCCTTGAACCCTTGGCTACCGAAGGTCCGCCAATCTGGGTGGCGGATTCACCGTTCACTATTTACTATTTACTTTTTTTAAAGGACGCCGTCCTTTTTCAAAGCAGACCCTCAGCCTTTTGCAAGATCGCAGGAGGTTTCCTTAAGGTTTTCCACATTTGCGCCGAACGGCTTTGATGCAAGCTCATTTTTATCGGAAAGGATCAGTTCGGCGGCTATCCCTGCCGCTTCAACTATCAGATCCCGGCAATAAAGAGCATGCTCACGGCAAAGCCATGTCTCTTTCCATTTTGACGTAAGATCCCTGCATAGCGTGTGGCCGTATTTTTCGCTTATCCGGTTCGGTATCTGGTTAAATATCCTGTAAAGGCCGGGTTTCCCGTAGAGCTGTTCCGCAGCATACTTCACAGCCTCTTTTCCTTCTACTTCCGGAAGCGAGCTTCTTCCATGAACGGCTCCAACAGCAAGAACGGATCCGGAGACAGCGCCGCAAGTGTCCCCGAAAAGGCCTACGCCTCCGCCAAAGCCGGTAGCCATTCTTCGCGCTTCCTGAGGCAATCCTGTGTTGATAAGGGAAAACACGGCCTCCAGAACACATTCGGCACAGTTATACCCCAGTGAAAAATTCTTCTTGGCCCTCTGTCTCACAGCTTGGATAGTCTCTTCTTTTGTCATAGCTTTTCAATCCCTTTTCGCTATTCGGTGTTCGATATTCTATATTCGGCTTTCGATTAGTCCTCATCAAGCTCCTTAAACCCGGCATAAAAATCGAGAGCTTCCGGATTTCTCAGGGCATCCTTGTTTAAAACCGGCTTGTTCTGGATGACTTTTTTCACGGCAAGTTCAACCTTCTTCATGTTCAGAGTGTATGGAACATCGGGGACACTCAGAATTTTTGCGGGCACATGCCTGGGAGAAGCATTTATCCTTATGGTATTTACAATCTTCTTTTTAACCGCCTCCGTCAGCTCGTAACCCGGCGCCATTTTTACAAACAGGATTACACGAACGTCATTCTTCCAGTCCTGGCCGACAACAACGCTGTCCTCAATCTCGTCAAACTGCTCCATCTGGCGGTATATTTCAGCAGTCCCTATCCTGACCCCGCCCGGATTCAGAGTCGCATCCGATCTCCCATAAATAGTCACGCCGCCACGGTCATTAATTTCAATAAAATCCCCGTGCCGCCATACATTCGGATATACGTCAAAATAGGCATTGTAATATTTTTTTCCGTCCGGATCATCCCAGAAATAGATAGGCATTGAAGGAAAAGGCGCCGTGCAGACAAGCTCCCCCTGCTGATTAATGACCGGCTTACCGTTTTCATCAAAAGCTTCGACTTTCATAGCAAGTCCCCTGCACTGAAGCTCGCCCGAATAGACCGGACCCATCGGGTTGCCGAGCGCAAAGCAGCCGTTTAAATCGGTTCCTCCTGAAATTGACGCAAGCTGAACATCCGGCTTTATATCCATGTACACATATTCAAAATTTTCCATTGAAAGAGGCGAGCCTGTTGAAAGAATGGTCCTGAGATTTGCAAGGTCGTATGTTTTCCCCGGTTTTACACCGGCATTCTGCAGGGCGGTTATATATCCTGCGCTTGTTCCGAAAACGGATATTTTCTCCTCCTGGGCCATTTTCCATAATGCGCCTGGCTCCGGATGGAAAGGATTTCCGTCGAACAGAACAAGTGTGGCTCCCACACCCAGCGAGCTCGTAAGCCAGTTCCACATCATCCAGCCGCAGGTGGTGAAATAGAATATCGTATCGCTTCTTCTCATGTCGGTATGGAGGAGCATCTCTTTCAACTGATGGACAAGAATCCCGCCCGCGCACTGCACCATGCATTTCGGAAGACCGGTCGTTCCCGATGAGTACATTATGTACAAGGGATGATCGAAAGGAAGCTGTTCGAACTTTATATTGAGGCCTTTTCCCGAAGATAAGAAATCTCTGTAATGAACTTCCTTCGGAACCCTGCTTATATCAGGATCAGCCTCTGTATAAGGAACTACGACCACCTTCTCTATCGAAGGAAGCTCTTTTAGAATATCCGATATTCTCTCAAGGCAGTCCAGGCGCTTCCCTTTGAACGAATAGCCGTTTGCAGTAAATATAACCTTCGGCTTAATCTGTCCGAACCGGTCTAAAACTCCTTTTATTCCAAAATCGGGCGAGCAGGAAGACCATACCCCGCCGATACTTGTGGCGGCAAGCATGGCAATAATTGACTGCGGCATATTCGGCATGAAACCGACTACGCGATCACCTTTCACAACACCCGCCTTTCTCAAAGAGGCCGAAAGCCGGGCTACTTCATCATAAAGTTCGGCATACGTCATACGGATTGCGTCCTGATCCTCACCCTTGAAAATGAGCGCTGTCTGCCCGTCCCTGTATCTTAAAAGATTCTCGGCAAAGTTTAATCGTGAACCCTCAAACCATTTCGCGCCCGGCATCTTCGTAATGTCATCAATAACCCGATCATAAGGCTTAGAGGCGATTATGCCTGCAAAATTCCACATTTCCGCCCAGAAATCCGGAATGTTTTCAACCGACCAATTATAAAGGCCGGGATAATCCGTGAAGGCTTTCCCGTACTTCCGGTTGATGATATCCATGAATCGCTTCATGTTCGAATTTAATATCCGCTCTTTCGAAGGTTCCCATAACAGTTTTCCCATGCCAAGCTCCCCTTTTTAATTAATTTAAAAAGTTTCTTTCACCTCTTCTTGATCCGGCTTACGGCTCACTCCTCACATCTTTTCACTTTGTGCCTTTGACCCTTTCCCTTTTTCTCCTGCAATGTCCGTTCGGATCTTCTGAAGTTTTCATACCATACCGAATGATTGACATCAAATTTATTTGTGAAACCGGGAAGGGCCGGGCCATTGACACGATTAGGGCTGTCTTGCCGGGGACATCTGTCCGGCAGACTCACTTCACAAGCAGCGCGTTCAGCGCATCCCATTTCACGGACTTGCGATACTCCATGGCCCGTTGCTCGCTGGCCCGGATCTCGATGATCATGTTTTTAGCCGACGGATGAGGTGTCCCTTCACGCCAGTTGGATCGGAAATAGGTGTATTCGCCCCCGGCCTGGCCATTGTCCCAGGCGCCCAGAAGGACGACCGCTTTTCCATAAGGACAATCCTTAATGCCTGGGTTTCCGTCATCGACCATGAAAGCCCTGGGAGGAGAGGTAAGACTCAGAAGCGCGGCCTTCCTGAGTCCTGCCGAAGTGTTGTTGACCGTTACTTCGACCTGAAGGCAGGAGTCGCTGATGGGGAACTCCTTCAGCACCTGTTCATGCGGGGCAAATATCGCGCTCGATACCTGCTGGTTTTTTTTCTGGAGGGCCTGGCGTTTCGCCTGAGCGCTCTGAAGAGCCGCTTTATCGTTCTTCCGGGACGCATTGGCAAGTTCCTCCATAACTTTCTGCTGTTCCGCCAGGAGCGAATCCATCTGTTTTTGCATGGCCTCGATATCGCGCTCCTTCGGGGGTGATTTCATGGAGTATTCCTGGAGCTTCTGTGCCTGACGTTGCTTCTGGGACTGGTCAAACCACTGCCCCTTATAACGGGCTTTAAAGTGACCTTTCCCGGAATTTTCGGGGACTACATTCGGAGGCCTCGTCGATGGCTTTTCGGTTGTAACCCAGTTTGCCGGAGGTTTGGGGAGCGCCTGATCGATCGTACTGAGGATTTTGTTGAAATATGCCTTTTCTACAGGAGTCAGAGGCCGGTCAGGGCCATCGCCGTCGGCACAAACCGGATGTGTTCCGAACATCACCGAAAGAACCGTAGAGCAAAGCATCAGAAGAATTTTAGATTTCATGAATCAACTCCTTGAATATGGAAATTGTATCCCGGCTTTTACGGCTTAGCCGGGCGGCGATTTCGTGAATAGACCACGTTTTTACAACCCTCTGTTTTCAGCCTGGGTCATAGCAAAAGCAGGTTACCCATATCATAATCGCCGGGAAAACAACATTATTTATTAAGGATTACCGCTGGCCTCTTACACCGGAATAAGAAACGATTCAGGATTTCCCGTCGCAGGTATGGGGGAATGTAATGACTGGATGGGTCGATACCCGGAGAGATTCATCGGATTGAAAACTACAAACCTAAAGAGACCGGTATCGCCCCGGCAGAAAAAGGTCCGGGGCGCTCTTTTATGAGTCCGCCCCGGTCGTAAGCTTGAAGATTTATAAATCTAAAGCGCTATTTCGGAGCTCCGAAACCGGTTCCATCCTGAGGTCCGACTCCCTGATTGCCTGTGCCATCGCCTGGACCATAACCGGTTCCCTGGCCCACAGTCCCTCCGGAACCTGTCCGGACATTCTTATGAAAACCAACGGAAGCATTGGCGCCGGGGCCGAAGGAGGCATTCGGGCCGGGGCCTATGGATGCATTAGGCCCGGGACCTGCCGAAGTCCCCGGCCCAGGGCCAACACCTGATCCTGAAGCATCACCGGAACCAGCACCGGCCCCGCTGCCTGAACCTGCTCCGGCGCCTGACCCGCCGCCTGACCCTCCTCCAGAGCCTGACCCGCTGCCTCCGCCTCCTCCGCCTGCAGCTGACAGGGGCGTTGTTGTCATAATAAGCGCCATAAACAAACAACTCATGAGCATTAATTTTTTCATAATTTAATTCCTTTCCTTTATCTGATAAAAGTTATTTACCTGCACCGGCTTAAGAATTTCGGTTCTTTCAGGCCACATGAGCATAATAAGTTCCGCGGATCGCTCATTACTCATGTCCTTTTAACGCACGGGCCGGCGTGAAGTTACAAAATAATCGGAATAATTTTCGGGAAGAATATACTTTTTGGTTGAATGATACCGGATAAAAAAGAAATGATTCAGAACCTGCTTAACGGAATGAAGTGGTAAGGCCGCCGGGAAACAGACATGGATTTTTTTCGTATCGTCGTCCGGCGGTCAGCCATTGAGAATGAAGGCCTGAACAGAAGCCGTGATATAATTATTTGTTGCCGCCGCCCCCGCCCCCTCCTGCTCCACTGCCTCCACCGCCACTGCCACCGCCACTGCCACCGCTGCCGGCGTTTGATGATCCACCGGAGCCGCTCTGGCTATCATGTCCGGACTGCTCTCCGGCTGTAACGCCCGTATCCTTTACGGACCTGTCGTACTGCATCTCTTGTGCTAATCCCCGGGAAATAACCTGCGCAGAACCGGTCTGCGATTTGGCGAGAAGGGACTGGTGCATATTCGCGATGTCGGCTGCGTGAAGCCCTTTGGACAGCGCCCCTAAAATTACCTGTGAGGAGAGTTGGGAAGAGACCCCCAGTCTCGACATATCGCGTGCCATCGCCAGACACGCTGAGGCTAGCTCGTTCATCCGGTCCGAATTTATTTTCGCGGTCTGCTCACGTAAACGGCTCATTATCCGGGCCGCATCCTGCTCTTTCAGGCCAGCCGCAAGGCTCTCCGCGAGCATGCTCCCCACGCGCTCGGTCTGCTCCCTGCTCCTTGTGACTGACCGGGCCTGGCTGAAAGCAAAAGCGTAGCGGGAACTCACAGCTTCCATGGCCTGTAATGTCCTTTCATGGGTCACCTTTTTGGCCATCCCCTCGAGAGCCTTGCTGATGACCGGCTTTACCGGAAGCCCTCTGCTTTGAGCTTCAAGGACTATATTCAGGGCTTTAAGTATCTGCTCTTCATCAAAGCGATTGGTATGCATCGCCTTTATAAACTGAATCGTCTCATCGCCGGAAACCCCTTTTTGGATCATCTCGCGGGCGCTCTCCCTGACCGTCGCCGGCATCCGGCCGAGCTCCTGCTCCACCACATCCGCAAAGACCGTTGATGCCAGAAGAAAAACTCCTCCTGCAAGAAACGGTAAGATTGTCAGGATAAATTTCTTATAACTCATGTCGGTTTAACCTCATTGTTACTTTCATGGTGAAAAGATACAATTATTCGACCCGAAATCATCGTTTTCCCTGAAGGGACAATCCGGAAGGTATGCCCTGCCGTCCACCAGATAAAAGTACTTGAATTCATTCAATCGGTTTAGCGTGACTTTCCACCTGCCGGAATCATCCCGCAGAGCCTGGACTTCTTCGAATTGATCACCGGAGATCACCAGAACAACTGACTTTGCCTGCGGCGCAGTCAAATACATTTCGACATGGCCATTGTCAATAACTTGATAATGGGCAGTACAGCCAATTGCCGCAAAAAGAGCCAAAACCGTAAGAATGCTCCGCTTCACGTTTATAATTTAACCCTGAGGATGGAGTTCTCTCCGCCGAAATCATCGATTTCATGCGCCGCTATAGTCGGGTCGGTGAGTCTCCGGTTTCCCTCAATTATGTAGCTGAAACGGTGTTCCCCCTCGGGAAGATCCAGCGTTGTTTCCCAGTAACCGCTCTGACCTGCATGTTTCAGCGAGATTCTTTTCCAGCCGCTGAAACTGCCTGCAAGCTCAACATGTTGAGCATCCGGTTGATAAATCACGAAACGATACGGCAGCACCTGTTGTTCCTGACGGGGATAAAAAACCATTAACAGTATTGCCGCTGCGACCAATCCAGCCGCTGCAGCGGCTGCAAAAGGCCGGAACAGATTCTGATACCAGGCACTTCTGCGCTCCTTTATGCTGAGTGCCGGAATATTATCGACGACTTCCGAACGTATGAGTTTTTCCTGTTCAAGCAGACTTACCGTATCATCTTTAAAGTTCTCATAGGCATGTAATGTTTCAACAAAAACAATTTTGTCGTCCAGACTCAGTTCGTTGTCTATATACATGCTGATCAGATCATCATTCATTTTTCTCCCGCCTTAAGATATTCTCTCAGTTTTTTCCGGGCGCGGTGGATCTTTACTTTGACATTGACCTCACTGATCCCGGCTATTTGAGCAACCTCACGATAGGACATTTCACTGCTCACAACAAGCGTAAGAAGGTCTCTTTCGTCATCATCGAGCTTCTGCATGGCATCCAGCACCCGGCGGTACTCGTCACGCACCATGAAATCGTGCTCCTGGCTGTCGACCGGCTGGTCGTTATCCTCCAAAGTTGCCGGTGCATGCTTCAGCCTGCGAAACGAATCGAGTACGAGGTTTCTGCCGATGGTGTACAGCAGCTGCGGCGCGTAGTTTTCCGCAGTGTATTTCTCATAAATACGGATAAAACTCTCCTGCATGATATCGCAGGATAATTGGTAATCACCCGAGCGTCGAACGAGGTAGGTCAGGAATTTCCGCCGATGCCGGTTATAGAAATCTTTAAATGTTTTCACATATCCTGTTTAACGCAAAACCGGTTAAAAGGTTACACCTGGTTCACAGTCGCCGATGGATGGAACACATTGCGATCCGAATTCTGCCCGTCTCAACAGGGGTTGCTCCGGAATAGATCCAAAATAACTCGCTGATTTTTCATGGCCTCCGGATATCTTCCATTAAATGTCCGTTTGGATCATCTTTGCCTGAATCTGGTTTTTTAACGCGGAGACCTACGCTTTGACTTTGCTTTTGCTCCTTATTGTATTCATCAACCCCTTTCTTATATTTATCAACTCTTTTGACTTCTACCGCATTTTCTTTTCTGTTTTGATTTTCCGAAGTTGCGTTAGGTTTGTCTTTCCGGTCTTTTTGAATGTGCGGATTATTTTTGAATACAACGCCTGATTTACCGATTTTATGCGGTCGAACAACCGTAAATGAGGGGTAATTCTGATATCTTTCTTCTTTATCTATTTTCTCTTCCAGTTCTTTTGCGGCTTCTATTTCCTTTTCCCTCGCCTCTTTTTCTTCCCTTATTGTTTTTTCCAGTTTGTTGATCGCTTCTATTTCTCTTTCCTTGATATCCTTCTCTTCTCTCACGGCTTTTTCAGCGGCCTGTTTTTCCTCATACGCCTTCTGCTGTTCAAGGAATTCCTTATATTTAGCCTCGTCAAATATAATCTCTTCTTCCAGACGGATACTTTTATCTGTTTCTTTCGGAGCTATATTTGAAAAATGTTTTACGCCGTTTTCATCGGTCCAGATATACAAATCCGCATAAACACTCGCGGGAGGGCAGCTTATCAACAGATAAAACAGAATAGAAGCGCATATCTTTTGCATTTGGCTCTCCTCTTATTTGGAAAACTCTTATTATTATCGAAGTATATGAATAAGGATTTTGTGTGTCAATGATGATTTTGGGAAGACTTTGGGAGCAGAAGACCGGGTTCAGACAGCAAAGGAAAATGCTCATTTACGGGAAAACAGCATAGCCGTACCACAGACAAATGTCGCGACTGCATTAATCCCGAATCCGAGAGGATAGCTGCCGCTTTTTTCAACAATCAGTGAAAAAGCGGGAAGCCCTACCAGAATTCCGGCAAACGTGAAAAAAAGCGACCCGCCGGTCGCCATTCCTGCAAACTGAGGCGTTGCAACGCGCGCTACCTCAGCGAGATAGACGCCATTCCATCCGATTGCAGCGGCACCGAAAAGCGCGCAGACGATCAGCACGGCAAAAAAGGGCCATTCCGGTGAAAAGGCTGCCGATAACAACGCGCCCGCGGACATGGCAATGCCTAAAAGACCAAGCATAAGACGGGGCTTTACGCCTCTGTCGACCAGCGCGCCCCATACGATCCTTCCGACAATTCCGGCTACCTGGGCTATAGACAGAAGAAAGCCCGCACGGACCAGAGTCATCTTCACGTCTTCGATTAGATAAATCACGATAAAGGAGACCAGGCTCAATTGCATTATGGAAAATATAAAAGATGTGATGGCAATACGGCGCAATTCATTGTGTAAAAACACCATTTTTATCGACTCAATCACGTTTTGCCAGGAAAGCCGGGATAAATTGGAACATTCCATGTCGAACTGTTTTCTATAAGGGTGCAATAAAATTCCGGAAACCAGAATCAATACCCCAACCATCATCGTCGACATCTTCCAGCCAAAGGAAATAATAAGATAAGGCACAATCACGCCGGCCATTGCCCCGCCTAACGGAACACCGGTCTGCTTGATGGAAAAGACGACGGACATCATTGAAACAGGCGTTGTTCGGACCAGCAGATGGGAGCTGGCCGGTGTCACAGGTCCGTAACCGATTCCCATGATCAATGCACCGATTATCATCATGTGGAGAGCTGAGAGTGAAATTGCACCGAGTCCCAGCGCGCATAAGATCAGGCAAATCTGGCTTACCCCGATCGCCCCGAACCGGTTGATAAGAAATCCGCTTACAGGCGCTACAACGGTAGCGCCAAGATAAATAAGAGACATGAAAATGCCGACATAGCTTGCGGGAACATTTAATTCACCCGCCGCAACCGCCATAATTACCGGAACTGCTACCGCACTCATTGAAACCAGAGCCTGAACCAGCAGGGTCAGTACTACCGGAAGGATGACCCCCGCATTTGGATTTATAGGGTTTTGCTTTTTCACGGCGGGAGTATATGAAGAATGACTTTGTGTGTCAATGCGCTTATTTACTTATTTTTCCCTTTTCCTCCGCCTTTTCCATAGTTCCCGGAATTTTCTTCTTTATTTTTTGATTTCCCTGAGGATATACGGTCAACGTCGCGTTTGATCTTTTCTTTAAGATTATGAAAGACGGTGGAACCGGGCTTTATGCCCATTTCTTTAGCGATTACTCCCCATCCCTGACCTTTAGATCTATTGTATTCTTCATGCACCGCGGTTAAAGGCTTCCTGCTTATAATAGAAATGTGAACCATCATGAATACATCCGCTGGCGGAACTCCGGCTTCCAGCAGTTCTTGAATCTTTGGCTTGGGTGGGCCTTCCATACGCATAAGATTATCATGAAATTCTTCGATATCGGCGGATGCGGACGGAACTATCGTGGTGGACCTTCCGCCGGAAGAATCGGATGAAATGACATTCAGGTGGCCGGGAAACGAACTTGCGCTCATCCGCCTTGTGGCTCCGACGACACCTC
>JBFYVZ010000133.1:0-5843 GCA_041298995.1 Desulfobacteraceae bacterium
CTGATTTTTTCTTCTTCAGCCTGGAGAAAATTCAGAAATATTACTTGGCCCCGGGTTAAAGGAGTTGTCTCCCGAGGTCATTGCGGTTGCAGATACCCTGACACATTCGGAAGGAATAACCTATGCCAGGGAAAAAGGTATCATGATAATCACGGATTACAGCGAGATCAGCAAGCTGTCGGGCATTGATGTTATATTGAAACTGAAAAATGATAAAACCTTGAGCTCCATACTTGATAAGGTCGGTAAGGAACGTATCAGCATAATAGACCTTGATGAATACCATACCATATCTTTTCTGAATTTTCTCCAGGCTGAAGAAGAAAAAATCAGGATAAAAAAGAAAATTCAGATTGAAGGGACGGAAAAAAAGGAGATTATTGATCTTTTTGATCAGTTTTCCAGAAAAATTCAGAAGAATGCCGAAGAGGAAAACCGATACCTTAAGGTTGACAGGGAAGACCTGATAAAGATAGAAAAAGAGCTGTCCCAGATCATTCAGGGCAGTATGATTCCAACATTTATCATTAACAATGATCATATTATATCACACTGGAACACCGCCCTGGAAGAGCTTACAGGACATAAGGCATATGAACTGGTTGGAACCGACCGTCAATGGGTACCGTTTCGATCTGCCAAGCGGCCCACAATGGCAGATGTCATTGTGGGCGGGATGTCGGAAGAGGAGGTTTCAAAATATTATGGTTCTTCCTGGAAAAAATCAACATTGATCAAAGAGGCCTACGAAGCAGAAGAGTTTTTCCCTCATCTCGGTGATGGGGGAAAGTGGATATTTTTTACTGCCGCACCGATCAAATCACCGGATGGCGAGATTATCGGTGCGATCGAGACTCTAAGGGACCTCACCGAAGACAAAAGGGCAAAGGAAGAGCTGGAGCTTCAGGATAAAAAACTTTCCCACCTGTACGTAAAACATAAAATATCCGAAGATCAATACAGATCTCTGTTTAATGATAATCCCAATCCGATCTTTATTGTCGACCTGCATACGCTTAAAATTCTGGATGTGAACCAGCGGGTTGAAAAAGAATACGGATATTCTAAAACAGAGATTCTGGGCAAGTCCTTTCTTGACATCGGAAAGCAAACGGATAAAACCATTAAGCGTCGCCTCCAGGAGTTGTCGAAAAATGATTCCATCCTTTTTACCAAGAAAAAACATTTTAAAAAAGATAAGACCTCTTTTTTTGTTAATGTCAAGGTTGTCCACGCAACATATGCCCACAGGGATGTTCTGATTGCATCAACAACAGATATCACCGAGAGTGTTGAAAAAGAAACTCAGTTGATTCAGGCCGGAAAACTTACGACCCTTGGAACTATGGCTGCAGGTATGGCCCACGAAATCAATCAGCCCCTTAATGTCATTCAGATATGCGCCGATCTGATTATTAAAATGATAGGAAAAGGGAAGGCCATTCCCGATGATGAACTTGTTATGATAGCAAAGGATATTATTGCCAATGTTGCCAGGGCTGCAGGGGTTATCAAGCATGTAAGGGATTTTTCAAGGCAAACTGAAAGGGATCCCAAAAAGCTGATCATAAACGATCCTATTCGAGATGTGTTCAAGGTATTGGGACATCAACTGACCAACCACTCCATTAAAGTTGAACTTGATCTGGATCCCGGCATCCCGGAAATTAACGCGGAGCATAATCGTCTGGAGCAGGTGTTCATCAATCTGGTCACCAATGCCATTGATTCCATGGATGAAAATACTGAACAAATTACAAAAAAAGGAGCCCAGGCGGAGAAAACACTTCGGATCAAAACCTATTCTGAAGACAATCGGGTGGTTGCCGAAGTTTCCGATACCGGACGAGGTATGACCGAAGAAGTAAAACAAAAGATTTTCGAGCCTTTTTTTACCACAAAGGAAACAGGGAAAGGAACCGGTCTTGGAACAAGCATCAGCTTCGGCATAATTAAAGACTACGGCGGGACAATTGATATTGAAAGTGAACAGGGTAAGGGTGCTAAATTTATTATCAGGTTTCCAAAAATTAAGACAGGGGAATAAATGATGTCAACCATCAAGATATTGATTGTTGATGACGAAGAATTAATTGTTAAATTGCTTTCCATGTCCCTTAGAAGTGACGGATATGAAACCTTTTCTGCCTATAGTGGCCAGCAGGGGCTGGAAGTATTTAAATCCGAATCTCCTGATATTGTGATTACGGATATAAAAATGCCGGGGATGGACGGACTTGAACTTCTTAAAAAGATAAAGGATTTTGATCCTGAAAAAGAAGTAATTATTGTCACCGGTCATGGTGACATTGATTCGACCATCGCGGCGCTTCAATATGGCGCCAGCGATTTCATCAACAAACCTGTCCGGGATGACGCCCTTGCCATTGCCCTTGAAAGGGCAAAAACAAAGATTGCCCTCAGAAAAAAGCTCAGAGATTATACAACCAATCTTGAAATTAAAATTGCGGAAGCCACGGAGGAGATTCGGCGCAAATCAGATTTTCAAAAACTGTTGATCAGGAGTTCCCATGATGCCATTATTGCCTTTAACCATGAATGGAAAGTAGTTATATACAATCCTGAAGCGGCAAGAATATTCGGTGAGGCGCCAAAGGATGTCAGGAACAAGATGACTATTGATGAGTTGTATACACCCCGGATTGCCAATATCTTCAAAAATCAGTTCAGGAATGAAAAAGACCAAAAAGCGCTGCCGTGGAAAGAAAATATCATCAAAACAAAAGATGGAAGGCAGATTCCGGTAAGATACACAAGCGATACCCTTTTTGAAAACGGCCAGTTTGTGGGAACGGTCAATTTTTTTCAAGATCTGACGGAAATAAAACAGCTTGAAAAGGAGTTGGTTCAATCCGAACGGATGGCTGCGGTAGGCCAGACAGTCAGCGGACTCGCCCATTATGTGAAAAATATTCTCGTCGGGCTGAAAGGCGGAAGCTATGTTGTGGATGTGGGAATTCAAAAAAACGATACGGAAAAACTGAAAGACGGATGGGAAACCATCAAGAAGAATATCAGACGGGTGGGAGATTTGACACAGGATCTGTTGACCTATTCCAAGCAGAGAGAACCGGAAATGGAAATCTGCTCACCTAATGATATTGTGGAAGAACTTACCGAATTATTAAACGATTTTGCAACTTCAAAGGGCATTCGTTTGACAAAGCAACTTGATACCGGTATTGGAGAGGTCTTGGCTGATCCGAAAACCATTCACCACTCCCTGTTGAATATTATTAATAATTCTATTGATGCCTGTATGGAAGATGAAAATGTTTCCAAAAAGCATGAAGTAACGGTCAAAACATATATAGACGAAAAAAATATGATATGTTTTGAAGTCAGGGATAACGGATGCGGAATGGATGAAAATACCAGAAAGCAGTTGTTCACTCCGCTTTTCAGCTCCAAGGGAGGTAAGGGTACTGGCCTTGGACTCCTTGTTACCGGTAAGTTGATCGAAGAGCACAAGGGCTCCATTGATATTGAAACAAGCCCCGGGAATGGAAGTACTTTCAGGATTAAACTGCCCTGCGAAAGACCAAAGGCACTTGATATAAATTGACCAAGGAGGATAAATGATGAGTAAAAAAGTTCTTGTGGTTGATGATGATCCGGATGTCAGATCATTTGTTATGACAGTTCTTGATGAAAACCATTATATTCCTCTGGTTGCTCAGGATGGTGTGGAGGGTCTTGAAATGATAGAAAAAGATCCTCCCGACCTTGTGATTCTTGATGTGCTTATGCCCCGTGGAAGCGGAATTAGGCTATATCATAAACTAAAGACAACGGAGAAGTACAAACGTATCCCCGTTATCATGTTTACAGGAATTGCCCTTAACTCTTTTTTAAAATCCCAGAAAGCTCTGGATGAATTCAAGGGAGAGGAGGTTCCAGCGCCCGATATCTATCTTGAAAAACCTGTTGATCCTGAAGAACTGGCTGCAGCAGTAAAGAAGAAAATCGGATGATCAAAATTTAAGAATAATAACTGGAGATATTATGGAAATAAAAAAAATACTTTTTGTGACAAAGTTTGAGAAGCTTTGTTATAACGCGCTAACTTCTTTGCTGGTTCTCAGAAAAGCATCCCTGGAGCATTTCGTTTTTCTAAATGTAATCGAAAAAGACAAAGTTGCCATGAAAAGGGGGGTGGGTTACCTCAAGGAAGAAGCAGTTAAACTAAAGGAGATGGCAAATATAAGGTTTATTGACTGGGCGGAGAATTTATTTGAAATGGGAATGGAAGTCGGAGCCTATATCAAAGTTTCCAGCCTTGTCCCTGAAATACTCAAAGTGGTAAAACAGGAATCCCCTGATCTGATTGTCATCGGTCGTTCCAGTAAAGGAGCGCTCGAACAATTGTATGCCGGTTCCGATGTCTCGGAACTGACCAGGCAAACGGATGTCCCCATTCTGGTATTCAAACACTTGAGAGAGGACAATATTGTTCCTGAAAAATTGTTCGATCGTCCTCTGTTTGCCACAAACTGGTCCGAAACAAATAAAACAGCTATAAAATATATAAAGGGATTGAAAAATGTTATCGGAGAAATTCATGTCATCCATGTCGTAAAAGAGACCGCGCTAAAAAGTCTGGACACCCACGAAGTACAGCAAATCAGAAAAACAGAGCGTAAACGGCTGGATTCCCTCTGCAGGGAGCTTGAAGATACGGGAATAAATGCCAGAGCCCATGTGTATGTCGGTGATCCGCAAAAGGAAATTGAAAAGGCGGCAAAAGAATACCAGGCCAGCATGATAATACTGGGATCCAGTGACAAAGCAGCCATCATGGAGCGATGGGTTGGGTCTATTTCTAAAAATATCGCTGAAAATACCGTTTTCCCCTGTTTGCTTATTCGTAGCAGGGAGGGCGGTTAGTCCTATCCCTCTCGGCAGGAACATGCGTTAGTTTTTGTATAAAGATAAGCAAGTAAATAAGATGAACTCGTAAAAAGTCGAAATATGCTCACTTAATGAGCTTTTTGGGGATTTTTAAGTCACTTCACTAAATCACAAGAACTCGGGCTAACACCCTCAAACAGCTTGTGATTTTTAACGCTCAGTTCCTTAATAATCTATCTCCCAAAAATCTCAAATCCGTTCGCATATGACTTTTTACGGGACCATCAAATAAGCATTGACTCAAAATATAACCTTTGTTACACGGAAAAACTCGCTTGAGAAAGAAAACAGTTTATTCAAGGATATGGTATGAAACTTCTTTTCATAGACGATGAACAGACCTTTTTAAAATACCTGGCCAAACGGCTTGCGCTTGACGGCTTTACGGTCAAGACGACTTTTTCAGGCGAAGAAGGAGTTGAAGCGGCCGCAAGGGAAGGGTTTGATGTTGCTGTGGTGGATCTGCAGATGCCCGGAATTGACGGGATTGAAGTTCAGAAAAGGCTTAAGACCCTGCAGCCGAATCTACCCTGCATTGTTCTCACAGGCCATGGAAGCGTTGAAAAAGCATTGGAAAGCGGCAAATATAATGCATTTAAATTTCTATCAAAGCCAGTGGATATGGATACTCTCATCGAAACCATAAATGCGGCTTATGATTTCAGACTGCAACAGGAACAATTATCCTCTGAAAAAGACGATTCCCGGAAAGGAGCCGGAAATGAGGGCGCTATAACAAGATTATATGGAAAATTCCGCAAACTTTATGGCGTTGAAAAATAATTTTTCAGCCTTCTAAGTTTCAATCTTTTCATGGGAGATAATTCAGTGACTGTTTTGCGTGATGAATCTGCCAGAGATGAAGGGAAATCATCCTCTTCATTTATTAAATCTTTGCTTTCCTTTTCAAT
>JBFYVZ010000190.1:0-6588 GCA_041298995.1 Desulfobacteraceae bacterium
TCTCTATGACGTCATCATACTCCAGATTAAGGCGGCTTTCCTCAAAATTGGTGATGCAGTATGGGCAGGAAGTAACCAGCACCTCCGCCCCAACCTCCTTGGCTTGTTCTAATCTGAGGTCGGAGAATCTTTCACCCTTTGGCGTGTCCATCCAAATCCTGCCGCCTCCCCCGCCGCAACAGAGGCTATCTTGGCGTGAATCAGCCATCTCAATCAGTTCCAAACCGGGAATCTTCTTTAAAACTTCACGGGGTTCGTCATATATGTCGTTATGCCGACCCAGGTAACATGGGTCATGATACGTCACTTTCTTCTCATAACCCTTGGCGAGTTTAAGCCTTCCCTCATTAATAAGCTCTAATAAATATTGGGAGATATAAACAATCTCAAAGTTCACCATGAATTCGGGGTACTCGTTTTTAAAGGTGTGGTAGCAATGAGGGGAAGAAACAATGATTTTCTTCACACCCTTATCAATAAAAGTTTTGATGTTTTCCCTGGCCAGGCTTCTGAATACTTCCTCGCTACCCGTTTTTCGGATGCTTTCTCCGCAGCAGTTTTCCCTGGAACCCAATATCCCGAAATCCACCCCTGCTTTTTTCAGGATTTTTGCTGTGGCGGTTGCGACCTTTTTCATTCTTGGGTCATAGCTGAGATAACAGCCGACAAAATATAAAGCTTCCATCCCCTCAGTGAACGTTTTTACAGACAGATCCTTTGCCCAGTCCGCCCGCTTATTTCGTTCAAACTTCAAGGGGTTACCTTCAGAAATGAGGCTTGCTCTTGCGGTACGGGCGGATCGAACTGAAGCGGGAAAAACGTCATAACTCGAGGCAAGCCGTCTTAAGGATACTCCGACTTCGATTTGTTTCACCCCTCTCGGGCAACGCTGGGGACATCTTCCGCAGGTCGTACAACGCCATATATCTTCACCGTCTATCTCAGTCAAACCAAACGTGGCTTGCCGGATTATCTTGCGAATGCTGAATTGTCTGACCCTGTTCCACGGACAAACGGTATCGCACAATCCGCACTGAAAGCAAAACCTGAAGGCGTCTCCACCAGCCTCTTTTATCTCATGTATTACTTCTTTGAAGGGGGCGACTGTTTCCACTCTCTTTATTAATCCTCTTCTTTCGCCTTGAAAATTTAGTCCTTCTGTGACATTCGGGCAACAGTATCCATTATTTTCTGCAATCCATATTTGTTTGCCAGGGATTCCATTCCGGTCTCCAACTCCTCCAGCTTCTCTTCTTCTTCGACCTCCTCTTCCCTTTGTTCGCAAATCAGGGCATCAACCAGGCACCATTTGACACACAAAGGCTCTTCTTCGCCTTCACACATATCACATTTCAGAGGGAGCCCGGAATCGGGTTCTTTGAACTCGTCCCTGGACGGGCAGGAAGCCCTGCAGAAGGCACATTCGTCGTATTCCTTTCCGTCAATCGTGTATTTGTCTCTGCCGGCACATTCGGCTTGCGTATACTCACCCGCATATACAGGAACATATATGTCTCTTAGCGGTTCACGAATCACCCGGATACGAGACCTCGCCGGATTATTGCTGCCATATTTCGGCGTAGCGTGAAAGGCGGAGCAGATCATCTCACATGCACGGCAACCGTTGCATTTATCTACATCAATTTTTATCGTTTTAATTGTTCTCTTTTTTTTCTCACCCATGACGGTTAACACCTCTTCACTTTATTGCTTCTCTGCTTCCATCGAAATTTCTTTGGAAGATGTATCTTCATTTTTGGAATAGATTCCTCTTTTTTCGAAGTCTTCACTGACGTAATCTAAACCCAGTTCATGTAAGGATTCTTTAGTGGGAATACCCTGATCATTCCATCCCTTAAATTTGTAATACGTATCTAAAAGCTCCTTTTCAAGTTCAGGAAATCTTTTCTTCCAATGGTCTTTTGGAGGCTTCTCATCTTTTCTGCTCATGCCTCTTCTTGTATTATTGGCTCTAACCAAAGTCCGGTATCTTTTTGCCGCCTGCGTCAGTTTTTCCTCATCCATATCGATACCGGCCCCTGATGAGATAAATTTCGGGTAATTGTGTATATGATACGGAGGTTTCAGGGGAAATGATGATAAACCGGCACACATGCCAAGGGCATCATCAATGTAGTGCATCATCTCCTGCCAATCAACAATATCACAACACATTTGAACAGTCGGATAAAGGGGCAGGGATTTTTCTCCGCGCAGTTCCCAGTCCAAAAATATTTGCTTAAACTTTTCATCCGGAACCTGGAACCAATCCTTTACAAACTCTTCTCTCTCCTCTCTGGTAGGAAATGGCGCCTGGGGAAACTGCCCTTCAATCTGGGTAATGTTTATCTTCTCGCCGGTACAATACATAAGGAAATAAATCGGATTCAGCATGGATAGCTTGAGAGGCAGCTGCTCATGTTTCTTAATATTATTATGCGCATATGCTTCGGCGCCGTTGCCAATCTGTTGGGCCGCCCAATAAGTACCATTGGCCAGAATATCTCCTATTCCTTCCCGCCGGACAATTTTGTCCAGTAACCAGTAAAATCTCCCGTTGTTATCAGACGGCATTCCCGGGAAGTCTTTATCAGTCAAAATGCCGGCTTCATAAAGCTCAAGAGCAAAGGCCATCACTTGCGGAGCTGAAAATCCATCCACCCCATACTCAGTGGCACTTTGAGCGATACCCAAACCAAATTCCAGGTCTGAATAGGCCGCCATTGTATAAGTAAGTTTCGAAAAGCATTTCATCATGTATGTTGGAAGTCCCGGGGGCTGAATTGTTGCCCCGCACGTCATCGGACAGTTATAGCAGCTGATTAGCCGCTTCCGCATACTATCCATGGTCTTCATCCACTCCTTTGCGATCTCCTCGTTCCAGAAATCCTTTCTGCGAGTTCGGGAATTACCCCACATGAAATTCTCGGTGTGCCATTTCTCATCATGCACTTTCATCTCTTGTGGTGACCCAAGTCCGGCTAAAATAGGCATAACCCCCGGAACCGGATTTTCATTTCGGATTTTAATATATTCCAGGACTTCTTTACAAAGCTCTATGAATTCAGTCGGTCGGGCAATATTGACGTCCCTTGTTCCACGAACAACAACCGCCTTTAACCCTTTGTCTCCCATAACGGCGCCTATTCCACCCCGGCTGGCGCTCGACCTGCCTTGCTCTATGGAAGCAAAATAGACCCTGTTTTCACCGGCCAGGCCGATAGAAGCCACCTGGGCTCTCGGCTCTTTCAACTCCTGCTGAATAAGCGCTGCTGTTTCAACAGCGCCTTTCCCCTTCAGATGAGAGGCATCGCGTATTTCTACTTTGTCATTGTTTATCCACAAATAAACCAGATTGGGAGATTTGCCGCGAAATATGATTTTGTCATAACCTGCGTGTTTCAATTCCGGCGCCCAAAAACCTCCCATCATTGAAAATGCCATTAATCTCGTCTGAGGAGAGATGGTGGAAACAATGGTACGATTACAACCGGTAGCAGGTGTGCCACATAAAAGACCAGTGCCGAATATCAGCAGATTATCAGGAGAAAAGGGTTCAGTTTCAGGGGGAACCCTGTCCCATATTATCTTGGCATTAGTACCCAGACCCCCCAGATAAAGTTCGGTGTCCCTTGGGTCAGTTGCCACCCTCTCAATGTTTCCCCGGGTCAGATCAACTTCTAAATTAAACCCTGTTTCTGCGTATCTCATTTTTTTACCCCTTCCAGATTACCTGAGTCCGTGGCATGCTTTTTTATTAATCATGGGTTGCAGGCACTTAACTCAAAACGGCCTTCACCCGTCGGGTGATGGTTGAGATTGCTTAAGTTGCTGAAGGTATTTTTCTATCAAAATCTATGCCATGAGTTCAGGGGATAGTAAGCCTTTAATACTGAATCAAAATATTACTCTTGGTGATAAAAAAAGATTATCATTTGCGGAATACTGATCAGCTTTATCAGTAGGCTTTTCCGCTTCAATATGTTAATTATTTTTGATGAATTCGTAAAAAGTCGAAATATGCTCACTTAATGAGCTTTTTGGGGATTTTTAAGTCACCTCGCTAAATCATCCGCCAGAACTATGGTGGATGATTTTTAACGCTCAGTTCCTTAAAAATCTATCTCCCAAAAATCTCAAATCCGTTCGCATATGACTTTTTACGGGACCATCATTTTTATAACATATATAAGCTATAATCTAACTACAATGTGATTATTAAGTTCAGCCGGGAAAAAAGTCAAGAAAAAAGATGTTGCCATATCCTGATCCTGTTTTTGTGATTTCCGGCTACCTGTTTTCTCGCATCATTCGAACCAGGTCACGATTTCCTGCAAATTCACCCTCCCGGTTCGAAAAGCGTTTGCAGGAGAAGACTCATCAGCGTATCCTAAAGAAATGCCCAGAAGGATTTCTTTTTCTTCCGGGATATTGAGTAGTTGAGCAATATCCTCGTTATAGGCCGTGATCAGACCGATGGGGCAGGTCGCCAGCCCTTTGGCCTGTGCCGCCAGTAGCAGGTAGGAAACCGCAAGCCCCACATCCAGATATCGAACCACCGGGAACAGTTTGTCAATGGCCACAATGATGGCTACAGGTGCGCCATAAAATGAACAGCTTCCCTCTTCTATAAACTGATTGAACGTCAGTCCCATTGCAGATATTTTCGGTTCCATGACAGCCATTGCCTCCGCCGCGCGCCGGCTGATTTTTTCAGGCAAGGGCTTCTCCGTACCCGGTCCGCACTTGACCATCCGTTCGGACCTGGCCTTGGTCAGTTGCCTCACCAACCGATCCTTCTCCTCTCCATAGGTAATGATAAATTCCCAGGGCTGGAGATTTATTGCCGAAGGGGCCAGAGAAGCAAAGGCCAGAATCTCTTCGATATCACGCCGGGAAACCTCTTTAACCAGATAAGCCCGGGAACTTTTTCTTTGTTGCATAGCCTTAAGAATGTCCATATATTGTTCCTCCTGATCTTTTGAGAGCTTTGAATTTCTTGAATATAGGTCTGCGGGGTAATGGGTTTTGGCATTCGCAAGAATACAATCCAGCCTTTGCCAACGGCGGCATATCCGCATCCATTAGGATGTTGACAGCCCCAAAGGATGAATAGTCACGAAGCCTTATACAGTATCCGCCTGTATGATACCTGTCGGATATCCGGGGGCGTTGCTATGTCACCATAAAAATTTCTTGCGATATGCCAAAACCCGTTGCCCCTCAGACCTTTAAATAATATGTTATGCAAAGCTCTCCTTTTGAGTTGAATGTGATGATAATCATATACTTTCTTGCCTGAATTGCATAGTTTTAAAATGAAATTTTCAATTGGAGGAGTTATGGAAAGAGCTTTCTTATGGTTTAAATGCGCCGCCATGCACGATCCTGTGCGTCCAGTCCTGAAAAGACCCTCCGCTATCGGCTGGGAGGCTAAGTTCCGCCGGATAGATCTGGTCATTGAGCGTCCATTGAGAGGAGAGGAATTGCTGTCCCGCATGAAGGGCTGGTTCACCGTCGATGTCAGGAAGGTAATAGAAATCGTACTGCAGCACGGAAAACTTAAAATGCTCGACGACTATCATCTGGTGGTAGAAACGGAGGGAGAACCGGATATGATATCTCTTGCCGAAAAACTGTCGGAAGCCTTCGGAGAAGAAATGGGCCTGGAGCTTTTAGTCAAAAAGAAGCTCGATTGATGTTGGATTCTTACAATAACCATGACACGTGCCTGTTTAATAGTCTTGACACCCAAAGTCCGTTTTCATATAGTCGCGCCGCAAAAAATTGACGGCTGCGTAAAAAGTCATCGGAAAAATTTCTTATCCGGGGATATGATTATCAAATGATTATAGACTGCCATGCACACATATTTTCCTCCAAAATTATCACCGGTGTTTCAGCCAGATCCGCGATGGTGGAAAAACTTAACCTGCACGCCTCATTTGCCGCAGGACGAACGAATACCTCTGCGCTCAAAAAGGACTGCCGCTCATCAGGCATTGACGCATGCCTCATCCTTCCAACTGCCGATGCGGCAAGTGTCAGCAAAATCAATACGGCATTTATTCAACTTGCTGCCGGATCGGATTTTCTTTTTACCGCAGGCACCCTGCACCCCTTTTACCCGGAGAACAAAAAAGAGCTGCTAAGGCTCCAGGAGCATGGGGTCCGGGCGATAAAACTCTGCTCCTTTTCCCAGGGTTTTGCTCTGTCAGCTCAAGAAACACACGATCTATTCAAAATCATAGAATCGGCAAATATTCAAAATAACGGCAGAACCTTTGTCATACTGGATACTTTTTATCTTGCCCACGAATATTTCGGGACGCCGGAGCAGCATACCACTACCCCCCGGCTGCTGGGTGATATCGTCAGGAACTACCCCGGTATTGATTTCGTGGCAGCCCACATGGGTGGGCTTGCCGCCCCCCCGGAAGAGATATTTACACACCTTGCGCCTTCGAAAAATCTCTATCTCGACACATCAAATGCCGCGCATACCTTATCCGAAAAGGACTTTCTCCGGCTTCTCGAAATCCACGGTCCGGAACACATTATCTTCGGCACTGACTGGCCATGGTTTGA
>JBFYVZ010000194.1:0-16273 GCA_041298995.1 Desulfobacteraceae bacterium
AGAAGAAGACTTACACCAACAATGACCACGCACTTGAAAAATGATTTCATCTTTTGGTCCTCCCTACTTCATTGCCGATTTCTATGGAATAATTAAATAACGTTGTATTATCGCTCTACAAATGTTCCAAGCCTGCGAAGAGTGACTGCAGTCTTTAATACTCGTTTTAAATATCGAAATAGATCTATCTTGTCAAGAAAGTTTTAAACTTTCTGGCGGCTTGCGGCTGGTAAGTGTAAAATTATGCATAAGAGCCAATTGCAAAACTCTCGGGAATCCCATCTCCCCTTGAGGGAGAGGGTGAGGGGTAAAAAATTAGAGTTATCAATGAGTTATTCCTTCGCCCTCCCCTTAATTCCCTCCCGTCAAGGGAGGGGAGAGGGACTTTTGCGATTGGCTCATAATAATGATTGTTATTCATGCACTACATATCTTATATTTGTTTCCTGATGGGCTCAAATTACAATTCGTCAAGGGAGGTTCAAAGACATTATGAAAAAAAAGAAAATTGATTCCCCGTGTTTTTCCGAAACACCAATTTCAACATCACCGGACGGCGAAGTATTCGCATTACCGCGGGAATCAGATTACCAAAAAGAAAACAATCGACTGAAAAAACTTGTCAAAGAACAGCGTTTGAAAGGCCGGGAGATTGTAGTGGTTATGGGCGTAGGCTTTGTGGGTGCTGTCATGGCAGGTGTAGTTGCCGATTCTGCAGATAAAAAAAGCGGTAAGCCCGGATATTTTGTTATCGGCATGCAGAGGCCCTCAACAAGATCATTCTGGAAGATTCCTTACATAAATCGTGGAATTTCACCGGTTGAAGCTGAAGATCCAGAGGTGGCGCCCATGATCGCGAGGTGCGTAAATGAAAAGAAAACCCTGTCCGCAACTTTTACATATGATGCCCTCTCCCTTGCCGATGTGGTTGTCGTTGACGTTCAGTGTGATTATCATAAGGATACATTCGGAGATTGCCGCGAAGGGTATGCCGACATTGCAGCGCTTGAAGAGAGTTTTAAAGTCATAGGCGAAAAAATTAAGCCGGATTGCCTGATTCTGATTGAAACCACAGTGCCTCCCGGAACCACCGAATATGTAGCCTATCCCATAATCAAAAAGGCCTTTGAAAAAAGAGGTCTCAAGAACGCTGAACCCTTGTTGTCGCATTCTTTTGAACGGGTCATGCCGGGCCGAAACTATGTGGCTTCCGTGAGAGATTTCTGGCGGGTATGCAGCGGTATTAATGCGACGGCGAGTGAGCGCGTTGCAAAGTTCCTTACAGATATAATCAATGTGGAAAAGTTTCCCCTGACTGTCCTTGAAAAGCCCATCGAAAGTGAAACTTGCAAGATCATTGAGAACTCCTACAGGGCTACCCTCCTTGCTTTTATGGATGAATGGAGTGTGTTTGCGGAGAGAAACGGTGTGGATCTGACCAAGGTGATTGAAGCAATTAAAGTCCGCCCAACCCATTCGAACATAATTTTCCCGGGCCCCGGTATTGGAGGATACTGCCTGCCCAAGGACGGAGGACTGGGTGTCTGGGCTTATCATACTCTTATGGGCTTTGAAGATGACATATTTAAAGTCACACCGCTTGCAATTGACATAAATGATACCCGTTCTTTGCGGGCCGTTCAGCTTGTGCGAGATGCCCTGCGTAATATGGGAAAAATTGTAGCGGCATCAAAAGTTACCGTGCTGGGAGTTTCTTACCGTCAGGATGTGGGGGATACCCGTTACAGCGGATCGGAAATAATTGTGCGGAAACTGGCGGAAATGGGTGCGGAAATCAGAGCGCATGATCCGTATGTCAAACACTGGTGGGAACTTGAGAAACAGGACACTTACCCTGCATCCGGTCATTCCTGGGCAAGGTTTTTCAGAAACCAGGAAAATTTAAAAGATCTTCACATGAGCATAAGCTTGCCCGGAGCACTTGAAGGATCAGATGCGGTTATGCTTGCGGTAAGGCATAAGGACTACCTTTCACTGGTACCCGATGATGTGGTGAAGATGGCTGGGAAACCCCTGGCGGTTATAGACTGCTTCGGCATTTTAAATGACGATGAGATTCGCCGCTATTTTGAACTCGGCTGTGAGGTAAAGGGGCTTGGCAGGGGGCATATACAAAGAATCAAGGAAAAGGTGAAGAGGCGTAAGGCCTGAGGTGAAAGCCGAATATCGAAGATCGAATATCGAGGAAAAGTGACCAGTGATAAGCAATCAGTGACCAATGAACAGAGATCAGGAGATCGAATATTGGACATCGAATAAAAGCAATAGTCCCCGGTTCCTGGTCCCCGGCTTCCGGTTTCCGGTTCGATAGAAGATTACCACTTTGCATAATGCTCTTCCGTAAAACCGACGCCGTTTTTCAATTCCCACTTTTCCTGGCCATTTGACAATATCCCCTCAAATCGTCCGAACGGCTGGTGAAATTTGCTTGCTATGACACCAATGTTTATATTGGCGGATCTCTCTCCTTCGGGATAAAAAGCAAGATTTATCTTACCGTCATTGGAGACTATTTTCCACTCCTTAAGGAGATCAAGATCGCTGTATTGAAAATCGATGACATCTGTTTTTATCATTTTTCCGTTAACCCAGAATACATTTTCAGTAAAGCCCGTTTCATTAACACCCTGTACAAGATTAAACCCGATCCTGTTTCCGGTCACATCAAAACCACCTCCTGATGCCCAATTCCAGAATGTATGCCGGGCAAGATATCCGAGCGTATAGTCCACCACGCCTGAAGATTCTTTTTCAATTATCTCGCATTTATTTCCCCCCAATATAATATGACCACTTACAGGAATGCCGGCTTCTTTATGCGTATAGTTAAAACCATCAAGCCCGACCCGCGAGGTGCAGCACAGGGGTTCGGTTAACTTTAAGAAATTCAGCTCTGCATGCAATTTTCCGCTGACCGAGATTTTGGCAAGAATTCTGTCCGGCTTGTTGGTAAAATTCAGAGAAGCATTCCTGTTCTTAAAACTTGCAGAGCCATTTTGAAAAGATCCTTCAAACAGGCCGGCTTTTCCGGATGGGATAATGGCTTCCAGTTGTTTTATTTTTCCGGCCTTCCGGTCAAATATGTAGGTGAACATATTTGTCATATATCCAAGGTTTACAATTGCGGCGCCGAATATGATTTCATCGTTACAGACGCCAAGGTACTCCCAGCGTTTTATCCGGAACCCGGTGATAAAACTTTTGACCAGACCTTCTTTTTTATCTTTCCCGTAAATGCGCAGATCAGACAGATTAAAAGATTCTACCGGAGAGCTGTGAATACCAAATATGGGTCGGCCTTCAGGGCCGATGAGTCTTGTTTCTTCCTTCGGGTTCATAACGAGCCTCCTTCCTCTGAGTCTTTGTAGCACAAACCGGATCAGAAACTAAAATCGTTAAACGATCGTTATCTGATCATCTGCTAGTGTAAGCTGTTCGAGACCGCCTTTTTTTACAACATGGGTATTTTCTATCCCGACAACACCCTTGCCCGGAAAAACGAGCTTAGGTTCAACGGCTATTGTCATATTCTCCTTCAAGACCATTTTCTGGCCTTTTGCAATGAATGGATACTCATCCAGTTCAAGCCCTATTCCATGCCCGACAAAGCGTATTTTCTGGTCGCCGACTCCCATGAAATTTTCACCGTATCCGAGGTGCTCTGCCATTTCTGTTGCCATATCATAAAGATCGCCGGCTTTTACTCCTGGCTTCGCTTCTTTTTTGATCATGGTATGAATATCAAGCATTGCCCGGTGAGCTTTTATGAGTTCATCCGGAAGAGCCCCTATTGAAAAAATGCGTGTGTGGTCTGCAAGATATCCCATCCATGCAAAAACATAATCGACAAGAACGGGCTGATGTTTTTTTATAGGTATTAAACCCGGACCTTGGGCAACGGCCTGCCCGACACCAAGACCTCCTGTCGGAGATGAAAGGAAACTTGGAATGGCGGCGGATGCGCCGGCCATGATGTGACCGTAAAACATTTCGCTTCCCCAGAGCCTCATCCTTATAATTCCCTGATGACCAAGTTTGCGGGCTTCCGCTTCGACTTTTCCGGCAAATTCGATTTCAGTTATGCCCTCCTCGAGAAGCTCTTTTGCTTTTTCCGCAACCATATCTGAAAAGAAAGCTGCTTTTTTCATGATTTCAATCTCGTAACCTGATTTGACCGAACGGACAAGGCGTATGAAATGGGATACGTCCGTAAGTTTTGAATTCTCAAAACATTCGCGGTAGGTAAAATAATAATTTACAGGCATTACATCAGTCTCAAGGCCAAGAACTCCGGGTATATTATATCCGTTTTCCCGTAAAAGATCCGGAATCTGCTTCGGACTTGAAAAAGGAACTATTTTTTCTAAGTTCGATTCTTCCAGGGCACGCTCGTAACTTTTGCGTACCATCAGGAGAGGCTCACCATCTGCCGGAATGTAAAGATGCGCCTGCTGAATTGTTCCGGCAAAGTAGAAAAGGTCGGTATTCTGAATAATGAGTGCGCCGTCTATATTATTTGCCTGAAGGTATGCCTTGAAATTTTCTATTCTCCGGCCAAGTTCTAATGACGGAGTGTTCTTTTCTGTGTTGAACATGGATATAAGTTCCTGGTTCATGATTTTAGGTTTCTGGTTTCTGGTTCCTGGTCTCTGGTTTGTCAATGGCGCCGGTATATTGGTAAACTGTTAACAACAATATATATATCATGTCAATGCCAATTAGTGTTCCTTGTCACTTGAACCCCCGACCACTTGACTCCTTGAAACCTTTTCTTTTTGGCTTGAGATATAAAAGCTTTTCAGATAATAGGGAGAAAAGAATAAAATCAGCTCCGGAGAATGAAGGTGTAAAATGACGACATATATATTGAGACGCCTTTTATTGATCCTGCCAACCTTTTTGGGAATCACAGTTATGGTTTTTGTGATTACGAGGTTCGTGCCGGGCGGACCCATTGAGCGCATGATAGCCCAGGCCCAGCAGATGCAGAGCATGGACGGGAAAGGCGGATTTAAAACATCTTCACGTGAGCAGAATCAGCCCCTTTCAGAAGAGCAGATCGGGGAATTAAAAAAATATTACGGTTTCGACAAGCCGGTTCTTACAAGCTATTTCCTGTGGCTGAAGAAGGTGCTGACAGGAGATCTCGGAGTATCGACCCGGTATTATGACCCTGTCTGGAGCATGATAAAAGAACGGATACCAGTATCCCTTTATTTCGGAATAATAACCATGATCCTTGTGTATGGCGTGTGCATACCTCTTGGCATCGCAAAAGCCGTCAAACACAAGAGCTATTTTGATAACGCAACTTCCGTTGTTGTTTTTACCGGTTATGCAGTTCCGGGATGGGTCGTCGGAGTGCTTCTGCTCATATTCTTTTCTTCTTACCTTGACATATTCCCTCTTGGTGGGCTCGTGAGTGAGAATTTTGAAGAATTGTCCGTTTTCAACAAAACCCTTGATATACTCTGGCATACCATTCTTCCCCTTACTGCGTACGTGGCCGGTTCCTTTACGGTTATGACTTTTCTGATGAAAAACACTCTCATGGATAATCTCTCATCTGATTATGTACGCACAGCAATCGCAAAAGGGCTCTCATTTAAAAAGGCTGTTTTCCGCCATGCCCTGAGAAACAGCCTGATACCGATTGCGACCCATTTCGGGAACAATATTTCCGTTATTCTCATGGGCTCTTTTCTGATAGAAAAAGTATTCAACATAAACGGGATGGGGCTTCTGGGCTATGAGGCTATAATAGAACGCGATTATCCTGTTGTCCTCGGAATACTGGTAATCTCTTCTCTTCTGCTTTTGATAGGTAATATTCTGTCCGACATATGTGTTGCAATTGTAGATCCAAGGGTCAGGTTCGAATGATAACTATGAGAATGAATCCTCTTACTTTAAAAAAGATAAAGCGTTTTAAATCCATCAGAAGAGGATACTATTCGTTTATACTTCTTGTTTTAATGATTCTTTGTTCATTTTTTGCTGAAATGCTTGTTAACAGCCGCGCCCTTATAGTTTACCATAACGGAAATTATTATTTCCCTGTTTACGAAAACATGTACCCCGGAATAAAATTCGGTCTTGATTATGAATATGAGACCAACTACAGGCAGCTTCAGAAGCGTTTTAAGGAAGAGGCGAAAGGCAACTGGGTCATTTTGCCGCCAGTTCCGTATAATCCTTATGAAAACGATCTTAGGGAAGACAGCTTTCCTCCTTTTCCTCCTTCTTTTGCCGAAAAGCATTACATTGGAACAGACAATGTAGGAAGAGACATCCTTGCCCGCCTTGTATATGGTTTCAGGATTGCCATAATATTTTCATTTCTCCTTCTGCTGTTTGATTATGGGATCGGCATCAGCATAGGAAGCGCAATGGGCTATTTCGGTGGAAGATTTGACCTTTTTTTCCAGCGTATAATTGAAATATGGTCAAATGTGCCGTTTCTTTATGTAATCATAATTATTTCTTCAATTGTTGTTCCGAGTTTTTTTACCCTTATACTGATCATGGCGTTTTTCGGATGGATAGGGATGACATGGACGATAAGAACGGTTACATATAAGGAAAAGGCAAGGGAATATATCCTTGCGGCACGGGCGCTTGGGGCCACGAACAGCCGGATAATATTCAGGCATATAATTCCGAATACAATATCAGTGATAGTAACTTATGCTCCTTTCGCGGTTTCAGGCGGAATTGTTGCCCTGACATCCCTTGATTATTTAGGCTTTGGCCTTGCTCCGCCCACCCCGAGCTGGGGAGAACTTCTCCAGCAGGGGTGGATACACATGGATTCCTGGTGGATCGGAAGTTCGGTGATCGGTGCAATGACTATAACTCTTGTAACCGTTACATTTGTCGGGGAGGCGGTGAGAGAGGCTTTTGATCCAAAGATGTACTCGACGTACGAGTGACGGCTTCGTAAAAAGTCCGCCTGCTGTGTTGCGCTTCATTTTTCGCCATTGCGGCATACTTGTATGTACGCCTCATTCCTCAAAATTCGCGCGCCTTGCATCCGGAGCTTTTTGCAAAGTCGTCACGGTTTGCTTATATATGGTTGTTAATCGCGCAAGATCGGAAAAAATATATGAAGAAAATAAATATCAGGTTGTTTGCTAAATTCGTTTTGATTTACGGGATGTTATTCCTCCCCTCCTCGTCATATGCCACAGCATCTGAGCTTCCAAGGGATATAAAATGGCTTACAAATGATTCGGATCCGGTGTTTGCTTCGCCGGAAGCAAAAAGAGGCGGGACTCTTCATACCGCCATAATGAGTTTTCCAATGACATATCGCTTTGTGGGGCCTGATTCAAACGGAAGTTTCAGAAGCGCCATACTGGATAATCACCTCTCCCTTATAGGAATTCATCCTAATACCTTAAATATCATTCCGGAAATAGCAACCCACTGGGCATTCGGTAAAGATAAAAAGACGATGTATTTCAGGCTCAATAAAAAAGCCCGCTGGTCGGATGGAATACCTGTCACGGCAAAAGATTTTGCGTACACGCTTGATTTCATGCGCTCAAAGCATATCGTGGCGCCCTGGTACAATGATTATTACTCGAAGGAGATAGACAAGGTAGTAGTTTTTGATGATTATACACTTGCGGTTGTCGCTACCAAGGCGGAACCGGATCTATATCTCAAGCTCGGAATAAGCCCAACGCCCACACACTATTACGGGAAGCTGGATGATAATTTTGTGAGAAAATACAACTGGGAGATTGTGCCCAATACCGGGCCTTACCAGATGAGCGAATTTGTAAAAGGAAAGCATATCGTTTTCAGGCGCAAAAACGACTGGTGGGGCGATGAACTCAAATATTTCAAAAACCGTTTCAATGTTGATAAGGTGATATTCACTGTTGTGCGTGATATGAACATGATATGGGAATATTTCAAAAAGGGGAAGGAAGATGAGTTTGGCCTAACAATACCAGAATACTGGCACGTAAAATCAAAGACACCAGTTGTTGAGAACGGGTATGTTCACAAAATCTGGTTTTTCAACAACACACAGCAGTCTGCCATGGGATTGTGGCTGAATCAGGACAGGGAGATATTTAAAGATATAAATGTCAGATATGCATTTACCCATGCGATGAATGTAGAGAGGGTTATCGAGAAAGTTCTTCGTAATGATTATTTCAGGCTCGAGCACGGATTTGTGGGCTACGGGAAGTATTCAAACGAGAGCATAAGGGCAAGAAGATTTGATCTTGAAAAAGTCGACTATTATTTGAAAAAATCAGGCTGGAAAAGAGGTTCTGACGGGATATGGGAAAAAAGCGGAAGTCGCTTTTCGGTTGAAGTAACATATGGATCCGAGGCGCACACTCCGAGACTTGTTGTGTTAAAGGAGGAGGCCAAAAAAGCCGGAATTGAACTCAGACTCCAGAATCTTGATCCAACAGCCGCTTTCAAGAAATTTCTTGAGAAAAAACATGATGTGGCCTGGATGGGCTGGAGCACTTCTTTCAGGCCACAGTACTGGGAACATTTTCATTCGGCAAATGCCCACAAGCCCCAGACAAATAACATAACAAATACGGATGATCCCGAAATGGATAAACTTATAGATGCGTATCGGAATTCCCTCGAAGAAGAGGAGCGGATAAAGCTGTCTGTTGAAATCCAGTCGAAGATTCATGAACTGAGTGTATTTGTGCCGACTTTCATGGTTCCATATGTGAGACATGCCTACTGGAGATGGTGGAATTTTCCTGAAATTTCAGGAACTATGCACTCAACGGACCTTTTTGACCCTTTTGGCAGCATGGCCGGAGGGTTGTTCTGGTTTGACGAAAAACTTTATAATGAGACAAAAGAAGTAATGAAAAAGAGAGAAAAGCTCAAACCCGTTACGATAATTGACGAGACATACAAAATGAAATCGATAAATTAGGCGAGAGGCGTAAGGCGTGAGTAAAGAGGCTGTATTGAAGGTTGAAAACCTTGTCACATCTTTTGATACCGAAATTGGCAGGATACGTGCTGTTGATGATGTCAGTTTTGAGGTTCAAAAAGGAGAGGTTCTTGGAATAGTCGGGGAGTCCGGTTGCGGTAAAAGTGTTACGGCTCTTTCCGTAATGAGGCTTCTTCCCAAGCCTTCAGGCCTTATTGAGAGCGGGCGCATCATGTTTTCAGGAACCAATATCGCAGACCTTCCGGCTGAAAAGATGCATGAGATCCGGGGTAACCGGATATCCATGATTTTCCAGGAGCCTATGACCGCCCTGAATCCTGTCCACAGAATAGGAGATCAGATAGGGGAAGTCTTCCAACTTCGCTATTCAGGTATGAGTGAAAAAGAGATTAAGGACGGGTCGGTTGAAATACTGCGGAAAGTCGGAATTTCCGATCCCGGAAAACGGGTGGAGGAATATCCGCACCAGATATCAGGAGGTATGCGCCAGCGAGTAATGATAGCAATGGCTCTTGTGTGTAAACCCGATATTCTGATTGCCGATGAGCCCACAACCGCTCTTGATGTAACAATCCAGGCTCAGATACTCGAGCTGATGAAGCAACTTCAGGCCGAAACCGGCATGGCAATAATATTTATTACCCATGCTCTTGGAGTTATTGCTGAAACCAGTGACAGAGTGCTTGTCATGTATGCGGGCAAGGTGGCTGAAACAGGCCCTGTTGATAAAATATTTAACAAGCCGCTGCACCCTTATACTAAAGGGCTTCTATTATCGATCCCGCGTCTTGAGGGGGAAAGGAAAAAAAAGCTTCATGTAATAAAAGGCATGGTTCCTGCCCTGCACGAACTTCCCACGGGATGCAGGTTCAGAAACAGGTGCCCCGATGCAATGCCTGTATGCGGAACAGCCCATCCTCCTGTTTCCGTTGTTGAAGATGAACATTCGGTGAGCTGCTATCTTTATGTCTGAATATCTGCTTGAAGTGAGCAATCTTAAGATGCATTTTCCGGTTTACGGCGGAATATTCCGCAGGCAGACCGGAAAGGTGCATGCCGTTGACGGCGTCACCCTGAAAATAAAAGCGGGTGAAACAGTCGGCCTTGTCGGTGAATCCGGTTGCGGAAAAACCACAGTTGGAAGGGCTGTTCTCAGACTTTATAATTTATCAGGCGGTGAGATTCTCTTTGAAGGAGAAAATATTTCCGGGATGACACAGGGGAAATTAAGATTGCTCAGGAGAAATATGCAGATGATTTTCCAGGACCCCTTTGAATCTCTTGATGCACGCCAGACCATCGGGGAGATAATAGAGGAGCCCTTTATCATTCATAAGATCGGGACAACTGAAACAAGACGGGATGAAATTGAAAAGCTCCTGTCACGCGTTGGATTATCAGGAAACGCTTTCACCCGTTTTCCTCATGAATTCAGCGGCGGACAGCGGCAGAGAATTGGAATCGCAAGAGCTATAGCTCTCAAGCCTAAACTGGTTGTTTGCGATGAGCCGGTTTCTGCTCTTGATGTTTCGATTCAGTCACAGATTCTGAACCTTCTTCTTGATCTTCAATCCGAAATGAACCTGACCTATCTCTTCATTGCGCATGATTTATCCGTGGTAAAACATATTTCCGACAATATCGCGGTTATGTATCTAGGAAAAATTGTTGAATTTACAGATGCAGATTCGGTTTATAAGAACCCCCTCCATCCTTATACGCAAGCCCTTATATCGGCAATTCCTGTTCCCGACCCGTCAGTAAGAAAACATAAGATAGTCCTTCACGGAGACGTTCCATCTCCTTTGAGTCCGCCTCCGGGGTGTCGCTTTCATACCCGTTGTCCCTTTGTTTTCGGCAGATGCAGATCAGAAGAGCCGGAGCTTTTGCCTGCGCCGGGAACTGTAGGCGAAGAACATCTCGCGGCATGCCATCTGGTGAATAGGCGAGAGTCGTTAGGCATAAGGTGAGAGGCGGAATGCGCTTGCTCTTTCGGTTCAGGTAACACGAAGAGAAGCACTTGACATGCAAAATAATTCATGCAATACAGCAAGCCGCAAAAAGCGATTTATTATTCCTAAATAGAGGAGGAAGATTGACATATGAGTGGTAACCCATCCAAGATTGATCCAAAGGAATTCAGAGACATCAACCCCGGCGAACGGCTTCTCATGGGGCCTGGGCCGAGCGACGTACCGGCTCGGGTGCTGCAGGCAATGGCCGCCCCCTGCATAGGACACCTCGACCCGTATTTTCTTGGGACAATGAACGAAACACAGCAGTTGCTGCGCTATCTATTCCAGACTCAAAACGCTCTGACCATCCCGGTTTCGGCCACCGGCAGCGCCGGAATGGAAGCATGCTTTGTGAATCTGGTAGAATACGGGGATGAGGTTGTGGTGGCTGTAAACGGGGTATTCGGCACCCGCATGTGCGACATTGTCAACCGTATCGGGGGCAAACTTATCAGAGTTGAATGCGAGTGGGGTCGGGCTGTTGATACTGAGGCTGTGGCTAAAGCGGTAAAAGGCTGCAAACCCAAGGTTGTTGCCGTTGTGCACGCCGAAACATCCACCGGCGCGTGTACGCCTCTTTCGGATATTTCTAAAATCGCACATGAAGCCGGGGCTCTTTTTCTTGTCGACTGCGTCACATCACTGGGCGGAATAAATGTTCCCCTTGACGAAATGAAGATTGACGCTGCTTACAGCGGCACACAGAAATGTCTCTCCTGTCCGCCGGGGCTTTCCCCGGTCAGCTTCAGCGCAGCAGCCATTCAGGCTCTGGAACGGCGTAAACATCCGGTAGTGAGCTGGTATCTCGATTTCAGTATGGTGCGCGATTACTGGGGCAACGAGCGCAAGTATCACCACACCGCGCCTATTAATATGATCTACGCTATTCGCGAGGCGCTGCGCATCATCGCAGAGGAAGGCCTGGAGGTGCGGTTTGCGCGGCACAGCCTGAATCACCGCGCTCTTGTTGCGGGTATCGAGACCATGGGGCTTTCCATGCTTGTGCCGGAGAAGGAGCGGCTTCCGATGCTTAATGCCGTCTGTATCCCGGACGGCGTCAACGATCTTAAGGTGCGTAAGGCTCTCCTGAATGATTTTGCCATCGAAATCGGCGGAGGATTGGGTCAGTTCGCCGGAAAGGTGTGGCGAGTGGGCCTCATGGGCCACTCCTGTCGGCGCAAAAACGTCTTCCTCTTTCTTGCTGCTCTTGAGGCGGTGCTGAAAGCGGAAGGGTTCAAAGCCAAACCGGGTGCAATCGAGGCGGCAACCGCGGTTTACGCTTCTTAATAAAATCAAATTAACTCGGCGGTCTGAAGGATCTCTTTAATTTTGATTTTTTCTTCATCTTTTAGCGGGAGCAGGGGCGAGCGCACATGGCCGCCCTTGTATCCCGTCAAATCTGCTGCGTATTTCAACCCGGCTATACCGTAGGTTGCGGTTACGGCGCTATTGACAGGGAACATCCTGAAGTAAATCTCTCTCGCGGTTTCAAGATCGCCCTTATCAAATGCCGTCTGTATTGCCGCGCATTCATTGGGCGCGCAATTGGCGGAGGCAAAAATACCCGCCTTTATCCCAAGCGTCAGGGCGGGATACCAGGCTGAAAGCGTACCGGTCATCAGATTAAAACCTTTTTCTATTACAGCGGAAAACGCGGTCAGTTGCGGAACATTGCCGGTGCTGTCTTTCATGCCTAAAATGTTTGGGTGTTTGCTTAAAACCCGGACGGTATCGACCGTAACATTGATATGTGTAAAAGCGGTCACGTTGTAGATCATCACCGGAATCTTTGTGTGGTCGGCAACTTCGGTAAAGAATCTGATCTGAGCCTCTTCATTCATTTTGGAATGATAGTAGGATGGCGTCAGGATCAGGGCGGCATCCACCCCGAGATCGGCGGCCTTGTTGGTCAGGGCAATGGTTTCCCTGGCCGATTCCATTCCGGTTCCGGCCAGTATAAACCTGCCTTTTCTGGCATGCTTTACGGTCAGTTTGATCAGCTTGATTTTTTCGGCTTCATTCAAATAAACGGTTTCGCTGTTTGATCCCAGAACCAGGTATCCTGCAAGCTTGTCTTTATTCCAGCTTTCCATATTCCGGATGTGCTTGTCATAGTCAACGTCACCGTTTTCCTTAAAAGGGGTAATCATGGGTGGAATGACCCCCTTAATCTGTTTTTTTGCCATCAAGAATACTCCGTTATATCGGTTGTCATAATAACTATCAGCTTGAATCTATCAATTTGTTTGGATATGAGTAAATAAGCCGACGAATATCGAATATCGGACATCGAATTAAGATGGAGATTAAATACCATCTCCAAAAACCGACTGCATGTCCTTATCCGTAAAACAGCGTTCCGAATTGTCGGGATTCATGGCGTCATCTTCCATAATCCTGCGATCATAGTCCGGGCCCAGCACCTGGTTGTAATATTCATGTTGTATCATGAGATTCATGATTTCACTTGTGCCTGTCCATATCATGCCGAGCCGGATATCCCTCAGCGCTCTTTCAATGGGGTATACATCAGTATATCCGATTCCTCCCATAACCTGCATGGCATTATTAACAACATCCCATGCAATTTCAGTAGTAAATCGCTTAGCTTCGCTGACGATACGGCGGACGTTTGGATAATTTTCATCCACAGCCTTAGCCGCCATAAAACAAAGTGCGCGTGCCGCATCAAGCTGCGTTATGGAATCGGCAATTTTAAAGCTGATAGCCTGATAGTTTCTTATCTCTTTACCGAAAGTCCTTCTTTTATTTGAATAACGAACAGCCAGATCCAAAGCTCCCCAGACTCCCAGACATCCGGCAGCAGAAGTCAGACGTTCGGGAATCATCATCTGGTTAAAACATAGGGCGCCTCCGTGCAGTTCGCCTAAAAGATTCTCTTTCGGCACTTTCACGTCTCTGAAGACGAGTCTTCCTGTACCACCTCCCCGGCATCCCAGCAGGCCATAAAGATACTCTGTTTCGACGCCCGGTCCTTTTTCAACTATCAGAAGGCTGAGGCGGCTGTATTTATGTGCGTTGGGGTCAAAATTGGTTTTGCAATACACCACGAAAAAGTCAGAGCCGTCAGCGCCGACAACAAATCGTTTCATGCCGTTTAAAATGAAATGATCACCCTTAAGCTCCGCCCTGGTCATGGCGCCAAAGAAATCGGAGCCGCCTCTCGGTTCTGTAAGCGCTTCGGCAGCCACCAGCTTGCCTTCAATGTATGGTTTTAAATATTTTTCTTTTTGCTCCTCGGTTCCAAACAGATTCAATGCTTCTCCCACAATAGACGGCATGACAAATGCGCATCCCAGTGCCATACCCAGACAGCCGATCTCTTCGATAGCCGCAACTTCGGCCACCCAGCTCATTCCGCGTCCCCCGTATTTTTTTGGGAACCGGATGCCTCTTAAACCCTTAGCTGCCAGCTTTTCAACAAAATCTCTCGGATAGGTTATTTCATTACGATCCATTTTTCTTAAAAATTCGCTTGTTATCTCATCGCGGGCGAACCGGCGGACTTCTTTTTTAAGTTCCTGTTCTTCCGGGGTAAGCATAAAATCGTACATTCTGTCTCCTTACTTTATATGAAGCTGAACTCGAAGTTCACCGGGAAGCCCGCTTTTTGGGCGATCCGGTGGAACGACTTGATGTTCGGCCTGTTGATTTCTCGGCCAGACTAATTAGAGACCGAAGAGCCTCATTGACGGCCTTCTCGGTGAGGAATACTTTTGACACATCAGGGCTCAAGAGCACGAGATTGGTGCCGTTGCAGTAGGATTCAAAGTACTTGCCGCGGACTCCCACACCAAGGTCTTTCCGTTTATACTCAGGACGGAGTTCATCAGATGTTTTAACCTTCTTCATAAAATTAAGATAATAACCTTATTTTGACTGGTTACTCTGAACCGCTTTTGCCGCCTGTTCAGTATCAATAGCTTTCATTCTTTCACGGACCGATTCTGCCTTATGTCTTATCAGTTCTGATTCTATCGCGTCAGGACCAAGGGAGGAAGCCCTGTTGAGATACTCAAGCGCTGCTTTCAGCTCCTGGATTGAATCTTTACTTATGGCAATATCGGCTTTGTAAATAAGAACCATTCTCTCAATTCTGTCAAGGCGGATGCCGGCCTCTTTCTGAAGATCAGGAGTGATTGCAAAGGATAAGGATTTATTCAGGTAAGTTCTTATTCCATCAAAGTCAGGTAGACCGGGCACATCAAGTACCGCGTCAGCCTTATCGATGTAATATCTTGCGATATATGGAAAAATATCTTCACGACTATATATCTTCTTTGCTGGGCTCGGTGGCTGTGCGCCGGGCATTATAATAAACAGTTCTTTTCCCAGTGGAGAGAATCTTCCTTTCGATATCTCAACAGCTCCAGCCTTGTATTTTACGTAGTAGTTGTTTCTGTTTGAATGGCTGGTCATTATGGTTATGAAAAGTAAACCGGCAAGGATTATAACAACTATGAATTTTTTCTTTTTACTCATGATATACTACCTTGCGGATAAACTATTATGATTCTTCTCCAGCTTATTTTGAGGTGATAACTATTGAGAAATTCACTTTGATTTTATATAAAGGATACATAATGTTTTGTAAACATTTTTTAACACATTTTTTGATGGCTTTGAGAGTTTTAAACCGCAATTAAATAAAGAAAGGGAATGCCACTTGAAGAAAGAATGTAAAACGAATGAAGATGATCTTAAATATAAAATGGAACGTCTTATATCCGCCATAAAAGTCTATAATTCCCTTGCAATTGCATTTTCAGGCGGCACAGACAGCACTTTCCTGCTTGCCGTTGCTCATAAGATCTTAAAAAGAAATGTTATTGCGATTACCGCAAAATCTCAGGTTCATCCTGCAAGAGAAACGGATCTCGCGGTGAATTATGCAAAAAAGCATGGAATTGAGCATTTAATAATACAAACAAACGAATTAAAGATTCCCGAATTTACTGCAAACAACAGAGACAGATGCTATGTATGCAAAATGAATCTTTTCCCCATGATGATGAAAGCCGCATCAAAAAAAAGAATAAGAGTTCTTGTTCATGGCGCAAACACCGATGATCTGAATGATTTTCGTCCCGGTTTTTCAGCCGCTTCAGAGCTGGGGATAGCGGCTCCGATGATTGAGGCCGGACTTTCAAAGCAGGATATCCGGCTTCTTTCAAAAAAAATGCGTCTTGGAACCTGGAACAAACCGCCTATGGCCTGTCTTGCGACAAGAATACCCTACGGCGCGCCTGTCACCAAAGAAAGCCTT
>JBFYVZ010000198.1:0-8857 GCA_041298995.1 Desulfobacteraceae bacterium
AAATTATATCAGCAGCCTTCTTTCCGCCAATAAGGGAAATGTTACGCAGGCGGCAAAAATCTGCGGACTCGAACGCCAGGCCCTTCAGCAGATCATGAGGAGATACGGCATAAAGGCGGAAGACTTCAGGTAGGAGCCGGGAACACGGAAATCAGTGAGCAGTGATCAGTAATCGGTTAACGGAAAATCTGCCATTTAACGACTTGGATTGTACATCTGTTGCATTTGACGGCTTTTTACAAAGCAGTCAAATAATGATACAGGCGTAACAATGAGCATCCGATTCCGGAATGTCGTCTGGTGATACAATCTTTGTTAAGTCTGCCGATCAAACCGGGCCGTTTTTGCAGAATCAACCTTGCCGCCATTTCGGCGGCATAAGCCGTCAGATCGGTGCATTTCTGGAAATGGGCCTTTTTATCATGCCTGACTTTTTTGGACAGCACCCTGCAGCAGATTGCGCCGTTTGAAGCTTTGAAAGCATCGTGCAACTGACGGGCGCTGTCACGCATCTCTTTCCGGTTTCGGTAAGGCCGGTCTTTTCCTAAAAAAAGCCCGGTAGCCATCACAGCTCCGCTCAACGCGCCGCACGTACATCCACTTTCCCCCAGCCCCATACAGAAAGGAGCGGCCATGGCTACAGCCTGGTCATCAGTAAGCCCGCCGCCCAGAGAACTGTTAAGAGTCACAACAACCGCTTCCGTACAGAGCATCTGTCTGGTTTCAAACAGATTCCGGGCGCGATCCCTGATCTGTACTATTACAGATTCTGTTTGTGAGGTCTTTTTCACTTCTCCGTCAGAAATAGAATTTCCCTTCATTAATTATTCCACTTTTCCCAACGGATATTTTGCTCCTTTCCATCCAAAAACTCCTCCGGTATAACGGTAAACATTCTTATAGCCGAGTTTTACGGCCCAGGCGGCGCCGTTATGGCTGCGGGTGCATTTGACAAATCCGCAGTAAATAACGATGAGTTTGTTTTTGTCATTACCGAGAAGTTTAACAAAATCCTCCTCGGTTTTGCCTCCGGCTTCCCTGGTATCCCATTGATTCATGTCGGGTATCGGAAACAAAAACTGAACGGCTCCCGGGACATGCTCTTTTTTGTAGCTGTCTTCGTAAGGCATGGTGTCAACGATAATCATATCTTTTTTGCTGTCGATCCATTTTTTGAGATCGTGAGTGGTCACCAGATCATAACCGCCTCTTTGAACATCTCTTACGAGTTTTACCGCTATGGCTTCTGTTTCCAGTTCCTTTTCAAATTTATTGTCTAGGAAAGCCATGGCAGGACAGGCAAACCCTATCACAAAAATAGATACGACCATCAGTTTCAGCAGCAATTTAAACATACGCCTCTTTCTTTCTCCTTTTTCCCCATGAGTTTTTGATTAACAACGTTATTTGTACCGGCTGGATGGCGCGGTATCGACGCCATCCAAAGATAAAAGAGGTTGTTGTAAGCATAACCAGATCCCGATAAAGAGTCATTCTTAAGCCGTGAAATGCTTTAGCTTCAGGCTCTTCCGGCCCGAAGCAACCGCAGTCCACATCCAGTCCCATCCGGATGCCGTAGCCGAGAATAGCTATAAACAGCACGAGCAATCCGGATATTATAAAAAGACTTTTTTCAATATCGAAAAGAAGCCCTAAACCGGCAAAAATTTCAACTGCCGGCAATATAACAGCCACTGGGATCAGCAGGCTTTCGGGAACGATTCCGTAGGCATCTATAAGGACGGCAAAAGTTTTGGGTTCCAGCAGTTTAACGGTTCCTGCATATATGAAGATTATCCCTATGCACCAGCGTGACAAGTTGTATATCCAGTCGAACATCCTGATATTCATATATTTATTACTTTATCGGCCAACTGCATCGCGGTCACGATGTCGAGCATGTTGGTTGTTTCGCCAACCTGTTTTTTATCAAGAAGGTTAAAATGATTCAGGCAGGTTCCACAGACCAGAATTCTGATTCCACTTTTTTCAATTTCTTGTAGAACGGGCAGAATTTCGGCGCCTTCAATGGTAAGCTTGACCCCATTATTTACAAAAACGAGCCGCCATAATTCAGGCCCCATTTCTTTAAGGGTTTTCAGAAAACTTATCATAAGTTTTTCTCCAAGCTCATCATCTCCATGCCCTATTCGATTTGAGCTGACCATAACCATTATTTTTTTCATATCTGTTTTGGCCGGACCGCAGACAGGTTCTTTCTCAAGAGGCTCATCCCTCTTTTTGCCGGTTACATGAAAGTCATTTCCTTCCTGGCTGATTGAAACCAGGTAATTTCTGGACTCAAAAAACAACCTGACATTTTCACTCGCAGCTTTATTGTCCACGATAATACCGATAAGGGGCGGATGTTCCTTTTCTATAGTATCTTTTGTTTCTATTACAGGGCCGGGACAGGCAAGTCCCCTTGCATCAATAGTTTTCATATTATTTTCTCTTTACCTGTTACGATTTTTCTAAAAATCTGTTACTCCTTTACCGGCAATACATGTATAGCTTTGATAACCAGTTGGACCTGATCTCCCTTTTTGAGATTCAGTTCTTTGACTGATTCTGTCGTAAGCACCGATGCCATTTCTGCGGGATGGGTAATTTCGAATTTCACCAGGGACATGATTTCATCACTTTTTACGGATTTTACCGTTGCGCCGAACTTGTTTCTTGCGCCGTATTTCATTGGATCCTCCTCTTTAAATATTAATGAAGCCGATAGCCGGAATAAAAATCAGGCTATCAATTAAATGTAAATAAAGAATATGTCAAATTCATAAAAGTTATAATAATGACTTGATTATTAATATAATTTATAATAGTTGTCTGATTTATGAGCTATGACGGATTTAAAAATATTACGATACAGCAGTTGGAATCCCTTATTCATCTTGTAGCGGAAAGAAGTTTCAGCCGTGCTGCCAGAAAGATGTTTTTAACCCAGCCATCTCTGACCAAGCATATTAAAAACCTGGAAGATGCAGTTGGAGTTAAAGTCATAAACCGGCAAAACACCGGCGTTACCCTGACATTACAAGGCAGGCTTCTGTATGAATTTGCCCAGAAAATTCTGGGATTAAGAGAAGGGGTCAAAGAGAAAATTTCAAGATCAATGGAAAAAGAGAGCGGTACCATTGATCTTATAGCAAGCACCATTCCGGCAAATTATATCCTCCCTTATATTCTGGGCGACTTCAATAAAAAGCATCCGAAAATAAAGGTTTATATAAAAACGGTGAACAGCGAAGAGGCTCTCGATATGGTGCTTAATAAACATGCGGAAATAGGATTTATCGGGAAAAAGCCATTAAGCGGAAAAATTAATGCAGAACCCATATGGAAAGACAGGCTTGTCATTGCAGTTTCCGGAACACATCGCTGGAGTGAAAGAGGCTCTATTACTGCAAACGAACTGATGGAAGAACCTTTTGTAATAAGAGAAAAAGGATCAGGAACAAGAGCGATCCTTGAAAATTATCTGAAAGAAAATGCCGGTTCGGATTTCCGGCTGAACATTATTGCCGAGCTGGGCAGTTCCGAAGCAATCAAAGAAGCAATTATAGCCGGACTGGGTGTCTCTTTTATTTCAATTCATGCAATAAGGCGGGAATTGGAGCAGAAACTTCTTGTGGAGATTCCCATTTCAGGCTGGGTGGTTGAAAGAGATTTTCATGTAATTTATACGAAACAGCACAAATTGATGCCCCACCAGAATTTATTCCTGAATTTTTGCAAAACGACACCATTCGCTTAGGGGCCAGGGATCAGTAATCAGTGACCAGTAAACAGTGATCAGTTACCAGTTATCAGTGATCAGTCATCAGTAAAAGGAAGACCTTCCAACCAGAAACCACAAACCAGAGACCTATTTATTTCCGCATACCGGGCAGCCCTGCATGCGCAGGGGTTTTTCGAGATGACTTTCAGCTAAAAGTTCCTGGTTCGTGAATATTTCAGCCGTTGGGCCGTCTGACATGACCTGCCCTTTATGAATAACGATTGTCCGCTCGCAGAGATCCATAACCATATCAAGATCGTGGGTCGCTATAATTTTTGTATGTTTAAAAGTTTTGAGAAGCTCTATGAGTTTGCGTCTTGCTCTCGGATCAAGGTTTGATGTGGGTTCATCCATCACAAGAATATCGGGCGACATGGCAAGCACCGTCGCAATGGAGACCGCTCTTTTCTCTCCTCCTGAAAGCCTGTAAGGCGGGCGGGATTTTAAATGCAATGCTCCTACGGTTGAGAGGGCGTTGTTTACTCTTATGTCAACCTCTTCGGGAGGAAGCGAGAGATTGAGGGGGCCGAATGCCACGTCATCATATACGGTAGGCATGAAAAGCTGGTCGTCCGGGTCCTGGAAAACCATTCCGACTGTTCGCCTTACTTCTTTTAACGTCTCTTTTGTTAAAGGGTAGTCGCCTATCCGGATATTTCCGTTTCCTGACATGAGATAGCCGTTAAGATGAAGGAGGAGCGTCGATTTCCCTGCTCCGTTTTCCCCGACAACTGCTACCGATTCACCGTGGGTTATTCTGAAGGAAATGTCTTTAAGCGCGCAGGTGCCGTCCGGGTAAGCGAACCTAAGGTTTTTAACCTCTACTATATGATGGCTCATAATATAAGCTCCGTTATGAAACTTCCCGCAATCAGCGGAATATTGTAAAACCGCATGGCAATAAAAAAAGCGGACCACGCAATTGTAAAAGTCACTTCTCTTATGCCGGCTTCAAGGCGACGGTTTAATTTAATTTCTCCGTCAAAACCCCGACAGAGCATGGCAAGGTGAATGCGCTGCGCCCTATCGACAGTTCTTAAAAGAAGATGGCCGAGCAAATATCCGAACACCTTGACTCCCTTTCCTTTCCCGTCAAAAGAGCGCAGGGACCTTGCATTTGCCATGCGCGAAGCTTCGTCTATCAGAACAAAAATATAGCGGTATAAGAAGAGAAGTTGAACTGCAAAGATCCGGGGAACGCCCATTTTCTCAAGAGCCATACAAACCGCATTAAAGCCTGTCGATGCAATCAGAATCAGAACGCTCCCCACTGTAAGTGTAAATTTTAACATTATTGAACAGAAAGAGATCCAGCCTCCTGACATGTAAAGAGGACCTATGTGCATCAAGATTTCACGGTCTATCAAGGGATTGAATATTCCTATCATTACCGCAAAAGGAGCGACTATGAGAAGCTTGCGTAACAGGTAGTAAAACGGCAGATTACCAAGACTTATCATTACGGCAGGGTACAGGAAAAATGGGATGAGAGCTGACATTTCGTATTTGCCGAATGATATAACGGTTATTATGAATATCAGCGTTGTCAGGAGTTTTGCCCGCGGATCGAGACGGTGTACCGGGGTATCCATGCCGGCAAGAGTGTCCATGTATCCTAAATCTAGAAATGCCGTTTTTATTCTGCTCATAGCTTCTATCTGGAGCCGTTTTTCTTTTTAAGGGCAAAGCCTATAAAAGCGGCCAAAGCCAGAATCACAACTCCTCCTACCAGTCCTGACACGGAAGTTCCGGGATTTACGATGCTTTCCGGTTCAGAGCTGTCTGTCTTAACATCTTCGGAAACCCTGAAGCCGTAATCGGGCAGAAAGGCTGTTTTCTCCTGGATTTTTCCCAGAAGCGAATAGATGTTCCGGTTTGGAGTTTCAAGCTCTTCTTTGCCGGTTGTATGAAAGACAGCCCACTCCAGCCCGTCCGGATTTGATGAGGCGAACCAGGATAGAACTCCGCCTGTAATTACGGCGGCTGCGAGGAGCGCGGTTAGAACAAATTTTCCTGAAAAACCGTTAACGGGAGCAGTGTTTGCGGTTTTTTCAAGAATCTCGGGTCTTGATTTCCACACAAAAGAGACAACGGCTGCTGTGACAACGCCTTCTACTATACCTATGGCAAGATGGATAGGCTGCATCAGCAGAACGAATGTTTTAAAAGGCAGCTCCGATAGTCCTGAAAACAGGGTTTCAAGAACAACTCCGAATGCGCCCATCTGAAGCCCGGTAATAGCGGCGATAATTGCGCCTAATAGAATACGGTTTTGGGAGGGTTTGTCGCCGACGATCGGCCTGTATATGAAAGGATAGGCTATAAAGCAGGGAAGGAAACCCAGATTGAATATGTTGCATCCGAGAGCAAGCAAGCCTCCATCAGCGAACAGGAGAGCCTGGACGGTAAGTATCGACGCCATAGTGAGAAACGCCGCGTAAGGTCCGAGCAGAATCGAGAGAATCATTGCTCCCCCGAGATGTCCGCTTGATCCTGTTCCCGGAATAGTGAAATTGATCATCTGGGCCGCAAATATAAAAGCGCCTGCCACACCCATAAGAGGTATCTTCCGGTCGTCAATATCATCCCGGACTTTTTTTGAACAATAGGCAATCAATCCGGCTGAAGCAGCCCATACGGTTCCGCCAACAGCGGGAGATATCAAGGCATCTGCCATATGCATGGGAATTCTCCTTTCAATCAATATATATATGTATATGATGAACTACAATTAAAATCTCATTGTAAGGCCCGTCAGCAAAGCGGTGTCGGTCTCTGTGCCGGAAAGCCCCGCTTTGAAACCCAGATCCACATCGAGATCAGGGGTAATGGAATAAATCATACCGATAAGGGCAAACGACGGATCAGTTCCGGATTCCTTATCCTGATTTTTCTCAATACCTATATTGGCGACCATCTGTAAGTTATCGAAAACTTCATAAACAACTGCCAGCGAAAGATGCCACAAATCTTTTTCACTGCTCTCTTTATCTTCTTTTAGTTTAAATTCATTATGAGCATAGCCTGAATTCATATGGAAGGTAAAAGGGGCAATCTCTTTTGTGGCTATAAAAGCGATTCCATAGCCCATCTTTCCGGTTCCCAGACCTTTTTCCTCATCTCCTGAAGGGATTGTAATGCCTGGCTTAAGAGCGAAACTCAAGCCGTTTTGCTCAAAAAAACGCCATTTTAATTCCACTCCGATATCGGATATTCCCTCTTCATCGGAGACATTCGTCCCATCCTCCTCTGTTTTGTTCCATTGGTAGGGAATGCCGCATACTATATCGAGCGTATCAAGAATCCCTGCTGAAACGGCAATGCCTGCTTCGTAGCCCTTTTCCTTAACGGTAATACCGTCAGGTTTTTCTTTATCCCAGGTGAATTCGCCGGTCAACTCCACTTGAAACTTTCCTTTTCCGTTCGTACCAGTATCATCGGTTATCAGCGGGTGAGCGCCGAAGGCTGTGCCTGTCATAAAAACCATTATTACGATTGCTTTTGTCAGATTGGAAATCATCATTGCACCTCATCTCATTTTTTGGGTTAACATTCATGATTGATACCTTCGTAAAAAGTCAAAAAATGCCTTTTTACTTAGCGGGAAAGGGCTTCCCCTCTCCCGCCGCTTGAAGTAAATTCAAGCGGTTCCACCCTCACCCCAGACCGGGGCTTAATCGCCCTCGGCCTGTTGATGGATTTTTTACAAGTCCATCATGATAATTTCTTACCCCATAAAACAAAAAAACCACGAGAGGTAAGCATCTATACAATACTTAACCTTCGTGGTTTGGTTTTATTAAATGATTTTTATGCTACTTGGCCGGCTTCTGCCCACCTTTTGAATTATCTCTATCCTTTAATCAATTATCTGTCAATATTAAATTGGAGAAAGGATTGGAGATGCTCATTTAATAGATCTTGGGAGCACCATGAGAACGCCCATGATATTATGCGTTTCTATTCTTTTAAGGGTTAAGCCCCAATTCTTCCACAATATTCCGCCCACGCTGTGCTGATCTGCCGGCTGCGGATTGACTCATTCCTAACTTCAGCCTCGCGACAGCGGCCGACAGGTCCAGTTCCTGAACAGCTCAACAGAACAATATGCTCCGTATTCCGGCATAGCGTTTCTCCCCGTCTGGATTTCTTAAACAATTACTTTTGTACGTATTCTTTATTTTGTAGGCCTTTTATCTACAATTTTCCCCAGCATTCCACCCAACCAGTCTTTTACTTTCTCACCGAAAGAAGGTTCTTCGATGGTGATTTTTGTTTCTGCAGTCTTGTCTGTTAGCATGGACGTGGCTCTGGCTGTATAGACACCAGCCGGAATCGGCGCCTGTGTGATAACAATAAACTGGTTATATGATCCATCTTTCGCGGTCTCGCCGCTGACTGTTCCTCTTAAAATTCCAACGACCTTCGCGAGGGTGCCTACCGGGGCTGTGAATTTACCGTCAGCCTGAACTTTTCCGTCAGCAACAGCTTCCTTAATTTCATTAGCGCCGATTAATGTGATAAATACGGAATCTCCGGGCTTGAATCCCGAGCCTTCAAAGACGATCTTTGTTCCCGTCAATGCGGCCACTCCAAGACTGATAGAATCCGGGCTTACGATTACTTGCGGTTTTGAGACAGCAGGATCAAGGGTAGCTGGAGCTTTTAGCGCGGTCGCGCAGCCGGAAATAAGGAAACTTCCCACCAAAACAAAAAGTCCCGCCAGAAGTAATAACAACGAAAACCTCTTTTTTTGCGCAATAAACATTTGACAATCCTCCTTTTGATTAAATTTTATGACCTTAGAGACTGGTCTGTTGCTTAACATTATGAATACCACCACCATTACCGGCAGACTTTCAAATGTAGGGGCATCATGGGGACACCCATGAAATTATGCATTTCTACTCTTTTCAGAATTAAACCCTAATTAGTGTCCATCCGGAAATTAAATTTGGACACATGTAAGTTTCCAATTCGGAAATAGGCGGTTTTGGGCAAGCTCAAGGAAATCAAGGGATTTCGCGGAGACATACGCTTTGTATGTCGCACAAGAAATCCCGCAGATTG
>JBFYVZ010000240.1:0-14081 GCA_041298995.1 Desulfobacteraceae bacterium
TAATGTAACGATATCGGCGGATTTGATAACACCGATAGCGATGGAGACGGAGCTTCGATTTGCGATAAGGGAAGGCGGCCGGACAGTCGGTGCGGGAGTAGTAAGCGAAATAATCGGATAACGGTTAAGGAGTAAGCAGGTGAGAGTAATTATTACACTAGCTTGTGGTGAATGCAAAAGAAGAAATTACACTACAACAAAGAATAAAAGGACGACGCCGGACAAGCTTGAGTTCAGCAAGTACTGCAGGTTTTGTAAGAAACATACAAATCATAAAGAGACAAAATAGTTATCGTTTTTAATATCGGCTGTGTTGGTTAAGAACCGGCTATTAGATTACATTGCAGGCCAGTAGCTCTAACGGCAGAGCATCGGACTCCAAATCCGGGTGTTGGGGGTTCAAATCCCTCCTGGCCTGCCAAATATTTCAAAAACGTTTCTTTAAAAGATTTAAAGTTTAGATTCGCAGACATTTGACACAGGAGCGCAATGGCACGGTTACTAAAGAAAAAGACTGCAAGCAACAGAAAAAAGTCAAAGCAGGATAATGATATACCTGTAATTACCCAGGAAACAAAGAATGGATCAATAAAAGCCATTTTGAAACCTGACTCTTCACCCGAGTTAAAAAAGATACAGGCAATACAGCAGAAGAAACCTTTGATCGGCACCACATCTGTTACGGAAAAGGAATCAAACAATTATTATCAGAGAGCTCTGCAATTTTTAAGAGAAGTTAAGATTGAGCTTAAGAAAGTTACCTGGCCTTCACGTAAGCAGGCGGTTGGATCAACGGTTGTAGTTATTATTCTGGTTATGATAATTTCACTTTTTCTCGGTGTAGTTGACATAGGATTGTCAAACCTTGTCCGAGTGGTTCTTCAATAACAACGAGGAGAATAGAGAGTGGCTCTTAAGTGGTATATAGTCCACGTGTATTCCGGATTTGAAAATAAGGTCAAAATGGCTCTGGATGAAAAAATAGCGGCCTGCAATCATCCTGAAAAGTTTGGAGAGGTGCTGGTTCCTACAGAGCAGATAGTTGAGCTTGTGAAGGGGAAAAGAAAAACTTCTACCCGGAAATTTTATCCAGGGTATATATTGGTCAAAATGGAACTTGATGATGAGACCTGGCATGTTGTTAACGATACTGCCAAAGTCAGTGGTTTTCTGGGAGGAAGAGAGAAGCCGACTCCCATTTCAGATGAAGAGGCTGAACAGATTTTAAGTCGTATGGAGGCTGGAAAGCTTAAGCCCAAGCCAAAGTACTATTTTGAAACCGGAGATGAAATACGGGTAATAGACGGGCCTTTTATGAATTTCAACGGTCTGGTTGAGGAGGTCAATCCCGAAAAGGGTAAAATCAGGGTTCTTGTCAGCATATTCGGTCGTTCGACACCCGTGGAACTCGAATTCGTGCAGGTAACAAAGATATAGTATCAGGAGCGAAAAAGAAAATGGCAAAAAAGGTTATGGTAATGATTAAATTGCAGGTTGTGGCTGGAAAAGCAAATCCATCTCCGCCTATCGGTCCCGCACTCGGGCAGCATGGTGTGAATATAATGGAGTTTTGCAAAGCTTTTAACGCCAGGACTGCAAATGACGAAGGAATGGTAATACCAGTTGTTATTACTGTTTATCAGGACAGATCTTTTACTTTCATAACAAAGACACCGCCTGCGTCCATATTATTGAAGAAAGCGGCAAAGATAGCTAAGGGATCCAGCGACCCGAAGAGAGAGAAAGTGGCTAAAGTAACCCGGGAACAGGTAGAAGAGATTGCAAAGCAGAAAATGGTTGATTTGAATGCCAATGACCAGGCGGCTGCCTACAATATTATTGCAGGAACAGCCAGGAGCATGGGGATCGAGATCGATTAAAGAGAAAAAGGAGTATATAGAGAAAAATGCCGAAGCGGGGTAAGAAATATATAGAAGCTAAAACAAAGATTATTGCCGAGGCAAAAAATGATCTTGCCACTGCTGTAAAAGCAGTGATTGATTCATCATATGCCAAATTTGATGAAACAGTTGATGTCGCTGTCCGCCTTGGAGTTGATCCAAGGCATGCGGATCAGATGGTAAGAGGGACTGTTGTTTTGCCTAATGGAATAGGCAAAGATGTCAAAGTCCTTGTGTTTGCCAAAGGAGAGAAGGAAAAAGAGGCGCTCGAAGCAGGCGCGGATTTTATTGGAAACGAAGAAATCCTTGCAAAGATTCAGGGAGGATGGTTCGGTTTCGATAAAGCTATTGCTACACCGGATATGATGGGAGCTGTTGGAAAAATAGGAAAACTTTTGGGTCCCAGAGGTCTTATGCCTAATGCCAAAACAGGTACTGTCACATTTGATGTTTCAAGAGCCGTAAAAGAGCTGAAAGCCGGAAAAATAGAATTCAGGGTTGAAAAAGCTGGAATAGTCCATGCTCCCATGGGCAAGGTTTCGTTTGGCGTAGAAAAGCTTGTTCAAAATCTTGCAGCATTTTTGGATATGATCCTTCGACTTAAGCCATCCTCCAGCAAGGGACTTTATTTAAGAGGTCTGGCTGTTTCATCCTCGATGGGCCCTGGAATCAAAATTGATGTATCTGCAATAAAAGATCTGGCCAAATAATCTTTTATTAAAAAATAGTTGTTTCCGTGATTCGCCGGTTATTTATTTGCCTTCGTGGCGAATTTTTCCGGGCGTAAAACGATAAAGATTTAAATGTTGAAATAATATAATCCTGTCAAAGACCGTAGGTGTGTATTTATTTTGCTTAAGCGGCTGTGCCGGCCTACAGAGACGGATGGCGGTTGTTGATTGGTTACATATGAGAAGCGATAATACCGAATCTTTTCAATCAATGACCGGCAGTCGGAAGAAATCCTCCGGTTTTTTGCAGATTAAGGAAGGAGGTGTTATATAACAGATGAAGCTTGAAGAAAAGAAACAGATCGCGCAAGATTTGCATGAAAAGTTTTCAAGATCGAAGGTTGTAATTGTTACTGAATACAAAGGCCTTGATGTTGCGGCAATCAGCGATTTGCGTAAAAAATTGAGAGAATCCGGGATCGAATACCGCGTTGCAAAAAATACTCTTCTTGAGAGGGCATCAGAAGGCACAGAAGCGGCTTTGATCAAGGATAGCTTTAAGGGTCCCAGCGCAATTGCATTAAGTTACAATGATCCTGTCGCTCCCGCGAAAGTACTCATCAAATATGCAGAAATCAATAAAAAATTGGTAATTAAGGCGGGTGTTTTAAACGGGAGAGTGCTTGATTTGAATGCAATTAAAACTCTGTCAACCATGCCGCCGCGCGAGGTTGTTTTGGCTCAACTGCTTTCGGCAATGAATGGCGTCCCAACAGCTTTTGTCAGAGTGTTAAGCGAAATACCCAAGAACTTTTTGTATGTTTTACAAGCAATAAAAAATCAGAAGGAAGCGGCCTGATTTTGTGCAACAAAAGAGCTTAAGTTGAGATTAACAAAGTAATGCATTTCGAATAAATTTGGAGGAATAGTACAAATGTCTAATATTACAAAAGAAGATGTTATTGAATTTATAGCAAATATGTCAGTTTTAGAACTGTCCGAGCTTGTCAAGGAGATGGAAAATAAATTTGGCGTATCGGCGGCAGCTCCTGTTGCCATGGTTGCAGCAGCCGGACCGGCAGCTGCAGCTCCCCAGGCTGAAGAACAGACCGAATTTACTGTCATGCTGATTGCGTATGGCGACAAGAAGATACAGATCATCAAGGAAGTAAGAGCCATTACAGGCCTTGGGCTCAAGGAAGCAAAATCGCTTGTCGATGAAGTTCCGAAGCCGGTAAAAGAGGGGATATCAAAAGAAGAGGCTGAAAAGATTAAAAAACAGCTTGAAGAGGCTGGTGCTCAGGTCGAAATTAAGTAATCTGTATTTTCAGATAAAGAACATAATAAAACTATTTCAGGAAATAATATAAATGTTAATGCTGTGAAGATGGGATCTTCATTGAAAGATAGTCCTGTCTTCATTGCATTGATATTTTATAAGAAATTGAAAATACTCTGCATTTAACTCAAAAAGCTTATTTAGAGATTTTCATGATTTTCTGAAAATTGAACCGAAAGAGCGAGCACATTCCCTGCCGAAGGTCCGCCATGACGGACTTGCGGCGAGGTTAGCGAGCCAATTAAAGAACAGACACTATTCACTACGGTCGAAGATTTCCCGCTGCCGGAAGCGGGGGAGCTTCAATCCTATAAAATGGAGATGCCATGTCGGAAAGGCTTTTGGCAATAAAACGTTTAAGAAAAAACTTTGGTAAGATACAGAGAATTGTTGAGATACCCGATCTTATAGGAATGCAGCGGGAATCATACAGGCGTTTTTTGCAGATGGATGTTCCTCCTGAAAAACGTGAGGATATCGGGCTTCAGGCTGTATTCAAATCAGTATTTCCAATAAAAGACTTTACAGGGAGTGCTTCGCTCGAATTTGTATCATACAAATTCGCAGAGATAAAGCACAGTGTTGCGGAATGCATACACCGGGGCATGACTTATGAAATACCTGTCCGTATAACAGTCAGGCTTGTTGTATATGATGTCGACAAGGAGACGGATGTTTCCGCTATCCGCGATATCAAAGAACAGGAGATCTATTTCGGAGCTATTCCCCTGATGACCGATAAGGGCACTTTTATAGTTAACGGTACCGAAAGGGTTGTTGTAAGTCAGCTTCACAGATCATCGGGTGTGTTTTTCGATCACGATAAAGGAAAAACTCATTCAAGCGGGAAGATTATCTACAGCTCCAGAATTATCCCTGTCCGCGGATCATGGATCGACCTTGAAATTGATCCTAAGGATATTGTTTATATCAGGATAGACAGGCGCCGCAAGTTTCCTGTAACGATATTCTTCAAAGCGTTTGGATATACGCCAGAAGATCTGCTGTCGTATTTTTACAAGACCGAGAAAGTAATTTTACGCGGAAGAAGCATATATAAGGAACTGAGGGAGGATTTATACAAGGGCCAGAAATTCACAAGGGATATCAAAGACCCGGATACCGGTGAAATAATAGCTAAAAAAGGGCGTCCGTATACTCCCAAGCTCATAAAAAAGCTCATTTCATCCAATCTGGGAACGATACCTATAAACATAGAAGATATCGCGGGAAGAGCCTTTGCTTACGCAATCCATGATCCAAAAACCAGTGAACCGCTTGTTAAGGTGAGCGACGAAGTTGATAATGAATCTATTGCAAAACTGAAAGAAGCAGGAATCAATGAGTTTGATCTGCTCTTTGTTGACGGAACCTCAAACAGCGATTCAATCAGGAAAACCCTTGCCATAGATAAAGTCGGTTCAAAAGAAGAGGCTCTTGTTGAAATATACCGGAGGCTCAGGCCTGGAAACCCGGCAACACCGGAAGTTGCCCAGGATTTTATTGATAACCTTTTTTTCAAGACCGCCTATTATGATCTTTCAACTGTTGGAAGGGTTAAAATAAACCAGCGATTGGGCATAAACTCTTCTGCCGATTTAAAAATATTAAGAAGAGAAGACATTCTTCTCACCGCAAAAACCCTTATTGAGCTCAGGGATACCCAGGGAGTCGTCGATGACATTGATCATCTGGGAAACCGCAGGATCAGGGCGGTAGGGGAACTTCTTGAGAATCAGTACCGCATCGGGCTTGTTCGCATGGAAAGGGCTATAAAGGAAAGGATGAGCCTCCAGGAAGTTGACGCTCTGATGCCCAATGATCTTATAAATCCCAAACCGGTTTCGGCAGTTGTTAAAGAATTCTTTGGAACAAGCCAGCTCAGTCAATTTATGGACCAGACAAACCCGCTTTCGGAAACAACCCATAAACGAAGGCTTAGCGCTCTCGGACCTGGCGGGCTTACTCGTGAACGCGCTGGCTTTGAAGTCAGAGATGTTCATCCTTCTCATTACGGTCGCATATGTCCCATTGAGACCCCTGAAGGCCCCAACATCGGCCTTATTGTTTCATTAAGCACATATGCAAGGGTTAATGATTACGGTTTTATTGAAACACCATACAGAATTGTAAGGAACGGAACTGTTACGAATGAAGTCAAATTTCTTGATGCCTTTGACGAAAAGGAACTTCCTATTGCACAGGCTAACGCGCCGGTTAGTGAAAGCGGGCAATACCTGAACCCGCTTGTTACATCGCGTGTTGCCGGGGAATTCATGATGGTAAAGAAAAAGGAAATCGAGCTGATGGATGTTTCTCCTAATCAGCTTGTAAGCGTTTCAGCATCTCTGATTCCTTTTCTTGAAAATGATGATGCAAACAGGGCACTGATGGGTTCCAACATGCAACGTCAGGCGGTTCCCCTTATGGTTAATGAAGCGCCTCTCGTGGGTACTGGCATAGAAGATGTTGTTGCCAAGGATTCCGGGGTAACGATAGTGGCTCAGAGGGATGGAGTTGTGGAATCGGTGGATGCTTCACGTATAATATTATCACATGATCCTTCTGACAAAGGCTTTGAAAAGCATGTTACAATTTATAACCTGTCAAAATATATGCGTTCCAACCAGAACACATGCTTCAACCATCGCCCGATAGTTTTGAAAGGGCAGCACGTTAGAGCAGGAGAGATAATTGCCGACGGTCCGGCCACAAACAGAGGAGAACTTTCTCTTGGCAAGAATGTAACAGTTGCATTCATGCCTTGGGGAGGGTTCAATTTTGAGGATTCCATACTTGTCAGTGAAAGACTCGTTCGCGATGGTGAATATACGTCGGTCCATATTGAGGAATTTGAGATTGTTGCAAGAGATACCAAGCTCGGGAAGGAAGATATTACCCGCGACATACCGAATGTTGGTGATGAAGCACTGAAAGATCTTGATGAAAGCGGCATTGTAAGACTCGGGGCTGAGGTAGGGCCTGGAGATATTCTGGTGGGAAAAATAACCCCGAAAGGCGAGACGCAGCTTTCTCCTGAAGAAAAACTTCTTCGTGCCATATTCGGGGAAAAAGCCGGAGATGTTAAAGATACATCCTTAAGAGTTCCTCCGGGAGTCGATGGCATTGTTATTGATGCCAAAGTTTTTTCAAGACGCGGGATCGATAAGGATGATCGCACCTTCTGGATAGAGGAGATGGAGGTAAAGGTCCTTGAAAGAGACCGGGATGATGAGCTTGCTGTGATAGAAGAAATAATACGCGCTCAGATACAGCAGCTTGTGAAAGGCCAGATATGCAACACACCTGTGAAAAAAGGCAAAAAAGTTTTTATAGCAAAGGGGGACACAGTAGACCCCAAAATACTTGCAGATATTCCTGTAGCTCAGCTTGAAGGAGTGGTCCTGAAAGATCCCAAGATAACCGAACAACTTCATGATCTGCTTGAACAATTCAGAAATCAGAGCAAGGTATGCAGGCAGAATTTTGAGAAACATATAAGCAGGTTTGAAAAGGGCGATGATCTTCCCCCGGGCGTCATAAAGATGGTCAAGGTATTCGTTGCCATGAAACGAAAGCTCTCTGTGGGAGATAAAATGGCAGGCCGTCATGGTAACAAGGGCGTTGTATCAAGAATTCTTCCCCAGGAGGATATGCCTTATTTTGAAGACGGGACTCCTGTGGACATGGTTTTGAACCCGCTTGGCGTGCCTTCCCGAATGAATGTCGGGCAGATTCTGGAAATACATCTTGGACGTGCCGCGAAAGGGCTTGGCGATCAGCTGAACAAACTGGTTGAAGAGAACAACATGAAGGCTCTTCGCGATAAGTTAAAAAAGATATTTGCCGACTCTTCGGTTAACAGAATGATCGGAAAGATGGACGATAAAGATATTTGTAAGTTTGCAGGCAATTATAAAGATGGTGTTCACATGGCTACACCGGTTTTTGACGGGGCGAAGGAAGTCGAAATTAAAGCCCTTCTTGAAGAGGCAGGATTATCTTCATCGGGTCAGGCAACCTTGTATGACGGGAGAACCGGAGATCAATTCAGGGAGAAAATTACTGTTGGAACGATGTATATGCTAAAACTTCATCATCTTGTTGACGATAAGATTCATGCCCGTTCTATAGGTCCCTATTCACTTGTTACACAGCAACCGCTTGGAGGAAAAGCCCAGTTTGGAGGCCAGCGCCTTGGAGAAATGGAGGTATGGGCTATGGAAGCTTACGGAGCGGCAAATGCATTGCAGGAATTCCTGACTGTTAAATCGGATGATATGGCAGGTAGGACCAGAATGTATGAAAAGATAGTGAAAGGTCAAAACATGCTTGAACCCGGCATTCCAGAGTCCTTCAAAGTTATGACAAAGGAGCTCCAAAGCCTGGGTTTAGACATATCACTTATAGAAGGAAATAAGGAGTAGAATTTGGAAACTCTATACGATTTTTTCGCCAAACCCATTAATCCAAAAGAATATTCAGGCGTTCGGATTTCACTTGCTTCACCTGAACAGATCCGGCAGTGGTCTTTCGGTGAAATAAAAAAGCCGGAAACAATTAACTACAGGACTTTTAAGCCGGAGCGTGACGGACTTTTCTGCGCCAAGATATTTGGCCCAACCAAAGACTATGAATGCAACTGTGGCAAGTACAAGCGTATGAAACACAGGGGTGTTGTCTGTGAAAAATGCGGGGTCGAGGTCATACAGTCCAAAGTCCGGAGAGAGCGAATGGGGCATATAGAACTTGCCACGCCCGTTGCCCACATATGGTTTTTAAAGAGTCTGCCAAGCAAGATAGGAAATCTTCTTGATCTGACGCTAAAGAGCATGGAGAAGGTTCTTTACTTTGACAGCTATATAGTTCTTGATCCGAAAGAGACTGGTCTTGTGCGGCGTCAGCTCCTGTCGGATGACAAGTATCGAGAAGCGCTTGAAACCTACGGGTCAGCATTTCAAGCAGGGATAGGAGCTGAAGCAGTAAAAATTCTGCTGGAAAGCATCGATCTCAATGCACTATATAATGAACTAAGAGCTGATATAAAAGCCACCAGCTCGGTAGCAAAAAGGCAGAAGCTTTCTAAGCGGCTTAAGATAGTCGATGCCTTAAGGCGTTCCGGCGTTGATCCTGCCTGGATGATAATGGATGCCATTCCAGTGCTTCCGCCTGATTTACGGCCACTGGTTCCTCTGGAAGGAGGCAGATTCGCAACCTCTGACCTTAACGATCTTTACCGAAGAGTTATAAATCGTAACAACCGGTTAAAAAGACTTATAGATTTGAAAGCTCCGGACATCATTGTCCGCAACGAAAAGAGAATGCTCCAGGAAGCGGTTGATGTCTTGTTCGATAATGGCAGGCATGGCAGGGTAATTACAGGAACCAATAAGCGTCCGCTAAAGTCATTGAGCGATACCCTGAAAGGAAAACAGGGCCGTTTTCGTCAGAATCTTCTTGGTAAACGTGTCGATTATTCCGGACGAACTGTTATTACTATTGGTCCCAATCTGAGGCTTCATCAGTGCGGCCTTCCCAAAAAGATGGCTCTCGAGCTTTTTAAGCCTTTTGTCTATTACCGTTTGGAGAAGAAGGGCCTTGTTTCAACTGTAAAAAGCGCAAAAAAATTGGTTGAACGCGAGACACCCGAAGTTTGGGATACTCTTGATGAGGTAGTAAAAGAATATCCTGTGATGCTGAACCGGGCGCCAACACTTCACAGACTCGGTATTCAGGCATTTGAGCCGATTCTGATTGAAGGAAAAGCAATCCAGCTCCATCCTCTTGTATGTACCGCCTTTAATGCTGACTTTGACGGCGATCAGATGGCTGTCCATATCCCGCTTTCCGTTGAGTCGCAGATAGAAGCCCGCGTATTGATGCTGTCAAGCAACAATATTCTTTCCCCGGCGAACGGGAGCCCCATTATTGTTCCAACCCAGGATATTGTTCTTGGAATCTATTATATGACGAGGGGAATATCAGGTTCAAAAGGGGACGGAAAGACCTTTGCCAGTATTGAAGAGGTGCGTTCTGCTTATGATTTCGGCGCTGTTGATCTTCATGCCAAAATAGTTGTCCGGATGGACGGCAAAAAGATTAATACCACGGTAGGCCGTATTCTCCTCTGGGAGGTTATTCCCAAGGAAAATATTATTATGATGAGCCATTTAATGACTTCTTCGGAAGAGAATGCAAAATCGGCTCTGATTGAGATTAATAACGGCTTGCCGTTTCATGAAATTGTGGACAAGTTTTCGGATGACCCAGATAAGGCAAATGGCGGCAATATCGGCCTCATGAGAAAAGAGGAATTCAAGCGAATATTCAATGTGAATGATGAGGATGCAGACTCGGTTTTTTCTCTTGAAGGAGGTTCTGTCAGCGGAATAATTTTTTCGGAAGAAAAATACAATATTTTCATGGTCAATGAAAAGAGACCGGAAATTCCCTTTGATGCCGTTAACAAGGTTCAGGATAAAAAGTCTTTAAGGGATCTTGTCGATTATGCATACAGAAATCTGGGCCCCAAGGCCACGGTTGTTCTTGCCGACAGGCTCAAGGATATCGGTTACAAATATTCGACAGAGGGCGGTCTTTCAATTTCAATTGATGATATGATCATTCCGGCCGAAAAAGAGGATATAATAAAGAAAGCCGAAAAAAAAGTTTTGGAGATCGGAAGACAGTATACAGAGGGACTTATAACGCAGGGCGAGAAATACAATAAGGTTGTTGATATATGGGCTAAGGCTACAGATGATGTAGCCAATGAAATGATGGAGTCAATGAAGGTTGAGTCCGTGAAGGACAGTGGCGGGAATCCTGTGCTGGATAAGAAAGGGAAGCCTGTTTACGAGGAGAGTTTTAACCCTATATATATGATGGCGGATTCAGGCGCCAGAGGGAGCAAAGATCAGATGCGCCAGCTGGCAGGTATGCGCGGTCTTATGGCCAAGCCATCAGGAGAAATTATTGAAACTCCCATCAGCGCAAATTTCAGGGAAGGGCTTTCGGTCTTGCAGTATTTTATTTCGACTCACGGAGCAAGAAAAGGACTTGCCGATACCGCCCTTAAAACCGCAAATTCCGGATATCTGACAAGAAGGCTGGCTGATGTTGCCCAGGATTGCATTGTAATGGAAGAAGACTGCGGTACAATTATGGGTGTTGTTGTGGAACCGCTGGTTGAAGGAGGAGAGGTTATTCAGCGGCTTGGAGAAAGAGTCCTCGGCCGAGTTGCAATAGATGATATCCTCGATCCTTTTACCGATGATGTTCTTGTCAGAAAAGGTGAAGGACTCGATGAAAAGGCAGTGCAGAAAATTGAAGATGCCGGGATAACAAGCATTAAAATAAGATCGGTTCTCACATGTAAGGCTTCTTTCGGCGTATGCGCAAAATGTTACGGGAGAGACCTTTCCCATGGCGGCCCGGTTGAACTCGGACAGGCTGTTGGAATTCTTGCTGCTCAGTCGATAGGTGAACCCGGAACACAGCTCACAATGCGTACATTCCATATTGGCGGTACGGCCAGCAGAAGGGTGGAACAGGCTGATATAAGGGCAAGAGTTGACGGAACAGTGAAGTTTATAGATCTTCATGTGGTTAGGAACGCGGAAAATCAATATATAGTCATGAATCGCCGCGGCGGCAAATTTACTATTGTCAGCGATACCGGACGTGAGCTTGAAAGCTGCCCTGTTATTTACGGGGTGCATATAATGGTGGAAGACGGCCAGAAAATTAAAGGGCCTGATCCGGAAACGGGAAGACCGGGGGAACTCCTTGCAACCTGGGATCCATTTACAACTCCTATCATTACGGAGGTGAATGGAACGGTTAAATTCGGAGACATTGTTCAGGGGAAAACCATGAAGGAAAAAGTTGACCCTGTTACCGGAAAATCGAGCCGCACAATTATTGAATCTAAAGGGACAGAAGTCAGGCCGAGGATTTCTATTAAAGACAAAGAAGGAAAAACGGCAAAACTTCCCAAATCGTCGGGAATGGCACGATACATACTTCCAATCGATGCTGTTCTGATGGTTGAAGAAGGCGATAATGTCAAAGCAGGGGATGTTATTGCAAAACTACCCAGGGCAACTACAAAAACAAAGGATATTACCGGTGGTCTCCCGAGAGTTGCAGAGCTTTTTGAAGTAAGAAAGCCCAAAGAAATTGCCATCTTAAGTGAAATTGATGGTTATGTATCTATTGCAAAGAGTACGAAGAAAGGGAAACAAAAAGTTACTGTAACTCCTGTCGATTTTGGTGAAAAGAAAGAATATCTGATTCCACGCGGAAAACACATAAATGTTTATGAAGGTGATTATATGAGGGCAGGCGAGCCCATTATCGGCGGATCTGCTATTCCTCAGGATATTCTAAATATCAAGGGTGAAGTAGCCCTTGCACGTTATCTTGTTGATGAGGTCCAGGAGGTATATCGTTTGCAGGGCGTAAGGATAAATGACAAACATATTGAAGTTATTGTCCGGCAGATGATGAGGCGGGTTAAGGTTATGGATGTCGGAGATACGGATTTCATCCTTGAAGAGCAGGTTGATCGTATAAAATTTGAGGATGCCAACAGCCAGGTTAAAGAAAAAGGCGGAAAGCCTGCTATTGCTGAGCCGCTTATACTTGGAATAACAAAAGCATCTTTAAGTACAGACAGCTTTATTTCAGCCGCATCTTTTCAGGAGACTACCAAGGTTTTGACCGATGCCAGCATTTCCGGAGCCGAAGATTATCTGAGAGGACTGAAGGAAAATGTTATCATGGGCAGGCTGATACCTGCAGGTTCAGGTCTTTCCTTGAATGAAGATATAGAAATATCAAGGGGATAATATATTTTTTATGATATATCTTTCCGAGAATGTATCATGAAGATATGATTCTTCAGATATGATGATCAAGATAAAATCGTTTAGAATTTTGAAAAACAGATTTTTACAAAACCAATAAATATTATATTTTTTTATCATGAATTTTCTTGACATCGAGTTCATATATGTATAGAAAATGCTTCTTTTGCAAAGACTTTGCGGTTTTATGATTTTATACTAATTCTTAAGAGGGGAAAATGCCGACAATTAACCAGTTAGTGAGAAAGGGCAGGAGCAGTGTAGTCAAGAAAACTACTACACCGGCGCTTAGGGGAGCTCCTCAAAAAAGAGGTGTATGTACCCGTGTTTATACCTCAACTCCAAAAAAACCCAACTCTGCTTTGCGCAAAGTAGCGAGAGTAAGGCTTACTTCAGGCGTGGAAGTAACAGCATACATTCCGGGAGTAGGGCATAATCTTCAGGAACATTCGGTTGTTCTGGTTCGCGGCGGCCGAGTCAAAGATCTTCCCGGTGTCAGATATCATATTGTGAGAGGCACCCTCGATACGCTGGGAGTTGATGATAGAAAGAAGAGCAGATCCAAGTACGGGGCAAAAAAGCCTAAATAATATCAGTTGTTAATCTCTTGTTACATTTAAATAAACAGATAAAAATGGATTGAAATATGCCTAGAAGAAGAGACGTGCCTGAACGGGTTATTATCCCTGATTCCAAATATGACAACAAGGTAGTTGCAAAATTTATCAAAGCAATAATGAAAGACGGCAAAAAGAGTATCGCAGAGTCGATACTTTATAAAGCACTTGATATTATTGGAAAAAAAGCGAGTGAGCCGCCGGTCAAGTTGTTTGAGCAGGCATTGGAAAATGTCAAGCCGATGATTGAAGTTAAATCGAGACGGGTTGGCGGGTCAACATATCAGGTTCCAACTGAAATCAGACCATCAAGGCGCACTGCTCTCGGGATAAGATGGATAATATCATATGCACACCAGCGTCCGGAAAAGAGTATGTCAAGCAAGCTTGCCGGGGAAATCATGGACGCAGCCAACAAGAGGGGCTCTTCAATTAAGAAAAAAGAAGATACTCACAAGATGGCCGAGGCAAACAAGGCTTTTGCTCATTTCAGGTGGTAATTATTATGGAACCAGAATTTGAGCATGTATGAACTATAAATTGTATTAAGCTCCTTTTATCTTCACAGGGAGGGTATTCGAGATGGCAAAGAAGAAATTTGAGAGGACTAAGCCGCATGTTAATGTGGGAACGATAGGACATATAGATCATGGTAAGACGACATTGACGGCAGCGATAACGAA
>JBFYVZ010000255.1:0-5478 GCA_041298995.1 Desulfobacteraceae bacterium
CATGCAAATATTTTATAATTTCATCTCGTAGCATATTGCGCCCGATTTTAATATTTGATTAAAAAAACATATGTAATGTACCATTCTGATATCATAAGGCATTAAGAATGTAAACTTCGAATTTAAAGACTAGTGTCCATCCGGAAACCAAATTTGGACATATGTAAGTTTCCAATTCGGAAACAGGCAATTTTGGGCAAGCTCAAGGAAATCAAGGGATTGCGCGGAGACATACTCATAGTATGTCGCACAAGAAATCCCGAAGATTGACACAGAGATCGCACAAAAGGGACATTTCCGGATGGAAACTAATATGCTTTGGCAAATATCACCCGCCCGCTGCTCGGCCTGCCGCAACACACACATTTCCCGTTTTCTGATTCCTGCCTTAAAGGAATGCATCTTATTGTGACACTCAGGTCTTCTTTTATTTTTGCTTCGCACTCATCTGCCCCGCACCAGTGAGAAAGAGCAAACCCCCCGTGAATTTCAGGCTGCTCCTTATTAAGCGGAGTAAAAAATTCATAAAAAGCCTTTCCCCCGTCAACCGTTATCGTGTTTTTCTCCTTGAAAGAAACGGCTTTTTCATAGAGATTGTTCTGAATTTCATCCAGAATGTTTGTAATTTCTTTTACAAACAAATCCTTTTTCATCGTAATTTTTTCCCTGTGCGGCTTGTCCCTTCTCGCAACATAAACGGAATCCTGGGCTATATCTCTTGGTCCTATTTCAACTCTTAAAGGTATGCCTTTCTTGATCCACTCCCATCCCCTTGCCCCTCCGGTATCCCTGTCGTCAATTTCCACTCGTATTTTCCGGTTGCAGTAGAAAACGCTCTTCAGTTCCATGGCAATTTTTTGTATATATTCCATAACGTTCGGCTTATCATCCGGTGATCTGTATATAGGAATGAAAACAACATGAGAGGATGCAACCCTCGGAGGGAGAATTACTCCATCATCATCCCCGTGCATCATTATGATTCCACCGATCATCCGGGTCGAAGCCCCCCAGGATACTGTCCATGCATACTCTTCTTTTTCTTCAAAGGACTGGAACTTTATTTCCGATGCTTTTGCAAAGTTTTGTCCCAGAAAATGAGAAGTTCCGGCCTGTAGAGCCTTTCTGTCCTGCATCATCGCTTCTATGCAGAAGGTTTCAACAGCTCCTGGAAATCTTTCGGCAGCCGTCTTTCTTCCCTTTGTAACGGGCAGTGCCAGATATTCTTCGGCAAGCCTGGCATAAATATCCAGCATCATAAGAGTTCGCTCCATCGCCTCTTTCTCCGAAGCATGAGCGGAATGACCTTCCTGCCATAAAAACTCGCTTGTCCGAAGGAAGATCCTTGTTCTCATCTCCCATCTTACAACATTTACCCACTGGTTGATAAGAAGCGGAAGATCCCTGTAGCTGCTCACCCATTTTGAAAAGGCGTCTCCTATTATGGTCTCGGAAGTCGGCCTCACGACCAGAGGTTCCGTTAACGGCCCTGCCGGCACAAGCCCGCCGTCCGCGTTTTTTTCCAGCCTGTGATGGGTTACTACGGCGCACTCTTTTGCAAACCCCTCGACATGACTGGCCTCTTTTTCAAGAAAACTGAGAGGAATGAAGAGAGGAAAATAGGCGTTTTTAACACCCACATCCTTAAACATATCATCAAGTTCACGCACTATATTTTCCCACAGGGAGTATCCCCATGGTTTTATAATCATGCATCCTCTTACTGGAGATCTTTCCGCCATATCGGAGGCTTTAACAACCTGCTGATACCACTCCGAGTAATCTTCCTCCATAGTCGGAGATATTGCGCTTTTTTCAACTTTTGCCATGTTACCCTTTCAACAATTTCTGTTTCTTATTAACAGTTTATTCTTTTTTATGGGAAATGTTTTCCGATATTTTTGCAACTTCTTCAAGAAGAACATCCACCAGCATTTCCTGTGGAAACTTTTTTACAACTTTCCCTTTTTTAAAAAGTATCCCCGTGCCGTCTCCCCCTGCAACACCGATATCAGCCTCCTTTGCCTCACCCGGCCCATTAACAACACATCCCATAACTGCCAGCTTGACATAGACAGGGTTTGACAAAAGGGCTTTTTCTACACGCTCGACTATATCAAAAAGGTTTATGTTGCACCGGCCGCATGTGGGACAGGAGATAATCTCCGGGCCGCGCTTTCTTATATCAAGGGCTTTCAGTATTTCATATCCGGCCCGGACTTCTTCAACCGGATCCCTTGTTAAAGATACACGGACAGTATCGCCGATACCTTCCGCAAGAAGCATCCCGATTCCAAGAGCCGATTTGACAATACCCGGGAAAAGGGCGCCCGCTTCAGTGACCCCGACATGCAGGGGAAGATCGGTTTTTTGGGAAAGAAGTCTGTAAGCTTCCACGGTCCTGAACACATCAGATGCTTTTATTGAAATCTTTATCTCATGGAAATCAAGAGATCTCAATTTTTCAACATGCCGTACAGCGCTTTCAACCATTGCCTCGGGAGTGGCGCCATTATACTTTTTCAGAAGAGCCTTTTCAAGAGAGCCGGAATTAACCCCTATTCTAATCGGTATGTTGAAATCTTTTGCACAGTCAACAACCTTTTTCAGTTTCGCTGCTGCGCCTATGTTCCCGGGATTTATTCTCAGCCCGTCAGCGCCTGCTTTTGCTGAAGCAATTGCAAGATGGTAATCAAAATGTATATCGGCTATGAGAGGAATTGAAATTTGCTTTTTTATTGTTGAAATTGCACGGGCAGAGTCCATATCCGGTACTGCAACCCTCACGATTTCACAACCGGCATCTTCGAGCTGGCCGATCTGCACAACTGTTGCTTCAATATCACAGGTAAAGGTATTTGTCATGGACTGCACGGCAATCGGCGCAGTTCCGCCAACCTTAACACCGCCGACCGATATCTGCCGGGTCTTTTTTCTCTTAATTGAAAACGGCATAAAACATCACCAGAATAGAACTTTTAAACAATTTTTTTTAACTTTACGGATTATCTTTTACTATCAGACAGTTTGTTCTTATTCAAGTTAATTTGCGGATTCTGAAACGTGTTTTATGGGGATGATATCGCATTTGACATCACTCAAATCTTCAGACTGCTCTGTATTTCCGGATTCCGGAGTCATTCTTTTCTTTGGTTACAAGCCGCTTTTCCTCAAGAAATCTTAAATGTGAAATGGCTTCTCCTGTCGCAAACCACTTTTGTGCAACCGGGAAATCATTCCATGAATCGAACTTGATATCCCATGTCATAGAGGATGCGACCTCAAAGGCGCTTTCTGATTCTTTTTTTAATATCTCAATGATCTCTTCGGCTCTTTTTTCATGATGCCGTTTTAATTCATCTATTCTCGCCCTGTGGTCCTTAAAAAGCCTCCTGTGGCCCGGAAGCACAAGACCGACATCAAGTTTACGTACCTTGTCGAGACTTGCAAGATACTTTTCAAGCGGGTTCTCCTTATCTGACCAGCACTGAATATTCGGAGTTATATCGGACAGGATATGATCTCCTGCGATCAGAATTTTTTTGCCGGCCTCGTAAAGGCATATATGCCCCAGAGTATGACCCGGAGTTTCGACACATTCAAAACAGTAATTGCCATAAGTAATTATTTCCCCGTCTCCCAGAACGCTCATATCCGGCGTCCAGTCCGAACCATATTTATACCCGGGATGCTGATGAAGCGCGGATCTTAATTCGTTTTCCGGAAAACCGTTTTTCCCGGCATACTCAATCATCGGTTCAAACCCTTCCCATGATTCCATGATCTCCTTGTCCGGCCTGCTGAAGTATATTCTGCTTGTTGGAACAGCAAGCTTTGCGATAAGTCCGAAATGATCTGCATGCAGATGCGTTATGAAAAAATCGCAATCCGCAAGGTCAACATTTATTTCCTTCAGGCCGTTATTCATCGCGTCGAGACACTCTTTACGGTTAAAACCGGTGTCTATGATAAGATTTTTGTCATCTGATTTTATCACATAAGAGTTAAGGTATTTTAACGGACTTTCCGGAAGGGGTATTTTTATCCTGTACAGGCCGGGAAAAATTTCTTCAGTCATTTATTTTATCATCCTTTATTCTTATTCCTGCCGAATTAAAAACCTCTTCATTGCCGGGCCATCTCTCTTTTTCCACCCATTTGCCTGTGCGTGGAGCAAAAGAGGATGTGAACAGAGCTTCTTTTGAGGGTAATGTGCCGCCGATCACGATGGCCATATCATCATGGCATACGGCGAACGGATCAATAATTATCATGCCTATATCATCATAATTGATAACTCTTTTTCTTTTGAATCTTTGCCGGAATTTGCCGGCAATACCGCACACTGAGCCCTTGAAAAGCCATTCGGGCAATCTGCCGTGTTCAGATTTTTCAATTCTGTTTAATGCCTCGGTAAAGCCGTCCGTTGCAACGATAACTCTCAATTTCCTGTTCTTCAGGGTTAAAGTTGAAATACCGGGGACATTTTTACTCCTTCCGGCAAAATTCATATCGGAAGAGGTTTTGAATATTATTGATCCGTCCGAAGAATCGGCAACGATAACCATGCTGTCGCCACCACTTGAAATGCTGGCAGTAACTTCTCCTCTGTTTTTATAAAAAGCGACGAAACTGAAAGTGCATTTATGTGTATACTTCTGCCCGCTATATATCGCTTCAACACTTTTTTTTAAAACGGAAATATCCGGCGATACATCTTGTTCAGAAATGACCCCTGCAAACCGTTCAAGCAGAATCCTCGAAGCATGGGTATAGCGCTCACTTCCATCAGAGACGGCAAAAATCAGGCGGGAAAAATCAAGAAGAAGGCAATCCCCGTTTCCGAATCCGTTCTCAACCTTATCGCTTCCGGTAACAAGAAGGGCGCTTAAAGCGCCTTTCTGCCCCACCATCCGCCTGAAAGGATTAATAAGAACCGGTTTTTCACTTTTCACTTTTAGCTTTTCACTTTTAACTGTCAATCACCTTAAAGCAGAGAATATCTTTCACGTTCCCTTTTCTTTCTTCGGAAAAAACCGGCTCGACCCTCGCGCCTATCTTAATTTTTGATTCATCTTCAATGCTGATATAGTGCTGAAAAAGAGTATCTGCACCGTCAAAGCGTATAAATCCGTAGCCATAGGGCACAGGTTTCTGTTCTCCGGTTTCAGGGTCAATAAAGGCATAACGCAGAATTGTGAATGTCCCTATAACTCCTTTTGGCCCGACTTCAACAAATTCCGTCATTTCGACAAAGCATTCTCCACAAACACGCCGTGGTGGAATATATACTTTGCCGCATTTCGGGCACTTTATTCCAAAAAGTTTTCTGTTCTCGCGGAGTTCTTTAAAAAACCTGCTCCCGTACATTCCAACCGCGTAATTAAAGGGCTGGCCTGATCCTTTTGATTCTATAACAAGATTCTCTTTTGCTGCCATGACTTCTCCTAACAATCGGGTTTTCTTTTTCCGTGCAAA
>JBFYVZ010000269.1:0-9417 GCA_041298995.1 Desulfobacteraceae bacterium
GAAAAATCCCTCAGCAAAGCGTTTTCTGAAATCAAACAATTGAAGGACCAGCTCGAGACTGAAAATGTTTACCTTCGCCAAGAGATCAAAATGAAACATCGATTTGGCAATATTATAGGTAAAAGCGATGGTCTCAAGTATGTTCTTTATCGGGCTGAACAGGTTGCTCCAACAAATACAACAGTTCTCATACTCGGAGAGACTGGTACGGGAAAGGAACTGATCGCAGGCGCCATACACAATATGAGCCCTCGAAAAGATCGTCCCATGATTACAGTCAATTGCGCTGCCCTGCCGGCCAATCTGATGGAGAGCGAATTGTTCGGCAGGGAAAAGGGCGCCTTTACCGGCGCCGATACCCTGCAGATAGGACGGTTTGAAGTCGCCAATGGTTCCACCCTTTGCCTAGACGAGATAGGGGAGCTTCCACTGGAGATGCAGGCCAAGCTTCTACGGGCGATTCAGCATAGCGAGTTTGAACGTCTTGGATCTTCCCGGACCATCAAAGTTGATGTGCGTATCGTGGCTACGACAAACCGTAACCTCGAGGAAGCGATCCGCAAAGGCTGGTTCCGGCAGGATCTTTACTACCGGCTCAATGTCTTTTCAATCACCGTCCCGCCCTTGCGGCAGAGGCAGGCTGATATTCCGCTGTTGGTCCAGGACTTCATTGAGCGATATGCGAGGAAACTGGGGAAACAGATTACTTCAATCAATAAAGAGACGATGAAGATTCTACAGGATTATCCATGGCCCGGGAACGTCCGGGAGCTGGAAAGTGTCATTGAAAGGGCCGCAATCTTAAGCCACGGTCCGGTCCTGCATTTGACAGACAAACTTGAGATTGCACCTGCTATTTCGTCATCAACCGCAAGAACTCTTGAGGAGACAGAGCGTAATCAAATAGTTAAGATCCTTTCAGACACCCGGTGGCGCATAGAGGGAAATAATGGGGCAGCCGGGATCCTGGGTCTCCACCCAAGCACTTTAAGAGCCAGGATGCATAAGCTTGGTATACGCCGGCCCGGAACTTAGAAATCGGACCATGACGCCCGCACCCCCACCTCCACAGGCCCTCAATATATAGAGGTTCCGCCAAATATTGAGGATAAATTAATAATGTCAGCATCCTTTCTTATTCCTCACCTATCATTATAACAAACCGTTATCACTAATAATACAAAATATTATTGTTTTTTCTTCGACTGTTGGCAAGCTTCTTGCTCTTACCAATGCCATGATTACAGTCATTATTCACATAAAGGTTGGATCGGAAAAGAGGACCGAGCTGTCACAGACGGTTGCTTCTCTGAACAGAGAAATAAGATTGGAGAAAGGATGCTTGCGGTGCGATTTTTTCCAGAGTGTGGAGGATGAAAATGAACTCTGTCTTATTGAGGAATGGGCAACCCAGTCGGATCTGAAAAGCCATATGAAGTCAGACCGGTTTAAGGTTCTCAAGGGGGCTATGAATCTAGTCAAAGAACCCTGTAAAATGATTTTTCGCACCGCATTTCAACTTGAGGGGCGGGAGGAAATATGCCTTTGAAAAAAGCGGTGGCAGGCAGAAACGGACAGGTTATACCGAATCTCACGATACCTTATGAGAGATTAAACTTTCATAAATAATAGTAAAAAGAGAGATTCTGTTCAACATAAATGCAACATCAGCTTTATTACACAAAAAGTTCGGAAGGGGGGTGAGAGCGTTTTAATCAGATGTCTAATTTTTTAATCGGAAGTCTATTTAAGAGAAATTAATTTAAACTGAACATACAAACTAAAGAAGGAGGATACCATGAATAAATTATTTAAAACAACCATTATAGGAATATTCTTCTTGCTGGTACCGGTTTTTGCAATGGCAGCAAGCGTTACAGGGTCAATCCAGGGATATCAGTGTGTAACTCAGGGCATAGTCTGTCCCATTGGGAAAGAAGATGCGGTAGCAGCTGCTGAGAATTTATTTGTTCTGCTGGTGGATGCATCTAAAGGCGATTACTATTTTATTCCCAACGTTAGCAGGAACGTACTTGTACGTCACCTCAACACACAAGTGACAGTTGAGGGGACCGTTAACGCGAAAATGAAATCCATCAATGCAACGGACATCTCTGCTGCCGGGAAAAAGGTCTGGTCTAAGAATTTGGAAGACGCTATTTACAAAGATATTTGGGGAGGCGGAGGCCCGGGCGTAAAGTAATAATTCTTAACCTGGTAACAATAAAAACCCCCGGAATTTTCCGGGGGTTTTTTGTTTTGACGGGGGCTTTTATAATGATAGAGCAGATCCAGGGTTTCATTGTTGAAGCTTTTCAGCAGGGTTCCGTCAGGCTTTATTTCCTGATGTTTTGCGGCGGACTTTTGGCGTCATTAACACCCTGTACATATCCGGTGCTTCCTTTGACGATCGGGTATATAGGTAACCAGGCGAGTGGCAACCGTGTGAGAGCCTTTCTTTTGAGCCTTTCAATGGTGACGGGTCTGGCGGGTGTGTATGCCGTATTAGGAATTATCGTAGCGGCGGCGGGAGGGACTTTCGGCTCGATAATGGGAAACGGGTGGGTTCTTTATGCTATCGCACTCTTTTTTCTGCTGATGGGACTTTCTCTTCTGGACGTGTTTTATTTCCCAATTCCCGGATTTATCTCAAGGCTTCAGGCGAAATCCTCAAACAGAAAAGGGATATTGGGCGCATTAGTAATAGGCGGCGTGAGCGGTTTGATTGTCGGTCCATGCACCGGTCCTATTCTGGCTGTTGCGCTGGGAGCAATAGCCCTGTCACTTGATAATGTGCATGGCATTGATTACGCCATGCAGGTTGTAAAAGGCGGCTTACTCCTTTTTTTATTCGGATTTGGCCAGGGCGCTCTGATAATTTTGGCTGGAACCTTCACAGGTTTTATTTCCAAATTGCCTAAGGCAGGCTCCTGGATGGTAGCTCTTAAAAAAGGCTTTGCTTTAATGACCATTATCACTGCGAGCCTGTTGTTCGTGATGGTTGGTCAAAATACCGATTTTCCGAATCTGATCCGGCTTCTGGCAAGCGCGGAAACTTCAGCGGTACCTGCTCCAGAAGCCGATATTGTGACGAAACCTCCTATTCCTGAAACTCAAACGGGTCAGGAGTATAAACTCGGGGAGATTAATAAGACATCATCAACTCCGGCCCCGGACTTCACATTGACTTCACTGAAAGGAGACAGGGTTACCCTGAGCAGCTTCAAGGGCGAAAAAGGAGTTGTGCTTGTATTTTTCGCTACCTGGTGCGCCAGTTGCATGGCGGAAGTACCAGAGATTAAAAAATTAACCGAAATGGTGCAAAAGGAAAATATAGCCGTTTTCGGGATCAATTATAAACAGCCGGCAGAAATTGTCGAACGCTTTAAAAAATCCGCAGAAATCAATTACGGAATACTCATGGATACGGATGGAACAGTGGCGCTTGATAAATTCGGTTTAAAGGGATTGCCTCATATAGTCGGCATAAACACTAAAGGCGGGATTATGTTCAGGGGAACGGCCCTTCCAGACAATAGAGCCGAATTCATAAAATATCTGAAACGGGATTTGTAGAGCCAGGTCTTCTGATTGCCGGATGATCATAAATAATCGACGGGAGTGAGGGCATGAAAAATAAAATAAAAAGATGGAAGAAGACATTTATCATTGCATTCATTTTGTTGGGTATGAACCTGTTTAACTCGACCGGGAAAGCGGCTGATGTTCCGAAAGGTTTACCTCGTGCAGGGGACATTATTTCTGCTTTTTCAGTACCGGCTCCAAATAATAAAACATTCAGATCATACCTTATGCTGGAAAAAAACGGCATTTTTCAACCCGCAGAAATGGACGTAAAATTATTAATCATCGAAGTTTTAAATGTTTACTGAGCGTCCTGTCAATATATGAGGTCATATATAAATGAATTATTCGCCAGAATTGAGAAAGACGCTGAACTGAAAAACAGTGTAAAGATAATTGGAATAGCCGTGGGAAATAATGAAAGTGATATCGCTTTTGAAGAAAAGAAGTACATGTTTCCATTAATACCGGATGATAAATATGAATTTCATCAGCTTGTCGGTGAACCTCCAACACCTTTTTTTATTTTTGCGCGGCCATATGATAACGGGCGCCTTCTTGTTTTGGATTCTTATCTGGGAAGACTCGAAGATACGGATAAACTCTTTTCAATGGTAAACACCGCTTTTAAAATGAGTACATCTAAATCAGTTGCAGCGCTGAATAATAAGCAGGATGACAAGGTGCAGGAAGAGCTTGTGCTTCCGATTACTGAAAATGAATTGATGAAAAAAGTAAGTCAGAGCCTGGCTGTAAAAGGAAAACACCCCGATAAAATTGAAAAAATAAACTTGAAAGAATTGGGAGATGTATACAGAGGCTTTCTACGCGGGTCAAAGAGACCCATATTTGCGCGTGTTGTTGCCCGGAAAATACCATGTGTTGACTGTCATGATGTGTTTTATATATACAGTTTTGATGATACGGGTAAATTTATACAATTTATTCCAATTTCAATTTCAAAACTGGACAATGAAGATTGGAATGAAAAAGATATAAATAAAATGCAAAATAATTTTAAAGGAAAGTCGCTTTTAAAAGAGAGGCATTTTAATCCAAAGGTTGATGCCATATCATCGGCTACAATCAGTTCAAAATTAATTTATAATAGTATGGGTGAAACAGAACTGGTTGTGCGGAAACTGATTGATATGGGATATATTAAAAGATAAAAAAATATATGCACAATAATTTGTATTTTATTTATCTTTTAACCGGATTTTGTCAAAGGATATTTGGGCCCTGTATTCCTACCTGCTGCCGGGTTTCACCGGGATGGTTCTCTGTTTTCCAGATTTATCATTTTTTTCGAATATTTACGAATCTTTTCCTTGACCGTAAATTCTATTTTCTTCCCCGGCTTACTCTCTATTACCAATAAGTGATCCGGGGTTCCAAAAACAATCTGGAACCTATCCTCTGTGATCCTCTTAAATTCATCAAGCTCCCTCCTGAACCCTTCATTGTCGAGAAATACCCGGCGGAGCTTTGTAAATAGTCTCATTATTTGTTTATCTGAATAGCCCTTTCACTTTTTTAATACAGAAGAAAGCATCAGTATGCCATGTTCTGAAAAAGCAAAGGGTTTAACACGCAATCCCATTACATCCTGATTGAAGGTCGCAAATTGCGCTCTCCAATCTCGGCAAAGAGTTGATCTTGGCCGTTTCATCACTTGCCAAAGACAACTCTGTTGCCGCTGCCGAGCTGATAAACATTTATCAGAAGGGTATTGCGGCGACTTTTTCGGCATGATGGCATGCAATCAGCCTTTCCTCGATCAGCCTCAGTTCCGGCCTTTGGACAGTACATATCTCGCGCATGAAGACGCATCGCTTATGAAAAGCGCAACCTGAAGGTGGATTCAAAGGCGATGGAATTTCTCCGGTCAGCCGTATCCGTTTTCTTCGCATATTTTTATTAACGCTGGGTATGGAGCCCATCAGCGCACGTGTATAGGGATGGAGCGGCATTTTGAAAATATCCGTTTTTCTCCCCTGCTCCACCGGCCTTCCGAGATACATCACCAGCAGATCATCCGATATATGCCGGACAACTCCGAGGTCGTGGGATATAAAAAGATATGCGAGATTCATTTCGTCCTGCAGATCCTTGAGAAGGTTAAGCGCCTGGGCCTGAACCGATACGTCAAGTGCGGATACGGGTTCGTCTGCCACAACAAGAGCGGGTTTCAGCATCAGGGCGCGCGCAATTGCGATGCGCTGGCGCTGGCCGCCTGAAAACATATGGGGATAGCGGTTGTACTGTTCCCGGGTCAGACCCACTTTGGCCAGCATCTCGTGGGCGGCTTCACGGCGCTGGGATGCATTGAGCATGGTGTTGATTATGAGCGGTTCTTCAAGTATTGATCCGATCTTTTTGCGTGGATTAAGGGAGCCGTAGGGATCCTGAAATACGATCTGCACAAGTTTGTGCAATTCTTTTTTTTCCTTGTCATTTTTTGTCGTCCCGTTTATCCCTTTAATCTCAAACCGGCCTGACGTGGGCAATTCAATCATTGTTACAAGTCGTGCAAGAGTCGTTTTGCCGCAGCCCGATTCACCGACTACGGCAAGTGTTTTGCTCCCATTTATTGTAAACGAAACGCCGTCGAGCGCTTTCAGAACGGAAGATTTGGAAAAAAATCCTTCCATCCGGATTTTATAGTACCGTTTCAGATTGTCGGCGGTGATAATTGCTTCGCTATCCATTTTGCGGCACTCCATCTGAAAGCGGAAAATGGCAACGGACTACCCCGGCGTCATCCGTTGCCAGCCGGGGCCTTTCGGCTCTGCATACCGGGGCTGAATATCTGCAGCGGGGATTGAAAATACAGCCCGGGATGCGGTCATACCTTCCGGGAACAACACCTGAGATAGTCGGAAGACGCTTCAATCCCCGGCTTCTTTCAGGCAGCGCATCGAGCAAGGCCGCTGTGTATGGATGGCGAGGATTGGAAAATATTGCATCAACAGAATGCTTTTCAACAACCTGACCTGCATACATTACAACAACATGCTCAACTGTTTCAGCCACAACCGCCATGTCATGAGTTATAAGTATCAAAGCCATCTGCTTTTTGTTCTGCAGATCAAGCAGCAGATCCAGTATCTGTGCCTGAATTGTTACATCCAGCGCGGTGGTAGGTTCGTCTGCAATCAAAAGGCGCGGATTGCATGCGATGGCCATGGCGATCATAACCCGCTGGTTCATTCCGCCCGATAGCTGATGAGGAAAACTGTTGATTCGCTCCTTTGGCGTCGGGATGCCGACCTGTTCCAGCAGTTCGACGGTCCGTTTCTTACGCAATGCCTTGCTGCCGCCTTCGTGAACTTTCAATGTCTCCATAATCTGGTAGCCCACTGTAAAACAGGGATTCAAGCTTGTCATGGGCTCCTGAAAGATCATGGCGATATCTTTCCCGACAAGCGCGCGGCGTTTGCCGCGGGATATGTCCAGAAGATCATTGCCTCTGAAAAGAAGTTTTTGAGCGGAAACCTTGCCTGGATAAGGTATCAGTCCCATCAGTGCCAACTGTGCGACACTCTTGCCCGATCCTGATTCACCGACGATTCCGATCACGTCACCTTCCCCGATGGTCAGATTGAAATCATCAACAGCCATAAAGCCGGAAAAATCAACAGAGAGATTTTCTATTTCGAGAAGATTCATTATCGTTTCAATTTAGGGTCCAGAGCATCACGAAGTCCGTCGCCCGCAAGATTGAAAGCGAGCACTGTAAAAAAAATTGCCAGTCCGGGGAAAGTAACCACCCACCACGCCCGCTGTACAAACTGGAGAGCATTGGCGAGCATTGCGCCCCACTCCGGTATGGGCGGCTGCGCTCCCATGCCGAGAAAGCCAAGCGCCGCCGCGTCAAGGATTGCCGTCGAAAAACCAAGAGTGGCCTGTACAATCAGGGGGGCCATGCAATTGGGCAGAATCACAATAAACATCAGGCGCAGTGCTCCTGCTCCGCATACTCTCGATGCAGTAACATAATCTTTGGCTTTTTCGGTGATTGCCGCGGCTCGTGTCAGGCGGACGTAATGGGGGAGAACAACGACTGCGATGGCTAAAATTGCGTTCTCGAGACTTGGACCGAGAATTGTAACAATGGCCATGGCAAGCAAGAGACTCGGCAATGCCAGCATGATATCCATGAGGCGCATGATCATAGTCTCAAAGTAACCGCCGACATAGCCTGAAACTATTCCCAACAGGATACCGGCCGCAAGAGAAATGGTGACCACTATTACTCCCACCAAAAGACTCAGCCGCGCGCCATGTATAAGCCGGGAAAGCATATCCCGTCCTACGTCGTCAGTTCCCAGCGGGAATTTCCATGTGCCGCCTTCCATCCAGGCCGGAGGCGTGAGGATTGCGTGGCGATACTGCTCAAACGGACCGTGGGGCGCAATATAATGGGCCATCAGAGCAACAAAAACAATAAGCAGAATATAACAGAAACCGGCCAGTGCGCCCTTGTTTTCGCAAAAATAAAGCCAGAACTCTTTAACAGGGTGCAGCTGAGCTGATAAATGATTTTCTATGGAAAGAGATTCCGACATGGTTGCCTGCTACTTATAGTGCCTTATTCGTGGATTGACAACACCATACAGCATGTCGACTCCCAGATTGACCAGTATGACCAGGCTTGAAATGAGCAGAATACCTCCCTGCACCGCAGGGTAGTCACGGCGATTGATTGATTCCACAATCCATTTACCCACGCCCGGCCATGCAAAAATTGTTTCAGTCAGAATTGCCCCGGCAAGGAGCACGCCGGTTTGAAGACCTATAACTGTAATTACAGGAATCAGCGCATTGCGCAGAGCATGCACCATAATGACTCGAAAAGGAGACAAGCCTTTGGCTCGCGCGGTGCGGACATAATCTTCCGTGAGCACTTCGAGCATTGCGGAACGCGTCATTCGTGCAATCACCGCAAGAGGTATCGTGCCAAGAACGATGGAAGGCAGAATCAGATGGCGTATGGCAGACACAAAAGTCCCCTTTTCGTCCGATTTAAGGGCATCGATCAGCATGAAGCCCGTATCAGCATCGATCCAGAAAAGAGCCGATAATCGTCCCGAAACGGGAGTCCAGCCCAGAAAAACCGAGAAAAACAGAATCAGGAGCAGACCCCACCAGAAAATCGGCATGGAATAGCCGGCAAGCGAAAGCCCCATCACGGAATGATCAAAAAAGGATCCTCGCTTGACACTGGCAATAATACCTGCCGGAAGCCCCAAAGTTACGGCAAAAATCATTGCAAAGAACGACAGTTCCATTGTTGCAGGAAAAAGGGTCAGGAATTCTTTCAATATCGGCTGTTTGGTAACGATTGATTTGCCCAGATCCCCGTGAAAAATGGACCAGATATAATTGCCGTACTGGATAATAAGAGGTTTATCAAGTCCCAGTTCCGACCTCAGCGCCGCATGACGTTCCGGGGTTATTCCCCGCTCGCCTGCAATCAGTTCTACAGGATCTCCGGGGACCAGGTGGATCAGGGCAAACGTCAGCAGCGTCATGCCTATAAAAGTAGGAATGATCATTGCAATGCGTCGCAAGAGAAATTTAATCATATTCCGTTGGCTTGAGGGGGTAAAAAAAGGGTTCAGGAATTCGGGGGAGCAAGGGTTCAGGTGATATAACTTGCATGACTCCATGTCCCCCCATATTCCCGAAGCCGTCGTTTCCAATCTGGAAATAGGCAATTTTGGGCAAGCTCAAGAAAATCAAGGGATTGCGCGGAGACATACGCTTTGTATGTCGCACAAGAAATCCCGCAGATTGACACAGAGATCGCACAAAAGGGCCATTTCC
>JBFYVZ010000271.1:0-5965 GCA_041298995.1 Desulfobacteraceae bacterium
TCACCTTTGTTCAAGACTGTTAAAAGACGGTATTGAAGTAACCGGCATAGACAACATGAATCATTATTATGATGTGAGTCTGAAAGAGGCGAGGCTCGCCCGGCTTTTATCATACGGGAAATTTGCATTTGTTAAGACGGATATTGCCGGAAAAGAGGATCTCGAAAGAGTATTTGAAAACAAAAAGTTTGATGTTGTGGTGAATCTTGCTGCGCAGGCAGGCGTCAGATATTCATTGAAAAATCCGCACGCATATATCGATGCCAACATAGTCGGTTTTACCAATATTCTTGAGTGCTGCAGACACAGCGGGGTAAAACATCTTGTTTTTGCCTCTTCAAGTTCAGTGTATGGCGCGAACACAAAAATGCCATTTTCCGTTCATGACAACGTTGATCATCCCGTTTCCTTATATGCAGCCACCAAAAAAGCGAATGAACTCATGGCCCATTCTTACAGCCATCTCTTCGGGCTCCCTTGCACGGGTCTTCGGTTCTTTACGGTTTACGGACCGTGGGGGCGTCCGGATATGGCGCTTTTTCTTTTTACAAGCGCTATCCTCGAGGGAAAGCCCATAAAGATTTTCAATCACGGTAAAATGACGCGGGATTTTACCTATATAGATGACATCATTGAAGGGGTTGTGAGAATCATGAAAAAAGTTCCGGAGCCTGATCCCAAATGGAACGGAGAAAACCCTGATCCAGGCACATCATATGCAAAATACAGGATCTACAATATAGGAAATAACAGCCCGGTTGAACTGATAAAATTTATAAAAACCATCGAAGAGACCCTCGGGAGAAAAGCAACAAAGGAATTTCTTGATCTTCAGCCCGGGGATGTTGTTTCAACTTATGCCGATGTTGATGATCTGATGATTGATGTCGGGTTCAAGCCGCAGACTCCACTGGAAACAGGAATTAAGCGGTTTGTAGAATGGTACACAGACTATTACGCTAAGAAATAATGTTTTTACACCGTATTTCTTTGCGTAATGCGCCATTTTTTCATTCATCTCTTCTCTGAGGCATAATGCCCTGCGCTCTTATAGCAGTTGTCAGAATAATGTTCCGATTGAATCTATTCATAAGAATATCGAATGTCGTACATCGAATTTCGAAGAACAATATTCGATGTATAAACGGCGGTATTTTGGGCTGCGCGGTTTCCATGGATGTCCGCCAAATGTCTATGGCGGATTGACGAAAGGTTCGGCATTATTACTGCGGATCGCATCGCACACATGCCCAAACGGAACATATTTATGACACTCACTATAGATATTAAAAAGACCAAAAATCTGTGTTGGACTGGAGAGAAGAGATGGATGAGTTCAGGAAAATCGCCGTGCTGGACAACTTGGTTGAGGCCCAGATATTGGATTCCATGCTTGATGAACAGGAAATTCCCCACATGATGAAGACCTACCACGACTCCGCATATGACGGCCTTTTTCAAGTATCAAAAGGATGGGGCCACGTGGAGGCCCCGGAAAAACACGGGCCTGAGATTCTGGCCATTCTTGAGGATCTCAGAACCCGGCGGTAAGCATGCCGCCCGCTGGCTTCGGTCATAGTCATACCGGCAGCCCTTCTGATGTCGCGCCAGAAATTGACCCGCTGCGCATGCCGGCAGTCGGTGTGTCGTATGCCGTTGTGTTCCCAGTTCAGCCGGAATTCAATGGTTGCCGGCATGTTGTCGAGAGATTTCATCATCACAATCCTTTTCATGTCGTCTCTTGGTGTCAGATCTCCCGATACCCATGTTCACTATCAATAAAGTTCGGTTCTACCGTATTACGCAAATATTTCCAGAAAACCCTTCTTTTTTCAGAATCTTGCTGGGACATTGCGGGAAAATCAATGAACGGAACCTTGATATTTTCCTTAGCCAGTTCCTCCGATAATATTTCGGCCATGATACCCATCAACACAGGCTCATCCGGGGATGGGTTATCCACCGGATTGGGAGATTCTGTCTGGTATCTATTTATTTTATGCTTACCCCAGTGAATGCCGCAGGTAGGGCTGTTCTCCAAACCCAGGAAACAGGTTAAACGATAATTATTCTTAAGAAATTCTCTGACCATCAGCATCGGGGTCTTTAGAAGTTCCTTGCAATGATTGCGAAAGAAAATGCTGTCGTACTGTTGCCTGCCCTGAGGATTACGCATAAGTCCCATAACGGTAGTCTCCGGACAAAGATACTGTATAATTCCTACTTTTTTTTCCATGAGATAATCGACAATCTCCTTGGACAAAGAAAAATTCTGCCCAAGGATGTGTACGCGACAGTAAGGATTAACAAGGCACTGCGCAATGATTATAATCTTTTTATCTTTTTTACCCATTTTGCATCTCTCCTTCAAAGCTTTCTGCTATCATAGGCCCAGTGAAGAATAGCTTGTCGCTGTTTCGGCCTGCATCCGGCGCCGGGCTCAGTACAGTTTTTCCTGATCTGAGCAATGTGCCTTTGAATTGCCTTCCATCGCCTTATCTGGCGCTTATCTTCACCAGGCAGGCGCCTGCCCATATAATAACGGCAATACCACTGAAACCATCCGCGGGGATCATCAGGATAAATCCATCCTTTTTTTCTCCAGACAGAAAGCGGTTGACTTGCGTTTTCACCAAAGTAATTTAACTTTGGGTCGTGCCTTTCTGAACAAAGCTTTGCTCGTTTAAACCATGACGCTGGGAACTCTTTTTGACAATCGGTCATGTATTTTCCACCAAATATACCTAATTCAAGCATTTGTTCCGGGGTAAGCTCCGGTTTAAATTCTACGTCAAAATTCCTGCCGACAGGCTCCGTTAATACATACCTGAAGTTTCTCTGCATCTTATCATTTACTATTATCGTTTTTTTCACTTTAACAGGCCGCCTTTTTGTTTTTCATAAAGATTGGGGGCGCAAGTCCCCGGGGAGGAATTTGCGGAACACCCCGTAAATATCATTTTAAAGCCAGAAGAATCTTTTGCTGACATTTCCCTCCGTGGGGCTGTCCGTCAAAAAGCCGGCCATTCGACGTTTTCATGAACTTATCAAGGGGAATTGACTCCTGTTTTAAGAAGCCCCTTGCCGGCAAGTCGCCGCTATTGACCATCTCAATAACCGCGCAGGCAGAGGCTGCGGTAGTCCATGAAATAGCTCTCCATTTAAGCCCGGCTATTTCCATCGGGTAATAAGCTCTGACAAATTCATCACGGGAGAGAAACCCCTTTTTCCATCCTTCAACAGAAGCATGAATATATACAACATCCTCTTTCACGGGTGGTTTGGCATTGACCAGTATTTCACCGGTTCTTATCCTGTCCTGCCGCATCAGAAGTTCGTGAAAAACAAAATTCATGAGGTTGGCATGACCCGGATACCGGATCGTCTTGTAGTCCAGGTTTTCTACCCTTCCCCCGTACGTTTCGCACATACTGCCAATTCCACCGGATGTGGTGAATGCTTCCAGCTGCACGCCGTTAATTACAAGAGTTTCCAGCCACTCCAGCGGAGATACCAGTTTCCGATGCCCGTCTTCTATTACCTCGCAGTCATTAAGATATTCGTTCACAACCCCTTCAGGAGACCAGTTGAATGCATATCCGAGGAGACCTGTAGGGTGTTGAGGAAGGGCGCCGACGCGAAGTCTGATATTGCGGATTTTTTCAAAAGCTTCGGCAAGAGATGCTCCGGCAATGGCAATAAATCCCGGAGCAAGTCCGCACTGGGGAGCCATAATAGTCCTGGCCTTTTTGCCCATTTTAATAATTGCTTTACTTGTTTCCAGATCCTCAGTCAGGTCAAAATAGTGCAGGCCGAGTTTATGGGCGACCAAAGCCGTATTTTTGTTAAAGTTGTAGGGAAGGCATGAGATGACCGCGTCAAATCCCTCCAACACATGTTGCAGTGAATCAGGTTTTAAAAGGTCTATTTTCAGCTTTTTTACCGGTACATCTGTTGAGTCGTCGATGTCCGCGCCAGTCACATCGAAACCGGTTTCCTTAAGCAGTATGGCAACAAGCGAACCAACCTTGCCAAGACCCAGGACAACAATCGATTTAATTTTGTTTTCCGTAATTACCTCCTCTAATTGCCTGTTTCCAAATTGAAAACTCTCATATATCCAGATGCTGTTTGATAATGGACACTATGTATTGGATTTTGCAAGAGCATGATCATTTATTTCATACTCAAGCTTTGCCGTTTCACTTTTTCTTCTGAACCAGTGAGCAACAAAAGTATCCATGACCATTTGCGTCAGATGATAGGCTATTGCCGGAATAAATGCCATTGGAAATTTTGCTGCGAAATAACCCGCCCATACCAGATATGAAACAGTTAATGTTTTTTGCGATGTATGAATCGTAAATGCCGCCGTGGAAGGAAGGTCCAGACGAAGAAGCCATGCAATAAACCTGTTTATTAAAATAATTAGCAAATGGAGACAAATCATGAACAGAAAAATTAACAAAAGCATTGATCCCGCATGAAGAATTCCATCAATTGAGCTTGATAAGGCATTGAGTATTATCAATAAAACTATGCTTTGATTGAAGATAGATATGCCACTTCTTGCGGAAGCTATTTTACTTTTAAGCTTTATCCTGAGAGCCTGACCAAGAAGGACGGGAAGAAGCACTGTAACAGATAATTCAATCAGCATTTTCGCAATTGGGAGAGTAATTGATACTTCTCCTAATTTAAGAATGAGATTAACCATGAGAGGGATAGTTAAAATTGAAAAAAGGTTTCCCAGTACACAAATGAACAGGCTCAGGGGCACGTTTCCCAGAGCAATTGAAGTCATGACGGTTCCGGATGCTATAGTCACGGGAGCTACCCCGATGATAAGAGCGCCGATCACAAAATCCGGGGAGCTGCTGAAAAAGGAATGAGCAAGATAATAAGCAAGAACGGGGAAAAAAATAAGAGAGGAAAAAAGCGCTGCTCCATGAACTTTTATATTTTGTAACTCTTTAAGTATATGACTGGTTTCAATAGTTAATCCTGTGAAAAGGAAGGAGATAAAGATTCCAAAACTTAAGATTTTGAATTTTTTTACAAACATTCCCACAAAAGGCAGAAAGAGAGCAATGCAAATCATTGCTATTATGCCGATAAAAAACCAGTATTTTCCCAATAAATTTTTCAAAAAGATATTTCTCTAATCTTTCAATATATTACCAAAATTTTTTCGTCTTTTACCTTTTGGCGATCATGCCATTGTCACCACAAGGAAAATAAAAGACCGCTTCAAGACATAAAAAATAATATCATCATGTCGGAAGTTATGCAATCGGAACTCCTCACCCATTCTTCGGATCCGACTCATACCTGATTCAGAAACTTCCTGCCTGCCGGCAAGTCATATCGAAAGCAAATCGCCAAATTTTGAACACACAACAGATCTTACCGTCGCGAGGGAATTGAGTTGTCGATATTTTGCGGGGGTATTTGAGCAGACGGTGACTACAACAGTGACCGAACCCTTAAACCAAAACAAAAGGGTTAGCCCGTTTCTGAGCTAACCCTTTGATATTATTAATGGTGCCGAAGGCCGGACTTGAACCGGCACGGACGTCGCCCACTACCCCCTCAATGTAAAAATGGAGCATTTTAGGGGGTCATGGGGACATGCTGGGAACAATGGTTTACTTTATGATTATAAATCCTTATGTAAATTAGGAAGCACTGGGACATCAGGGGAAAAAGAGAGGTGTTTTCCGTAAAGTGTTGACCAAGTGTTGACCAAAAACAGCAGTACTTTCACTGAAACAATCGCTTTCAATTTCTCATCTTGGGCGAACTGGCGGGGTCAGTTTTATTCTGGACCCCGCCCTTTCCCACCTCCTTCATCTTGATACTAACTATCGGACTTCCTGGTATCCTCTTCCCTCTTTCCTAAACGGCTGTAAACCGTAAAGCAAAAATCATAACTACCCGATGTGACGAAGTGCTGAAAGATAGA
>JBFYVZ010000283.1:0-5038 GCA_041298995.1 Desulfobacteraceae bacterium
GGAAATGGCCCTTTTGTGCGATCTCTGTGTCAATCTGCGGGATTTCTTGTGCGACATACAAAGCGTATGTCTCCGCGCAATCCCTTGATTTTCTTGAGCTTGCCCAAAATTGCCTATTTCCGAATTGGAAACTTACATGTGTCCAAATTTAGTTTCCGGATGGACACTAACTATAGGAATGTTATTTGATTATGAAAAAAATTCTTTGCAAAGGCTTTTCATTTTCCGGCGTTGTGTCCGGCCTTAAAAAAAACAATCAGAAAGATCTCGGACTAATCTGTTCGGAAGTTAACGCCAATGTCGCCGGAGTATTTACAAAAAACAGAGTACAGGCGGCGCCGGTTCTTCTCGACAGGGAGAGAATAAGAAGTGGCGTATGCAGGGCTGTCATAGCAAACAGTGGAAGCGCAAACTGCTGCACCGGCGATCAGGGTATGAAAGATGCCGTATCTGAAGCAAGACTTGCCGCATATGGACTGAGAATATCTGAAGAACTGATTCTTGTTGCATCGACGGGTGTTATTGGAAAACCGCTTGCCTTGGATAAGATAGAGGCCGCTGTTCCGGAACTTGTGAAATCGCTTTCCCCCGGCGGCATAAATGATTTTGCACAAGCCATTATGACAACCGATACGGCCCCGAAGATTGTTTCAAGAAGCGGCAAGATTGGAGGATCCGGTTTCAATATTACAGGAGTAGCAAAAGGCGCCGGAATGATATGTCCGGATATGGCCACAATGCTCTGTTTTGTCTGTACTGATGCAGGTGCTTCGCCGGATTTTCTTAAAGAAGCTCTGGCATCTTCAGTGGAAAAATCCTTTAACAGGATAACAATTGACGGAGATACAAGCACAAACGACACGGTTCTCGTTATGGCAAATGGAATGTCTGGCGCGAAGGTAAAAAGTTCCCAGGATAAGGAGTATTTCCGTAGAATACTTGACGAAGTTCTTATAGCTCTTGCCAGAATGGTCGTCAAAGACGGCGAAGGCGCGACAAAACTGGTGGATGTTATTGTGAAAGGCGCGGCAAGCGCAAGTGACGCCGGAAAAATTGCAAAAACCGTAGCCAATTCAAATCTTGTTAAGACAGCCTTGTTCGGTGAAGACGCAAACTGGGGAAGGATTCTTGCCGCTGCAGGAAGATCGTGGGTTGAATTTGATCCGGGGCTTGTGGATATCAGTTTCGACGATGTGTTGATGGTAAAAAACGGCATGAGTTGCGGTGATGCCGCCGAAACGGAAGCGACAAAAGTGCTGAAGAAGCACGAGTTCTCGATAACGGTAGATTTGAAAACGGGAAAGGGCAAAGCGTCGGTTCTCACCTGCGATTTTTCCATCGATTACGTTAAGATAAATGCCGACTACAGATCATGACAAGGTTTTTTTAGACAGGATTAACAGGATGAACAGGATTGTTGCTGTCCGGCCGGAAGCCTTACAGACAGTAAGCAATCGCCTGCGGCGAGAAAGACAATCCGGTGAAAAAATATCCTGTTTATTCTGTCAGAAAATTTTCGTTCAACTCTGAAACAAAATGGCGAGAGCCCTATGATTATGAGGCTTCAAAAATTTTTATCGGAAGCAGGTTTTTGTTCGAGAAGACATGGCGAAGAACTTATAGTATCCGGCGGCGTAAAGGTTAACGGGTTTGTTGTTAAAGAGCTAGGATCAAAAATAGATCCTGAAAAGGATATTGTTGAAGTCGGCGGGAACCGGATAGAGGTAAAAAATAATCTGATATATATCGCACTTAACAAACCGAAAGGTTATGTTACTACATGCAGCCGGGAGAGGAGAGGAAAAATTGTCCTTGATCTTATTGACATACCTGAGCGCATCTACCCTATAGGGCGTCTTGACAAGGATTCTACCGGGCTTCTTCTTTTAACTAATGACGGAAGACTTCATAATATTCTTTCACACCCTTCCTTTGACCATGAAAAAGAATACGAGGTTGTTGTATCAAAACCTGTTGAAGATGACGCGCTCGATAAAATGGTCTCCGGCATTCATCTGCCGGATGGCAGGACAAGACCGGCGCAGGTAAAAAGGATCGCCAGGGATAAGTTCCGGATTGTTCTAAAAGAAGGCAGAAACAGGCAGATACGGCGTATGGTCGAAAAAGTCGGAAACAGGGTTAAGGAGTTAAAAAGAATAAGAATTTCAAACATAAGACTCGATAATTTTAAAGAGGGTTGCTGGCGTTATCTCACTGAAAAAGAGAAGAGTGGTCTTTTAAAGGGAATAAATTGAGCGATCAGAAAGCTATCATTTCAAAGAGAGCAACTGAGAGAGTCAGGGCTGGGCACCTGTGGATTTACAGGAGTGACCTGCGGGAATGCCGGGCCGAAGGCGGAGCTATTGTCGATCTTTGCGATGTTAAAGGAAAGTTTTTCGGCAAGGCCTTTTACAGCGATAAATCCCAGATAGCTCTGCGCCTGGTCACGACTTTAGATGAGATAGTCAACAGGGGGTTCTGGCTGAATCGTCTGAAGGTGGCCATTGCGCTGCGGGAAAAAACTGTATCAGAGACCGAAGTTTGCAGGCTCGTAAACGGGGAAGGGGACGGAATCCCTTCCGTTATCGTGGACAGATACAAAGAGGTTCTTTCAATCCAGACACTTTGCCAGGGATCGGAGAGAATAAAAGGCCTCATCGCCGAAATACTGTCCGAGCTTATAAATCCGGTTTCGATTATTGAAAGAAACGACGGTAAAGTGAGAGATCTGGAAGGATTGCCGCGGCAGGTATCAGTATTAAAAGGAGAAGATCCCGGTGAGATAATATGTCTTGAAAACGGCCTTAAATTTTATTTTCATCCTTCTTCCGGCCAGAAGACAGGCGCTTTTCTTGATCAGAGAGAAAACCGGGCTCTTGCCGGAAGACTCTCCTTCGGAGCAGGGCTTGACTGTTTTTGCTACGCCGGCGGGTTTGCGTTGAATATGGCAAGGTCCTGTGAAAAGGTTGAGGCAATTGACATCTCGGAATCGGCAATTGAGCTTGCAAAAAAAAACGCCCTGTTAAACGGGATAACAAACATTCAATTTGAGACTGATAATGTTTTTGATCGCCTCAAACTTTATGACGGTCAGAAAAGAAAATTCGATACTATAGTGCTCGATCCTCCTGCATTCGCAAAAAGCAGGGCACATGTTGAAGCTGCCGAAAGAGGGTACAAGGAGATTAATCTGCGGGCGATGCGACTATTAAACTCCGGAGGACTTCTTGTTACTTGCAGTTGCTCTCAGAATATAGACGAAAATGCTTTTCTGAATATATTGACAGAAGCCGCCTCCGATGCCCAGCGCAGAGTCCAGGTGATAGAAAAGCGTACCCAGTGCAAGGATCACCCCTTTCTTCTCTCCATGCCCGAAACCTATTATCTTAAATGCGTATTCCTGCGTGTCATAACAGGCTGAAATCGGATCTATTGATGAGCTTAATGGTGAGCTTAATGCTTGACGTTATTATCGGGTTGCGTTACTATTCTTTCAATGATAAAATCATTCCGGGATAAAGAGACTGAAAAAATATTCAACAGGCGACTTTCAGTCAAATTACCGCAGAAATTACCGCAGAATGTTCAGCATATTGCCCGCAAAAAACTGGTTATTCTTGATTCTGCTCCCGAAATAAATGATCTGTGCACTCCACCGGGTAACCGATTGGAGGCTTTGAAAGGTGACCGGAAAGGCCAACATAGCATACGCATAAACGACCAATGGCGGATTTGTTTCAAGTGGAGTGATGGTGATGTGTATGATGCTGAAATAACAGATTATCATTAGGAGTCAATATGAAAAACAAGCAACTTCATCCTATCCATCCCGGCGAAATTCTTATGGAAGAATTTTTAGATCCCATGGGAATCAGTCAGTACAGACTGGCAAAGGATATAAGTGTGCCTCCCAGGCGCATAAATGAAATTGTGCATGGGAAAAGATCAATTACTGCGGATACCGCTCTTCGGCTTGGGCGGTTTTTTGGTATGTCGCCACAGTTTTGGCTGAATTTACAAAACCGGTACGATCTTGAGGTGACCGAGGATTTTCTGGAGGGACGGCTTAATGATGAGGTGCATATTTTTAATATACAAGCCGGTTCATATAAAATTTCAAATAAGAACGGAAACATCTCTTCTACTTCCATTGCTGAATCAAAGTAATTTTATGTTAAACGCTTTCAATCTCACAGGTTTTCGAGAATAAAGTCGACGCGCCTTTCAAGGGGCAAAACCGGGACTCGAATAATTTCATATCTAAGATTTAGATAGGTCTCTTCTATGAGCCGTTCAATCAGGATGGAATCCTCTTCGTTTTCATTGCGGACCTCATCGTGTTTTATCCGCAGCCTGTCGAATAAGAATATTTTCCTGTAGCGTATATCAGCACTCTTTTCTTCAGGCTCTTTAGGATCAAGCCCGGCAAACCTGAAATAGGCTATGCTGTCCGGGATTGCCCGATCAAAAAAAAATATGGCCTTGTCAGGAAGGGCGGCTTCTATCTTAATCTTCCTGTAAAAGATGCTGCTTTCAAATATGAACATATCCTCTTTTATTTCATCGAGGGTTTTACCTTTCCTCAACTCATCATTTATATATGCGCGCGCGGTTTCGTGGACAACCCTGTATCCAAGCTGTTCGATCCGGGATATCACGGATGTCTTTCCTGAACAGGGGGCTCCTGTTATGACATACCAGTTTGTTATTCGCATATTCTATTATCAGACAGGATTTACAGGATTAACATGCATTCTTTTACAAATGAAAAATACGGTCAATTATTATTGTCTGCAGGCTCAATGCAGGAAGGATCATTGTTTGAAACTGAATTGACCCTTTTGGATACGGGATATCCGTTTAAACCCAATATTCTGCCTTCCTGTATGATTTCTCTTAATATTTTCGGGTTGTTTTCGTCCGGATTTAGCCAGCTTCCATAAACTTTTTTGTCAAGAACTACCGGCATCCTGTTGTGAATTTTGTTTACAGGTTCAGTCGCTTCTGTTGTAATTATTGCAAAAGTGTTTTTTATGGA